>NZ_CEYADA010000005.1:165089-249644 GCF_982780845.1 Thalassococcus sp.
GATCAGCAGCGCCTTGCGCCGATATCCCTATGTTAGGTGCGACAGGATCAAAGGGAGGAGCAGATCCCGTCGCTATAAAATGAAGACCAAGGGAGGGAGGAGATAGGTCTTCAAATTTGTGGAAACAAGTTGCTTCCGAATTCTTTCCGGTGCCTTCCGGCCCCGAACGCGTCGTTTACTTCGCGTTAGCAGCTTCCAGAGCGATAGAACGGATCATGGAGCGGTTGATGCCCAGGTCCGCCAGTTCGCGGTTGGAAAGCGACTGCAGCTCGTTGAAGGTCTGCTTGAAGACACGGCGGCGCGCCGCTGCTTCTTTGACCGATGCAACAACGTTTGCTGCGATTGCGGAGAGGCCGTTGCCCCGTGCGGAAGTGATGTTTGCTGCGAATGCCATTTTGACGTCCTCGCGATGTGTGTGTCGTTTCGTTGAGTTGAAAATGGGGGATTTGCTGCGCTTGCACAATGGACAGTACGGCAATGCTGCTATGCAGAAAATGCATGGAGGAAACCGTTTGTTTTCAATGCTGTATCTTGATGGCGGAATGTGACGTGGGGTCACTTCTCTCTCAAAAGAGGGGCTTTAACGCGTTAGATACCGCGTAAATTGATCGCTGAATCAACTTTGCGCGCGTAAAAATGGCGACTCGTGTGATTGAAGGGCGGGCTGATTCACAATGCGTGGTCAGGGGGGCTCTGAAAGGTGCCATCGAGTCGTTGAAAAAGGGCAGGTGGCCTGGATGCATTAAATGCAGGTCAGATCGCTGCTTTCGATGCGCGCAGAATCTGCCTGCGCTTAGCTGTGCGGCTGACTTTATTATAAGGCTTGGTTTCAGATCGGGCTGGCTGGGGTGGAGTTGGGTGGTCTTTCTCTTCTGTATAAAAGAACTGCGCGGCGCTTGATTGTGATCGTTTTAACCGGTCATGGGAAAGCATGGGCGCCCCTTATGGGAATGTATGGTCTGATTTGGGTTTTGGGGTGATTTGGCCATGGTCCCGTATGGGACGAGGCGCGATTCTTCGAAAAATGCGGCCAATTTTGTGCCAGAAGGCAGGGAAATCCTGACCTGTGAAAATTTTTTTGGGAAATCGTGGGTCAGGTGATCCAGCTTTGCGTGGCACTACATATAGTGTACTGAGATCACGTTTACGCGAAATAAGTGCGATTGAAATGTGAATCTCGTGCCTTTATTTAGTTATCCACAGGTGTGGAAAACAAGATGTAGCAATTTCCCCTGAAAATTTTTGTTGCTTCCCATGAAATCCCGTGGCATCCCTAGTAACACGATGAGGGTCGAGTGAAGCGGATAAAAACAAAAACCGCGAAACAAAATCCCGAATAAAAACAATAAGCAGGTTTCATACAGGCCTCGCCCTTCATCGAAAAAACGGAATTCCGGCGTGCGAGCGAGCAGACATCCCCCCAGGTGGCGCGCGCGATCGGGATCCTCCCGCCCAAGCGGGACCAGGCGGCGGGTTGATCATTGGCAGCAGATCAACCCGCCGTTTTTCGTTCAGGGGGACAGGTAGAAGGGGCCGGGCACGTGGGCCGCAGGCTGAGGTTCAGAGGCGAGAGTCGACATAAGGTCGACACTAAGGGGCGGGTGTCTATCCCAGCCTCTTTTCGTCGTGTCCTCGAAGCGGGTGATCCCGGTTGGGTCGATGGTAAGAGCCCCGAGTTCGTCATCGTCTATGGCGACAGCCGCCGCAAATACCTTGAGTGCTATACGATCAATGCCATCGAAGAGGTGGACGAAAAGATCGAGGCGCTGCCCCGCGGGTCCAAAGAACGTAAGATGCTTGAGCGTCTCTTCTCGGGTCAGTCGGTTGATACGTCCGTAGACGAGACAGGCCGCATCGTTCTAAGCGCGAAGCTGCGCGAAAAAATCGGTTTGTCCGGCGAGGCGTTCTTTATTGCCTCGGGTGATACGTTCCAGATCTGGAACCCCGAGACCTATGACACCGAAGAAAAAGCTGTCGAAGAAGAATGGCTGGACGATCTTCCCGAAGATGTCGATCCGCTGATCTTCCTTGATCAGGTTCAGGGGGGCTAAGGAGATGGCCGCTGCCGCGTCCGCCAAGCCTGATGCACCTCATATCCCCGTCCTTTTGCGTCCGCTGATTGAGGCCGTTTCGCCCGTTTCCGGCACATGGATCGATGGAACCTTTGGCGCAGGTGGCTATTCCCGTGCCTTGGTCGAAGCGGGCGCTGATCAGGTGATCGGGATCGACCGCGATCCATTGGCCCACCAGATGGCTGCGCCGTGGCTGGATGAGTTCGGCGGCAAGATCAAGCTCGTTCAGGCGAATTTCGCAGATATGGATCAGGTCGCGTCCGACGTTGATGGCGTTGTTCTGGATCTTGGCGTCAGTTCGATGCAGTTGGATTTGGCCGATCGCGGCTTTTCCTTCATGAGGGAGGGCCCCTTGGACATGCGAATGTCGCAAGATGGTCCAAGCGCGGCTGATCTGGTCAACGAACTGGATGAGGTCGAATTGGCCGAAATCCTGTTTATCTATGGCGAAGAACGTGCCTCGCGCCGGATTGCGAAGGCGATTGTTAAAGCGCGCGCTGAAGAGCCGATCACGACAACTCTGCGTCTGGCTGAGATTGTCGAGGGCTGCTTGCCGCGCCCGAAACCCAATCAGTCCCATCCCGCGACACGCAGCTTTCAGGCGCTGCGGATTGCTGTGAACGATGAATATGATGCACTGTACGAAGGTCTGATGGCCGCAGAACGCGCCTTGAAACCCGGCGGTTTGCTGGCCGTTGTGACGTTCCATTCGGTCGAAGACCGGATGGTGAAACGGTTCATGCAGTTGCGGGGCGGGAAAACAGGGCGGGCCAACCGCTATCAGCCGATGCAGGAAGACATTCCAGCGCAGTTCGAAATTCTGACGAACAAGGCCGTCGGACCGGACAAAACCGAGTTGCAAGAAAACCCGCGCTCCCGTTCGGCCAAGCTTCGCGTGGCGCGGCGCACCGACGTGCCGACCGGTGACATCAACCCAAAAGACATCGCAATGCCACAGCTGAAGAAGGGCAAACACTGATGCGTACGCTGATTTATGTCATGACCTTTCTGTCGGTGATTGGCCTCGCGTTTTGGGCCTATCACGAGAATTACAAAACTCAGGCCGCGATTTCCGAGGTCGAGCGTTTGCAGCGCGACATCGGTCTGGCGCGCGAACGTCTGGCGGTTTTGCGGGCCGAATGGGCCTATCTGAACCGTCCTGACCGTCTGCGCGATCTGGCCGAACTGAACTTTGACCGTTTGGGTCTGTTGCCGTTCCGCCCCGACCAATTCGGGCGCGCCGATCAGGTGGCGTACCCCGCACCGCCCAGCCTTGATTTGTCGCAACCGGTTGATGTGACCAGCGCAGGAGCCGAGAAGCCATGATCCGCACACCGCTTCGTCCGCTAGCCCGCATTCTGGACGCCCGTAAAAAGGGCGAAAATCCGGACGCCATCGAACGGGAAAACCTGCGCATCCGTCATGAACAGATGCGCGACAGCGCACGCACCCGCGCCGAGGGGCGTTTGTTGGTTCTTGGCGTCATGTTCTTTTGTGCGTTTTCGGTGATCGGCACGCGGATGGGGATGCTTTCTGCGTCCGAGCCTTCTGAGCCGCGCGCGCAGACGCAGGGCGCGTCTATTGTTGCTGCGCGTTCGGACATTGTGGACCGCAAGGGCCGTATCCTTGCGACCAACATGGAAACCCATTCGCTTTACGCCCATCCCCAGCAGATGATCGAACCCGAGCGGACGGCCAAAGCCTTGGTTCAGATTTTTCCCGAACTGGATGAAGAGCGTCTGATCAAGGACTTTTCCGGCAATCGCAAATTCGTTTGGGTGCGCAAGAAAATCTCGCCCGAACAAAAGCAAGCGGTTCACGATATCGGTGAGCCTGGCTTGCTGTTCGGTCCGCGTGAAATGCGTCTTTATCCCAACGGTGCGTTGGCAGCCCATGTTCTGGGGGGCACCCGTTTCGGTCAGGAGGGCGTGCATTCCGCCGAGGTCGTTGGTACCGCCGGTCTTGAACGTTTCCTTGACGACGACCTGCGCGATCCCGCACGGGAAGGCCGCCCTGTGCAGCTTTCGCTGGACCTGACAGTTCAGGCGGCGGTCGAACGTGTTCTTGCAGGCGGCATGATGCTGATGAACGCGAAGGGCGCGACAGCGGTCCTTATGGATGTTCACACTGGTGAGGTTGTCTCGATCGCCTCGCTTCCCGATTTCGACCCCAACGATCGACCGGCACCGCCTGTCGAAGGTTCGCCTTCGGACAGCCCGCTGTTCAACCGTGCGGTACAAGGCGTTTACGAACTGGGATCGACGTTCAAAATTTTCACCACTGCACAAGCGATGGAATTGGGTCTGGTCAACGCGGAAACGATGATCGACACCAAGGGCCCGCTGCGCTGGGGTAAACACAAGATCCGCGACTTCCATGACTACGGCAAAGAGCTTTCGGTCACCAAGATCATCGTGAAGTCGTCAAACATCGGCACCGCGCGTATCGCGCAGATGATCGGTGTGGATCGCCAGAAGGATTTCCTCGGCAAGCTTGGTTTCTTTGAACCCACCAAACTTGAGATCGCCGAAGCCAAGGGCGGCAAGCCCTTGCTGCCGCCGAACTGGTCCGAACTGTCGACGATGACGATCAGCTATGGTCATGGCCTATCCGCATCTCCGCTGCATTTGGCACAGGCTTATGCGACCATCGCGAACGGCGGCTATCAGGTGACGCCGACGCTTCTGAAGCAATCCGGCCCGCGCTACGGCGAACGCATCATGCGTCCCGACACAGCGGCTGCGGCGCGAACCATGCTGCGCAAGGTTGTGACCGAAGGTACAGCCAGCTTTGGTGAAGTGCCCGGCTACTACGTGGGCGGTAAAACTGGTACCGCCGACAAGCCGAAGGAACGCGGGGGCGGCTATTATAAAGATAAAGTCATCGCGACTTTCGCGTCCATGTTCCCGGCTCATGATCCGAAATATGTGCTGGTCGTGACGTTGGACGAGCCGTCGGAAAACAGCGGCGACAAACCGCGCCGTACCGCGGGTTGGACGGCTGTGCCAGTGGCCGCAGAAATGATCGGACGTATCGCGCCTTTGCTGGGCTTGCGTCCTGAATATGAACAAAACTCACCCGTGGTGATGACCTCGAACTAAGCCTTCGTCATGGCAGGTCTTGCAGGTGGCAGCCGATTACGGGCATGAGGGGCTGGAACAATCGTTCGTGTCACGACATGTGGGGGCTGCTTTGAGCCAGAAGAAGACGTTAAGCGAATTGGGTTTGACAGCGCGCGGCGGGCGCGAGGCCGTTGTGACCGGTTTGGTCGTAGACAGCCGGGAGGTGACGGAGGGCGTTCTGTTTGCCGCACTGCCGGGGACAAATGTTCATGGCGCGCGCTTCATCCCCAATGCTTTGGCCGCAGGTGCAAACGTGATCCTGACGGACAGCGAAGGCGCAGAAGCCGCAGCCGAGGCCATCGCGGAATATGATCCGGCGATGGTTGTCGTCTCTGATCCGCGTCAGACGTTGGCCTTTACGGCGGCGCTTTGGTTTGGCGCCCAGCCTGCGAACATGATTGCGGTCACCGGCACGAACGGCAAAACCAGTGTCGCCAGCTTTGCGCGCCGCATCTGGCAGGAACTGGGGCTTCAGGCGATCAATCTGGGCACAACAGGGGTTGAGGGCGACTGGCATGCGCCGTTGCATCACACAACACCCGAACCGATCACCCTGCATCGCGCTCTGGCCAGTGCCGCGCAGGCGGGGATCACCCACGCCGCGATGGAGGCCTCGAGCCACGGTCTGGAACAGCGCAGGCTGGATGGCGTGACGCTGAAGGCGGCGGGCTTTACGAATTTTACGCAGGACCATCTGGATTACCACGCCACGTTCGAGGACTACTTTGCCGCCAAGGCAGGGTTGTTCGCACGCGTTCTGCCCGAAGACGCTGCTGCGGTGATCAATATCGACGATCCCCGTGGGGTGGATATGGCGGCGATTGCGCAGGCACGCGGGCAGGCGCTTTATACCGTTGGTCGTGCCGAAGGTGCCGATATTTGTCTGATGGGTCAGCGCTTTAACTCGACCGGTCAGGACATTCGCGTGCGGATGGACGGGACGGTGCGCCAGATGCACCTGAACCTGATCGGTGGGTTCCAAGGCGAAAACGTATTGCTTGCCGCTGGTCTAGTCATTGCCTGCGGTGCCGACGCGGATGAGGTGTTCAACGTTCTGCCGCGTCTGGAAACGGTCCGTGGTCGGATGCAACTGGCCGCGACGCGCGACAACGGGGCGTCTGTGTTTGTGGACTATGCCCACACCCCTGACGCCGTCGAAACAGCAATTACGGCTCTGCGTCCGCATGTGATGGGGCGTTTGGTAGCAATCATTGGCGCTGGTGGGGATCGTGATCCGGGGAAACGCCCGCTGATGGGCGCTGCGGCAGCAGAACATGCCGATCTGGTCATCGTCACCGACGACAACCCCCGTAGCGAAGACCCCGCAACGATCCGCGCCGCCGTGATGGAAGGCGCACCGGACGCGCTGGAAATCGGTGACCGGGCCGAGGCGATCTTGCGCGGGATTGATGCACTTGAGGCCGGTGATGTTCTGCTGATCTGCGGCAAGGGGCATGAGACCGGACAAACCATTGGCGACACGGTCTATCCGTTTGATGACGCCGAACAGGCCAGCGTGGCCGTAGCAGCACTTGACGGGAAGCTTGCATGACACTCTGGACCGCATCCGAGGCCGCAGCGGCAACCAAAGGCAAAGCCATCGGCGACTGGACCGTCAATGGCGTTTCCATCGATACGCGTACCATTCAAAAGGGCGATCTGTTTGTGGCCTTGAAGGCCGCACGTGACGGGCATGATTTTGTTGCGCAAGCCTTGGAAAACGGCGCTGGCGCAGCACTGGTCAGCCGCATTCCCGAAGGCGTCGCCGACGATGCACCGCTTTTGCTGGTGGATGATGTTCTGACGGGTCTTGAGGATCTGGGCCGTGCCGCCCGCGCGCGGACCAAGGCCAAGGTCGTGGCAATCACTGGGTCTGTCGGCAAAACTTCGACCAAGGAAATGTTGCGCACTGTTCTGTCAGGGCAGGGCAAGACCCACGCCGCCGAGGCCAGCTACAACAACCATTGGGGTGTGCCCCTGACACTGGCCCGCATGCCAGCCGACACCGATTTCGCAGTGATCGAGATCGGCATGAACCACCCCGGTGAAATCGCGCCCTTGGCCAAAATGGCCCGCCCGCATATCGCCGTTGTGACCATCGTCGCGCCTGCGCATCTGGCGGCATTCGAAAGCATCGAAGGCATTGCCCGCGAAAAGGCGTCGATCTTTGAGGGGCTAGAGGCAGGCGGCACCGCGATCCTGAACGGCGATCTGCCGACGACGCCGATCCTGATCGAAACGGCCGAGAAATATGCCGAACGCGTCGTGACGTTTGGCGAAGGCGCGGATAACCATCACCGCGCCACGGACATTCGCATCAAGGACACCACGACGGTGGCCCAAGGCCGCGGATGGCGCACGCCGCTGCTGTATAAGGTGCAGGCACAGGGACGTCATTTCGCGATCAACGGCTTGGCCGTTCTTGCAGTTGCGCAAACCCTTGGGCTGGATCGGGCCAAAAGCTATGCGGATTTGGGCCAATGGTTGCCCGGCGCGGGCCGTGGCCAACGCGAGGTTATTCCGCTGGACGCCGTCTATCCTGAAATGTCGATCGAGCTGATCGACGATTCCTACAACGCCAATCCCGCGTCCGTTGGTGCCGCGCTCGAGGTGCTGGCGGCATCTGATGTGACCGATGGTTTGGGGCGCGTCGCCCGTGGCCGCCGTATCGCCTATCTGGGGGACATGCGCGAATTGGGCAAAGGCGAAAAGGATCTTCACGCCGCGCTGGCGCAGCACCCGTCGATGACGAAAATCGACCTGGTCCATTGCGTTGGCCCGCTGATGCGCGAGTTGTGGAAGGCATTGCCTGCGGAAAAACGCGGGCATTGGGCCGAAGACGTCGAAGCGATGCAGACGCGTCTTAGCAAAGACCTTGATGCAGGCGATGTTGTGCTTGTCAAAGCGTCGCTGTCCATGCGGTTGGGGCGTCTGGTTGACGCGATACGAAAAATGCGTCAAGGCCCCGCGCAATCTGAGTTATAAGACGATTACCGGTCCCGTTTGGACCCAAAAGACCGAGCAGAGATAAGGGGAAACACCATGCTGTACTGGCTGACC
Source organism: Thalassococcus sp. (assembly GCF_982780845.1). NCBI lineage: Bacteria > Pseudomonadati > Pseudomonadota > Alphaproteobacteria > Rhodobacterales > Roseobacteraceae > Thalassococcus > Thalassococcus sp. The sequence goes on from NZ_CEYADA010000005.1 coordinate 173,344, forward strand.
GAGCTTTCGGACGGGGGAGGGGTGTTCAACCTGTTCCGCTATATCACGTTCCGGGCCGGTGGTGCGTTTCTGACCGCTTTGTTGTTCGGTTTTCTGTTCGGCCCGCCTCTGATCAACGTGTTGCGCCGCAAGCAGGGCAAAGGCCAGCCGATCCGGAGCGATGGCCCCGAAAGCCATTTTGTAAAAGCAGGCACGCCCACCATGGGTGGTTTGCTGATTATCGGCGCGGTTATCACCTCGACCTTGCTGTGGGCGCGATTGAATAACCCCTTTGTCTGGTTGGTTCTTTTCGTCACGCTCAGCTATGCCGCCATCGGTTTTGCCGACGACTATGCCAAGGTGAAAAAGCAGAACACGGCGGGCGTTTCCGGCAAGGTGCGTTTGCTTCTGGGCTTCCTGATCGCCGCTGTCGCAGGCTTTTGGGCGACGCAATATCACCCCGATGCTCTGGCCAACCAACTGGCCTTCCCGATCTTTAAAGACACTCTACTGAACCTCGGGTACTTCTTTGTTCCCTTCGCGGTGATCGTCATCGTGGGCTCTGCGAACGCGGTGAACCTGACCGATGGTCTGGATGGTCTGGCGATTATGCCGGTGATGATTGCGGCAGGGACGCTGGGCATCATTGCCTATGCCGTGGGCCGCGTGGACGTGACCGAATATCTGGACGTGCACTATGTGCCTGGAACGGGCGAAATCCTTGTCTTTACCGCCGGTATCTTTGGCGGCGGCTTGGGCTTTCTTTGGTACAACGCCCCGCCTGCGGCTGTGTTCATGGGCGATACAGGCTCGCTAGCACTGGGCGGCGCGCTCGGTGCGATTGCGGTTTCGACCAAGCACGAGATTGTTCTGGCGATCGTTGGCGGCCTGTTTGTGGTCGAGGCGCTGTCCGTGATCATTCAGGTCCTTTACTTCAAGCGTACAGGCAAGCGCGTCTTCCTGATGGCGCCGATCCATCACCATTACGAGAAAAAGGGTTGGGCCGAGCCGCAGATCGTGATCCGTTTCTGGATCATCTCGCTGATCTTGGCGCTGATCGGTCTGGCGACGCTGAAAGTTCGCTAATCCCATATTTGTCCGAAGGAGTTGGGCGATGATACCGGTTCGGGGCTATGAAGGTCGTCAGGTGGCTGTTCTGGGTCTGGGGCGTAGCGGTCTGTCCGCTGCGCGCGCGCTGCGCGAAGGCGGGGCTATTCCGGTCGTCTGGGATGACAATGCCGCCGCCCGAGAAAAGGCCGAGGCCGAAGGGTTCGAAGTGCGCGATCTGTCCCGCGACGGGGCGTTTGAAGATGTGGCCAGCCTGATCGTCAGCCCCGGTATCCCTCACCTTTACCCGAACCCCAACGCCGTGATCGCCTTGGCTTGGGACGCAGGCGTGCCTGTGGACAATGACATCGGTCTTTTCTTTGCCTCGCTCGGGCAAGGAGACTGGAACAGCTACGACACCGTGCCGCGCGTTGTGGCCATCACGGGGTCTAACGGAAAATCCACCACCAGCGCGTTGCTTCATCACGTGCTGTCCGAGGCGGGCCGTTCGTCGCAACTGGCTGGCAATATTGGGCGCGGGGTTCTGGACATTGATCCGCCCGAAGATGGCGGTGTCGTGGTGCTGGAACTGTCCAGCTATCAAACCGATCTGGCGCGCTCGCTGACGCCTGACGTCGCGATTCTGACGAACATGTCGCCGGACCATCTGGATCGGCACGGCGGGTTTGGCGGTTACTTTGCAGCCAAGCGCCGGTTGTTTGCCGAAGGCGGGCCGGATCGTGCTGTGATTGGCGTTGATGAAAAAGAAGGCCGTTATCTGGCGAACCAACTGTCGGTCTCTGCCGAAGATGATCGGGTGATCCGTATTTCGTCGGGTCAAAAGCTGACCGGCCCCGGTTGGCATGTGTTCGTGCGCAAGGGGTTCTTGGCGGAATGGCGCAAGGGACGTCAGGTTGCTTCGATTGATCTGCGCGACATTGCTGGGCTTCCGGGTGCGCATAACCATCAGAACGCCTGTGCGGCCTATGCCGCGGCGCGTGCGCTGGGTCTTGGGCCCCGCCAGATCGAAGCTGCTTTCAAAACCTTTGCGGGCCTTCCGCACCGGTCGCAGGTGATCGCCGAGGCGGATGGCGTGCGCTATGTGAACGACTCGAAGGCCACGAACGTCGACAGTGCGTGTAAGGCGTTGCAGGCCTTTACCAAAATCCGCTGGATTTGTGGTGGCCTGATGAAAGAGGGTGGTCTGGACGATCTGAAGGCAGGTCTACCCTATGTGACCAAAGCCTATGTGATTGGCCGCGAAGCTGCCCAGTTCGCACTGATGATCGATGGGGTCGAGGCCGAGATTTGCACCGATATGAAAACCGCTGTCGCCAAGGCCAAGGCTGATGCGCAAAGCGGTGATGTGGTTCTTCTGGCACCTGCTGCGGCAAGTTTCGATCAGTACGACAACTTCGAAAAACGCGGCGAAGATTTCGCGGCCTGCGTTCTGGCCGAGTTGGGGCAGGGTTAGGCTTTCGCCCGAATGTCCTGACCGGCGGCCCAGCCGGATGACCACGCCCACTGGAAATTATAGCCGCCCAGCCAGCCCGTGACGTCAACGGCCTCTCCGATGAAGTAGAGGTTGGGCAGGTCTTTGGCGGCCATCGTTTTGGACGACAGCCCATCCGTGCTGACGCCGCCCAGCGTGACTTCAGCGGTGCGGTACCCTTCGGTGCCACCGGGAAACAGCTCCCATGCGGTGAAGGCCTGCTCCAGCGCATCAATGCGCGCGTCTGACAGGTCGCCCAGATTGCCGGACAGATCCATTTCCCCTTTCAGGAAATCGACCAACCGCTGCGGCACGAAGTTCGTCAGTTCAGTGGTCAGGTTCCGTTTGCCAATCTGCGTGCGCACGGTTTTCAGGTGCTGCGCCAGCGCGGCGGTGGGCAGCAGGTTGATGTGGATCGGCTTGCCCTCTGTCCAGTAGCTTGAGCATTGCAGCGCAGCTGGGCCTGAAAGGCCGCGATGCGTGAACAGCAGCGCCTCGTCAAAGCTGGGGCCTTGGGCATGCATGCGGCAGGGCTGAGCCACGCCTGCGAGCGCCTTGAAGCGGCCTTCGGGGAAGGTGAAGGGCACAAGGGCGGGGCGCGTTTCTGTGACCGTCTGACCAAACTGGCGCGCGATATCATAGGCCAGTCCTGTCGCACCCATCTTGGGGATGGATTTGCCACCGGTCGCGACCACCAGATTGCGCGCCTTGATCGTCTTACGCTTGCCGCCACTTTCCAGAACAGCCGTAAACATGCCATCCGCGTGGCTCAGGTCCGCCAATGAGGTTTGCAGCCACAAAGACGCACCGGCCTTGGCCATCTCATCCAACAGCATCGCGATGATGTCTTTGGCGCTGTTGTCGCAAAACAGCTGGCCCAGCGTCTTTTCATGCCATGCAATGCCGTGCTGTCCGACCAGTTCGATGAAATCCCACTGGGTGTAGCGGCTTAGCGCGGATTTGTGGAAATGCGGGTTCTGACCCAGATAGTTTTCCGGCTGGATATCAAGGTTCGTAAAGTTACAGCGACCGCCACCAGAAATACGGATTTTCTCGCCCGCGGCCTTGGCGTGATCAATCACCAGCGTCCGCTCACCCGTCTGGATGGCGCACATCATGCCGGCGGCTCCGGCCCCAAGGATCAGCGTGTCGATTTGCATGGTCGTCAGGTGGCACGCCCGTCCGCCTATCGCAAGGGCATTGGTCGGCAAAATTTGGGTCAGCAGCGTGGCGCAGTCTTTCAAAGCGCCAGCGATGTGCTACAAATCGGCCAGTACGCGTTCGCAAAGAAACGCAGGCACGAGTGCACCAAGGGGCCGCTAGCGCGGTATGGGGTTTATGAGCGAAACAATCGTTATGTTGCCGGGCCTTATGTGCGACGCCCGCCTGTTCCAGCATCAGATTGCCACGCTGTCCCGTTTCCGTCCTGTTATGGTTCTGCCGACTGCAATGGGCGAACGGATCGAAGAAATTGCATCGGGCCTTTTGACGGCGCTTCCCAGCAAAATTGCGTTGGTCGGTCACGGATTTGGCGGCGTCGTCGCGATGGAGATCCTGCGCCGCGCGCCGGATCGCGTGGCGCGCCTTGCGTTGATCTCAAGCTCGCCCTTGGCGGAAACACCGCAGAGCGCGGCGGAAAGAGAACCACGCCTTATCGCGGCGCGGGCAGGGCGTTTGGCCGATGTGATCCGCGAAGAAGTCCCGATGACATGTCTGGCGCCCACAGCGTCCCGTGCCGCGGTGGCGCATGAGTTGCAACTGATGGCCGCTGATCTTGGGGTCGAGGCCTATATCCGCCAGTTCCGCGCGCTGCAGCGTCGTCGCGACCAGCAGGGCACACTGCGCCGCTGTAAGGCGCCGACATTGGTGATGTGTGGCGAAGCCGATCAGATATGCACCGAAAAACGACAGGCCTTTCTGGCTGATCTGATGCCGGATGCCCAATTGGCGGTGATCAAGGACGCGGGCCATGTGCCCAGTCTTGAGGCCCCCGAAGCGGTGACGGATGCGCTTTTGGATTGGCTGCGCCGTCCGTTCGTTCTGCGCTAATTGCCAAAGCACTCTGCTATTCCCATTGACCGCTGCCACAGCGATGCGTATGCGCGTCGTCGCGTGGAGGGCTGGATGGCCGCGGGCCTCATGGTCCGAGGAAAGTCCGGACTCCCTGAAGCAACGGTGCCGGGTAACGCCCGGGCAGGGCAACCTGACGGATAGCGCCACAGAAAACAGACCGCCGCGTTCACGCGGTAAGGGTGAAACGGTGGGGTAAGAGCCCACCGGGGGGCTGGTAACAGTTCCCGCATGGCAAGCCCCACCGGGAGCAATGCCAAATAGGGACCCCGCGCGGGGCATGATCTGGGGGCAACTTCAGATATCGCCGTAGGGCCGCTTCAGCCCGAGGGGTCCGGGTTGGCAGCTTGAACCGTTCGGCAACGGACGGTCTAGAGGAATGGTCGTCGAACCACAGACCATGGTTTGTGGGGAACAAAATCCGGCTTATAGGCTCTCCGCGCATATTAAACCGCTGGGGTGGTTGACTCGGGCGCTACCATCGGTAAAAGGCGGGCTTCAAAGCATTCTACGGGCCGCCCGTGCCTGTCGCAGGAGAACTAAAATGGCGAAGCCGACAACGATTAAAATCCGCCTGAATTCGTCCGCAGGCACAGGCCACTTCTATGTGACCAAGAAAAACGCGCGTACGATGACAGAAAAGATGGTTGTTCGTAAGTACGACCCCGTCGCGCGCAAGCACGTCGAATACAAGGAAGGCAAGATTAAGTAATCTTGCGAATCCTTTCGGAATTTTGGCGCCGGTCTGGTTATCAGACCGGCGCTTTTTGCGTTCGTTCACATTAATTCTTGGCGTTTAGGGCAACAGGGCTAATTCCCGTCAGGGAGGTGCCCAAATGGCCAATAAGACCAACCTGATAATTCGCCAAGCGGATCCATCAGATTTTGAAGCAGTTGATAGGTTGTTCGGCCGGTCCTATCCGGTTTTGTTGCAAGGGCACTATTCTCCGGCCACATATATTTCTGCACTTCCGGTCATTTCCCGCGCGCAGCCCGAGCTTCTGGCGTCGGGCCTTTTCTTTGTGGTCGAGGACGAAAACAAAGATGTTATTGCTGCAGGTGGCTGGAGTATGGAGCCGCCTAAAGGCGGACAAGGGATGCGCGGTGTGGGGCATGTGCGTCATGTGGCGACGGATCATCGACGTCTGCGACAGGGAATCGGTCGGGCGCTTATCACGCATATCAAGTTACACGCCAAAGGATCGGGGATGATGAAGCTTCAATGCTTCAGTACATTGAATGCCGAAGCGTTCTATTCCGCAAATGGCTTTACGTCTTTAGGGGAAGGCGAGGTGCAATTGAGCGGTGGCATCGGTTTCCCGGTGATTGTGATGGAATGCCTTCTTTAATCGCACTTGCGGTGTAGGCAAAAGAAAAGGCCGGTCGCGAGGACCGGCCTTTCTATTTTGTTGCTCTGGCTGTGGTTATTCGCGGTTGCCCAGGAACTGCAGCAGGAACATGAACATGTTGATGAAGTCGAGGTACAGGCTCAGCGCGCCCATGATCGCCGACTTGCCCAGCCACTCGCTGTCGCCATAGCGGGCATGTTCGATGTAATCTGTTTTGATCTTCTGTGTGTCGTAGGCTGTCAGGCCCGCGAAGATCAGAACACCGATCACCGAGATCACCAGCGACAGAACGCCGGAACCAAGGAAGAGGTTCACGATCGACGCGACGATCAGACCAATCAGACCCATCAGAAGGAATGTACCGAAGCCGGACAGATCCTTCTTGGTGGTGTAGCCATAGAGCGACAGGCCCGCAAAGGCGATTGCTGTCACAAGGAACGTCTGCGCAATCGAAACGCCAGTGAAGACGATGAAGATCGAGCTGATGGAGATACCCATCACAGCGGCGAAGGCGTAGAAAACGACCTGCGCTGTCGCAGCGGACATGCGGTTAATGCCGGCCGAGAAGCCGAAGACGAACAGCAGCGGTGCGAACATGATGACCCACTTCAGCGGGGACGCGTACAGCGCATAGCCAAGACCTGTCAGGTACTGATCCGCGCCGATCTGTGCAGATGCCTGAGACGGATCGCTTGTGACGGCCAGACCGGACAGGGCCCATGCCGCAGCAAATGTGATCAGCATGCCTACGGACATTGTGCCGTAAACTTTGTTCATGTGGGCGCGAAGGCCCTCGTCGATATGGGCTGTGCGAGCGCCTGTTGCGACGCCTGCACGGACATTATCAAATTCTGCCATGTCTTTCTCCGAATTGGACAAGCCCGGCGACCGCCGGATTTCTACTCCAATATCGGAATGCGGGCCCCTTTTTTCAAGGATTTAAAGGGGCCAAGCACCGAGATTTTTAAATATTATCCGCGCCAGTGGTTCGGGACGTCCCAAAACTGCCGTTCGGCTTCCTGCCGGGCGTCTTCAGGTGTCAGTCCGATGTCCCGTAGTTGGTGGTCATCGAGCGCCGCCAAGGCGCGGCGTTGGCGGGCAAGACGGATCATTGCAACGATTTGGCTGAAAAACTGGCCACTGCGGGGCAGGGGGAGAATGCGTGTGCGAATATCTTGCATGATTGCCTTCCTTCTTGTGATGTATTGGCGTTCAAATATTTCCTGTGTTGATATATCGCCTTGCGTTCCGTATTAGTAAAACGAATGTTTTTGATTTTAATGATCACGGACTGTGATGAATGAGAAATCTTGATCTTGGCGTGCTACGGTCCTTCATGACCGTCGCTGATGCAGGCGGTGTGACCCGTGCGGCTGGCATTCTGAATTTGACGCAATCAGCCGTCTCAATGCAGTTGAAGCGTTTGGAAGAAACGCTGGGCGTGTCCTTGCTGGAACGGTCGGGGCGGGGGCTTCGCCTGACCTCGTCCGGTGAGCAGTTGCTGCACTACAGCCGCAAGCTGGTGGCCCTGAACGATGAGGCATGGGGCAAGCTGACGGCAGAGGACTATGAGGGCGAGCTGCGTCTGGGCGTGCCCCATGACGTGATCTATCCGACCATTCCTCAGGTGCTTAAGAAGTTCTCGGCAGATTTTCCGCGAATGAAAGTGCAGTTGATTTCCCTGCCCTCGCTGACGCTGAAAAAACAGTTCGCTCAAGGGGAGTGCGACCTGATCCTGACGACCGAACTGCAGCCAGACGCAGGGGGCGAAATCCTTGCCCTAAAAAAACTGGTATGGATCGGGGCGATTAATGGCAGCACATGGCGCGAGCGGCCTTTGCGTGTTGCTTTCTGTTCAAACTGCATCTTCCGTCCGGGCACCGTCGAAGAGCTCGGGAAAAGCGGCATCCCTTGGGAATATGCCGTGGATTCAGAAAACGACAACGCGGTCGAGGCCGCTGTTAGTGCCGACTTGGCCATTCACGTAACCATGGAAGGCAATCTGCCTGCGCAGACCGAAGCGATTGATCACGGCGATAGCCTGCCTGATCCCGGACGCACCGGGATCGTAATGTATGTTCAAAAATCGGCTTCGGCCCCCATTGCGGGGATGGCAGATATTTTGCGGGCGGCTTTTGCGGCCGCCTGAGCCGTCACATCGTGATGACGACCTTGCCGGTGGATTTGCGCTTGGCCAACAGGTCCAGACCTTCGGCAGCTTGTTCCAGCGGTAGGACATGGCTGACGTGCGGCTTGATTTTGCCTTCGCAGAACCAGTCCATCAACGTGGCCAGACTGTCTGTCAGGGCCTTTGGGTTAAACGCCAGATAGCCGCCCCAATACAGGCCCATAACCGTGATGTTCTTGACCAACAGGTGGTTGGCTTTGATTTGCGGGACGTCGCCTGATGCGAATCCGATTGGCAGTACGCGGGCCTCGGGGTTGCAGGCGCGGAACGCGGCGATGAATTGATCGCCCCCGACGGGGTCATACACGACATCCGCACCGCCGAGCGCCTTCATTTCGGCGCGAATGTCTTGGCTCGAGGCATCGATCAGGTGATCGGCCCCCATGGCCTTGGCCGCAGCCAGCTTTTCTTCGCCACGGGCACAAGCGACAACTGTTGCGCCCATGACTTTACCGATCTCAACCGCGGTAAGGCCCACGCCACCCGCAGCGCCCAAAACCAACAGCGTTTCACCGGGCTTCAGATGCGCGCGATGATCCAGTGCTAGGTGGCTGGTGCCATAGGCGACCTGAAAAGCGGCGGCATTCACGAAATCCATCTGGTCCGGCAATTTAACTGCGCGCGAGGCATCATAAACGCCGTATTCTGCAAGGCCGCCTTGGCCGCCGAATACCGCAATCCGGTCGCCGATCACGAAATTTTCAACGCCTGCACCCAGTTTTTCGACCGTTCCGGCAACTTCCATCCCTAACACAAAGGGAAGTTGTGGCGTTTCTTGGTAGGTCCCTTTGATCATTAGGAGGTCAGCGAAATTGAGGCCACAGGCTTCAATCTTCACCAGAATTTGATTCTTACCGGGCTCTGGACGGTCGGTTTCGACCAGTTCCGGGCTAGTTTCGTGAGATGTGACTGTAAAAGCGCGCATTCTGCTGTTCCTCCGTCGTTGATGTTTGATGCGGATTTGTGAGTGCAAGGTCAACTGCGACGTCTGGTCCGTTTTACCAGGCGCTAAATTCCTATCGCCTTAAAATTGAGTGAAATTAATCCATTCCACTTTTAGTAATAGATTTGCTTGCCCCGTATAGCGGGAATGTAGTAGAAAGGTCTGACGCTAAGGGGGTGCTGGCGTTTGAGTCGGTGGATCGGGTGCCACGCCGCAAGGCTTGGTCCTTTTTCACTTTTGAAATGGTTTCAAACCCAAGGGGTAATTGGATGACACATCCTGTAGACGTGCATGTCGGAAAACGTATCCGACACCGGCGGTGGCTGGTTGGCATGACCCAGCAGCAGCTCGCCGAAAAAGTTGGGATCAAGTTCCAGCAAATCCAGAAATACGAAACAGGCGCAAACCGCGTCAGCGCATCGCGACTATGGGACATCTCTGATGCACTTGAGGTTCCGGTCAGCTTCTTCTTCGAAGGGATCGACTCGGAAGCGTCTGAAAACACCAGCGCAGCCAGCGTTCCGTCTGATCTGATGGGCGATAAAGAAGCGCTGGATCTTGTGCGTTCGTATTATGCAATTCCGGAAAACCAGCGCCGTCGTTTGTTCGAACTGGCGCGTGTTCTGTCCGACGTTGCATAATTCAGCTTTTCCGGCGGGGCGCGATTGTCCCGCCGGACATTCTCCGATAGCCAAGGCCTGAGCGATACGGAGATGCATGATGACGCAGGCCCAAACTCCTGAAACACAGCAATTGATCGAAACGGCACATGCGTTGGCTGATGCTGCACGTGCTGCGATCTTGCCTGTGTTCCGTGGCGCTGACCTTTCTATCGAAAATAAGTTGGACGGCGGATTTGATCCGGTCACCGAGGCAGACAAAGCGGCCGAGCGTGCGATGCGGGCGATACTGGCCGAACGTCGCCCTGATGACGGTATTCTGGGCGAAGAATATGGCCATGCAGAGGGGACCAGCGGCTGGACGTGGGTGCTTGATCCGATCGATGGCACGCGCGCGTTCATGGCCGGTGCACCGACGTGGGGCGTGCTGATTGCTGTGTCCGATGAGGCTGGCCCAAAGTTCGGCATCGTGGATCAGCCTTATATCGGGGAACGGTTCTGCGGCGGCTTTGGTCTGTCTACCTACTCCGGTCCGATGGGCGACCGGTCCTTAGGCACGCGCGCCACCCGCGATTTGTCCGACGCCCTGATCATGACGACATTCCCCGAAGTCGGCACGCCCGATGAAATGGCGGCCTTTCAAAGGGTTGCCGAAAAATGCAAGCTGACGCGCTACGGGATGGACTGCTATGCATACGCTCTGATTGCTGCGGGGCAGATCGATCTGGTGATTGAGGCCGGCCTGAATGCATACGACATTCAGGCACCCATGGCGGTGATCGAGGCCGCAGGCGGGATCGTCACGGATTGGAACGGAAATCCGGCGCACAATGGCGGGCAGGTTATTGCTGCCGCCAACGCCGATATCCACGCACAGGCGCTTGCCGCAATCCAAAAGCGATAAAAAGACCTAGGGTAGTGATATGACCGAATTTCTGATCCGGAATGCCCACACTATTCTGACCATGAACGACGCCGGATCAGAGTTGACCGGCCACGATCTATTGCTGCGCGACGGTGTTATCGCGGATATCGGTGTCGGCCTGTCGACATCAGGCGAAGTCGTTGACGCGAAAAACTGCGTCGTCACACCGGGTTTGGTCAACACGCATCACCATCTGTACCAAACCCTGACCCGTGCCGTACCGGGCGGGCAGGATGCGCTGCTTTTCGGTTGGCTGAAAACGCTCTATCCAATCTGGTCCCGCTTCGGACCCGAAGAAATGCGTGTGTCTGCGTTGATCGGCCTGGCAGAACTGGCGCTGAGTGGCTGCACACTGACGTCTGATCATCTCTACCTCTATCCCAATGGCGCACGCCTTGATGACACCATTGACGCCGCACGCGAGATTGGGCTGCGGTTTCATGCGACGCGCGGCGCGATGTCGATCGGAGAAAGCAGCGGCGGTCTGCCGCCGGACAGTCTGGTCGAGAACGAAGACGCCATTCTGAACGATTGCATCCGCGTGATTGACGCGTTTCATGACCCAAGCGAAGGCGCGATGGTCCGGGTCGGTGTTGCGCCGTGTTCGCCGTTCTCCGTCAGCCGCGAATTGATGCGGGATGCCGCCATTCTTGCGCGCGACAAGGGGGTGATGATGCACACCCATCTTGCTGAAAACGAAGAAGATATTGCCTATAGTCTGGAAACTTTCGGCTGCCGTCCCGGCCAGTACGCCGAGGATTTGGGTTGGACAGGATCGGACGTTTGGCATGCTCATTGTGTCAAGCTCGATGGCCGTGAAATCCGCCTGTTCGCAGACAGCCGCACCGGCGTGGCACATTGCCCTTGTTCGAATTGCCGTCTTGGCTCGGGGATCGCTCCGGTGCGGGCGATGCGGGATGCCGGGGTGCCTGTGGGGCTGGGGGTAGACGGGTCGGCATCAAACGATGCGGGCAACCTGATGGCCGAGGCGCGCCAGACCATGCTGTTGCAACGCGTGGCCAACGGAGCTGACGCTATGAGCGCGCGTGAGGCGCTTTACATTGCGACACGTGGCGGGGCCGAGGTTTTGGGGCGCACCGATTGCGGGCAGGTCGCTGTTGGGAAACGGGCCGATATTGCGATTTGGGACGTGTCAGGCATCGAAAGCGCAGGTAGTTGGGACCCCGCGGCGCTGCTGTTGGCAGGCCCAATGCAGGTGCGCGATTTGTTTGTGGAAGGTCGCCAGATCGTTCGGGACCGACAGATCACAACCATTCCGTTGGCGCAGGTGATCAATCAGCAAAACTCATTGGCACGCGCCTTGGTTGACGCATAAAAAAAGCGGGCAATGCCCGCTTTTTTGCAAATCAAACTGTGTGATCAGCCGGCAGCCCGTGCTTTGGGCTGAAAGCCGATGTTGTCGGACACTGCGAACTTACCACCTTCCAGCTTTGCAATTTTTCCCTCACGCAGAAGGGTGCCAAAGCTTCTCAGGCGGTCTTCGCGACTGTAGTCTGTCGCATCCGCTTCGCGCATTTTGGCCATAAGCTGCGGGCGCGAGAAGGCATCCTGACCCTCAACAAAGGACATGTAAGCTGCGGCTGCCTCAAGCATTTCTGCAAGATCGGTCGCGCCAACACGTTCCGCATATTCTGCAAAGCCTTCATCATTCGAAGCAGGCTGGGCCACATCCTCGACTTTGCGGGAAACACGGCGCGGGCGGATCGGTGCCGCATCTTCCGGTCGGTCGATGCGCTGTTCAGCCACCAGTTTCAGCGGGGCCGGTTTGTTCTGATCCGGACGTGACGGGCGCGGTGTTTGCGCGGTCGCTTGCGGGCGACGCGGGCGCACAACGGTGGCCAGATCCTCGCGGTAAGGGTCCGCTTCTTCTTTGGCTTTGGATTTGCCGCCCAGAATGCGGTCGGCGCGGGTTGCGGCGACGGCAGCGCGCAGATGCGCGATGGCGTTCCGGCGGCGGTTGCCTTCCGGTTCGTCCAGTTGCTGGTTGGTTTCATCCAGAATGCGCGACACCGATGATCCGTCTTCGCCGACCTTGCCTTCTGTCAGCAGGGCACGGCCCGGGCTGGACATCTTGACGGCGCGGCGTACCTCGGAGACGGCCTCTGACAGGTCAACCTCGATCTCGGGCTCTGCCACCATCGATGGTTCAAGATCCGCAAGGTCGTCTTCAAAATTCTCGTCCGAGAAGACATCTTCCAACTCGCGGCTGAATTCATCGTCTTCATCTTCGTCGTCTTCCTCGGCGAACATGCTGACTTCTTCGTCGTCATCTTCGTCCTGGTCATCAAAGAAGGCATCGACGCTTTTGTCTTCGGCGACTTCATCTTCGTCGTCGAATTCGTCTTCGTCTTGCGACAGTTCCAGAGGCTCGTCTTCGTCCTCAAGGTCGTCGTCGTCTTCGAAGGCGCTGGCAAGTGCTGCGTCGAAGTCATCTTCCTCGTCGTCGTCGGCCACGAATTCGTCTTCCAAATTCGCAAGTTCGCGTGTCAGAGCCTCTTCGTCTTCATCGCTGAGCGAGCTTTCGATGTCAGGTGTCACGCTTTGCGCCACTTCCTGTGCGTCGTCGTTTTCCGCATCATCAGCAGCTTCGACCACACCGGCCGCAACAGCCGCATCAAAGGCGGCGCGTTTTACGCGAACGACCCGTGCACGTGAGCGGATAAGCTGCTTTTTCGGCGCCTCATCCTCAAACTCACCGTCGAGTTCGGCTTCTTCCGCGGCCAGATCATCAGGCGCGTCGATCTGGTCGTCGTCATCCAGGCTGTCCTGATCCGCAAGAACGCTGGCCAGAGTATCGGCAAGCGTGCCGTCATCATCTTCGTCGTCATCAAGCAAAACTTCGGCTTCAGGGGCGTCGGCGATTGCTTCGGGATCGTCCTGATCTGCCATGATACGCGCCATGGCATCGGCGTCGAACTCTTCGTCTTGGACGTCTTCTTTGATCTCGGCCGCTGGCGCGAGCTCATCTTCGAAATCTTCGTCGATCAGATCGTCAAAGGTCAGATGTTCTTCTGTTTCAAAGGCTTCTGCATGCTGATCTTCGGTAAAGTCGTCTGCAATGTCCTCTTCGCGGTGCTCATTGCTTTCAACAACCGCACGAATACGGCTGAGTTTTGCCGCGACGCTGGATGGATCGGTCAGGGCAGGGCGTACGGTTTCCGCTTTGGGGGCAACGACGTCTTCCAAAGCGGAGGCATCGATCAGCTCTTCCTCGGTGTCGATGACACTTTCGGCAATGGCTGCGATACCGTTTGCTTCTTGCGTTTCATCGGCCTGAATGTTGGCTTCGTCAGTTTCCTGAATGGCAGTTATATCTTGATCGGCATCGACGGGCAGGTCGTCGGGCGCAGTCTCAGTGCTTTGCGATTCTTGGGGGGCTGGTGTTGCCTTGGGTGCATCATCTTGCGCAGCTGTGGGTGTGGCAGCAGCGGCGGCAGTTGCTACGGCTGCGGCTTGGCCCAAAGACGGGCGCAAAACGACACCGCCGTTTTCCAGACGGGCATCAACCCGACGGGCGACTTCGCGTTCTGCAATACGGGCCAGCATTTCTGCGTCCGGTGTGGGCGGCTCTGCCCCGAAATAGCGGTCTTCCTGCGCGAGATCGCGGAAGTATTCAGAAATAGCCTTCATCATCTCGAAGGAATCGTCGAATCCCTCCAAGGTGCACGAAAAAGTGCCATAGCTTACTGTTAAAATTTTGCTCGAACTGACCATTTCCTGCTCACTTTCAGTCTTTTCGCAACAAACTGTTTAGCGGTTGAGGTGGACCAAAGACGACCGAATCTGTGCCAACGAGCGTATCATTTCATGTCGTTATTGTGGTCGCTTTCTGAAAAAGCCATTAAGTCGTCATGATTGAACGCCTGATAAATAGCTCAAAACCTGTGCTTCTGGTCGGTGGTGGCGATGTGCTGCCCGCTGATATTACCCAAGTTTTGGAAACAGTTGGCGCCGTAGTGGCGGCTGACAGCGGCGCAGATGTGCTGATCGGGATGGGCGTCATTCCCGACGCAGTGATCGGTGACATGGACTCCATTTCGCCCCAGGTGCGCGCCGCGCTGCCTGCGGGATGCGTGCATCATATTGCCGAACAGGACACCACCGATTTCGACAAATGCCTGCGCAATATCAACGCTCCACTAATTCTGGCGTTGGGCTTTCTGGGCGCGCGGGTTGATCATCAGTTGGCGGTGCTGACGGTTCTGAGCCGCAGGGCTGATCAGCGGATCATGCTTATGGGGCAGTCGGATATTGTTGCGATATGTCCGCCCAATCTGGAGCTTAATCTACCGCCAACCACGCGGGTGTCTTTGTTCCCGATGGGCGCGGTGACAGGGAGATCAGAAGGCCTGCGTTGGCCGATTGATGGCATCGATTTTGCGCCGAATGGAACGGTTGGCACCTCAAACGAGGCTACAGGGCCGGTTAAACTACAGATGGACGGACCGGATATGGTGATCATTCTGCCCGCCGAATACGCCGATGTTCTTAAATCGGCGCTGCTGGACGCGCCTGATACATGGCCCGTTCGCGCAAGATAATATAGACGCCTGCGGCAATGGTCAGCGCGATGCCAAGACTGGCCATGGGGCCGGGCAGGTCGCTGAAGATCAGATAGCCGAACAGCGTTGCCATCGGAATTTCCAGATATTGCATGGGGGCAAGCGAGGCGGCGGGCGCGAAACGCAAGGCCCATGTCATAAGCAGGTGGCCACCGGTGCCCAAGACGCCGATGGCAACAAGCAGCCAGAGAGTCGTTCCGTCAAACCGGAAAGGCGAAGGCGCGCCCAGATAAACCCAGACGGGCAGCAGC
Organism: Thalassococcus sp.; assembly: GCF_982780845.1. Classification (NCBI taxonomy): domain Bacteria; kingdom Pseudomonadati; phylum Pseudomonadota; class Alphaproteobacteria; order Rhodobacterales; family Roseobacteraceae; genus Thalassococcus; species Thalassococcus sp. The sequence continues at coordinate 188,791 of NZ_CEYADA010000005.1, forward strand.
AAAATTACAGCAATTACCCCGCTGATCGCCTGTAGCGGCACTGCGTCGACCTCTTTCGCGATCTGGCGGGTGACCAGCATGAACAGCGCAAACACCACCGCGACGCACAATGGCAAAAGCGCGGGCCAGCCGGTGTCGGCAAAAGCGGGCTGTAACACCAGAAGCGTGCCGATAAACCCGATGGCACAGGCGATCAGCCGACGCGGCCCGACCTCTTCGCCCAGAAACACCTTGCCCAACAGCAGCATGATGAACGGCATCACAAAGGCGATGGCCACGGCATCTGCCAGGGGCAGATACTTGAGCCCCGTAAACATGCAACCAATACCGATGATGTGCAGAACCGTGCGCAGAATGATCCGCAAAATGGTTTTGCGGGGCAAGGGCTTTAGCCCGCCGGTCGCCATCACAGGCGGCATCAGCAGCGCCTGAAACAGAAACCGGATCAGGATCAACTCGAGGATAGGGACCGTTCCGCCAACAACCTTGGCCAGCGCGTCGGCCAAAGGCGCCAGCACGCAAAAGCCCATCATCAGGGCGATGCCAAGTAAGGGACGATCAGCTGTCATTCGGGCAGGCTGCGCTGGCGGCCCTTAAATGTCGAGCCACCAAAAGAAAATGGCGCAACCGGTTTCTGCCGATTGCGCCATTGCGTTTTTCTAAGTCGCCTTAGCGTGTGAATTTTTTGAACTTCACGCGCTTGGGCTCCAGTGCGTCGGCACCCAGACGGCGTTTCTTGTCTTCTTCGTAGTCTTCGAAGTTACCTTCGAACCATTCCACGTGGGCTTCGCCTTCGAACGCCAGAATGTGCGTACAAATCCGGTCGAGGAAGAAACGGTCGTGCGAGATGACCACGGCGCAGCCCGCGAAGTCGACCAGTGCGTCTTCCAGTGCACGCAGTGTTTCCACGTCCAAGTCGTTTGTCGGTTCGTCGAGCAGCAGCACGTTGCCGCCGTCTTTCAGCAGGCGCGCCATGTGAACACGGTTGCGTTCACCACCGGACAACAGGCCGACTTTCTTCTGCTGGTCGCCACCTTTGAAGTTGAATGCCCCACAGTACGCGCGGGAGTTCACTTCAGCATCACCCAGCTTGATCAGTTCGGCACCGCCCGAGATCGCTTCCCAAACGTTGTTGTCGGGGTCCAGATCGTCACGGGACTGGTCCACATAGGACAGCTTGACCGTGTCGCCAAAGGAAACCGAGCCTGCATCAGGTTGTTCCTGACCGGTCAGCATCTTGAACAGCGTCGATTTACCCGCACCGTTCGGGCCAATGACGCCAACAATGCCACCGGGGGGCAGCGAGAAGGAAAGATCTTCGATCAGAAGCTTGTCGCCCATGGCTTTCTTCAGGTTTTCGACCTCGATCACCTTGCTGCCCATACGCGGGCCGTTCGGGATAACGATCTGGGCCTTGCCGACGCGTTCGCGCTCGGACTGGTCCGCCATCTGTTCGTAGGCCGCGATACGCGCCTTGGATTTCGCCTGACGGGCTTTGGCACCCTGACGCATCCATTCCAATTCGCGTTCCAGCGTTTTCTGCTTGGCTTTGTCTTCGCGGGCTTCCTGCTCCAGACGCTTGGCCTTTTGTTCCAGCCATGCAGAGTAATTGCCCTCGTAGGGGATGCCGCGACCACGGTCGAGTTCCAGAATCCAGCCTGTGATATCGTCAAGGAAGTAACGGTCGTGCGTCACGCAGAGGATCGTACCCTTGTATTCGATCAGGTGGTTTTGCAGCCACGCGATGGTTTCCGCATCAAGGTGGTTGGTCGGTTCGTCGAGCAGTAGCATGTCGGGCGCTTCCAGCAGAAGCTTACACAGCGCAACGCGGCGCTTTTCACCGCCTGACAGGGTGGATACATCGGCATCATCCGGCGGGCAGCGCAGGGCCTCCATCGCGACGTCGATCTGGCTGTCTAGATCCCACAGGTTGCTCGAGTCGATCTCGTCCTGCAGTTGGGCCATTTCGTCGGCGGTTTCGTCGGAATAGTTCATCGCCAGTTCGTTGAAACGATCCAGCTTGGCCTTTTTCTCGGCCACGCCCAGCATCACGTTGCCACGCACATCGAGGCTCGGGTCCAGTTCAGGCTCTTGTGGGAGGTAGCCAACACGCGCGCCTTCGGCCGCCCATGCTTCGCCCGAGAATTCTTTGTCGAGGCCGGCCATGATTTTCAGCAGGGTCGATTTACCCGCGCCGTTGACGCCGACAACACCGATCTTCACGCCAGGCAGGAATGACAAGCGGATGTTCTCGAAGCATTTTTTGCCGCCGGGGTAGGTCTTGGACACGCCGTCCATGTGATAGACGTATTGGTAAGACGCCATTGTGTGATCCTTCGCAGAACTGGAATTTTGCTGGGATGTATCGAATTGCCGGAATAAGGGCAATGAAACTTCCCTGAAACTTGTGGATTTGATGGGGTTTGTCGCACCTCAGATGGGCAGACAAAAGGCACAGTCGCAACGCATGGATCTGATGTTCCCGTTGCAATCCGTGTCCTTCCAGTGTTTTGAGGGGCTTACCCAAGTGTGCACAGGGTTGTCGGGACAGTGAAAACCGGATTGCATTTGACGAAGGGCCTGCGTGTCGGGCTGTTGGGCGGGTCTTTTGATCCGGCTCATGATGGTCATGCGCATATCACCCGCGAGGCGTTGCGCCGGTTTGGGCTGGATCGGGTGGTGTGGCTGGTCAGTCCGGGAAACCCTTTGAAAGCAAGGGGGCCTGCGCCGCTTGAGCAGCGGATGAACCGTGCGCGGGCTGTGATGGATGATCCGCGTGTCACTATCTCGGACGCAGAAAGCCGGTTGGGCACACGCTATACCGCCGACACGATCGCCGCGCTGAAATCTCTGCATCAGGGGGTGAATTTTGTCTGGCTTATGGGGGCCGATAACCTTCGGCAGTTCCATCGCTGGGATCACTGGCAGGGTATCATGGGAACAGTCCCCGTGGGCGTTCTGGCCCGTCCGGGTGACCGGATATCGGCCCGCACGTCGCCCGCGGCGCGGATATTCCTGCATGCGCGTCTACGGCAGGAAGAAGCGCATCTTTTGCCTTTGTGCGATGCGCCTGCATGGTGCTTTGTGAACGTACCCATGGTGAGCCAAAGTTCAACCGCGATACGTGCGCAGGGGGCCTGGAGGCATCGTGCGGGCGACCAAGGCGCAGAAAACGCCCAAAAGTAACGGCCATTTCACTTGATCTTGCCGCTACGGCACGTCTTAACTCGGCCTTATGATCAAGACGCCCAACACCGCAATTTCGCGCCGCTTTTTTCTGGGAACGACCCTGGCCGCATTGGCGCATCCCGCGCTGGCCGAAGCGCCGCTTACATCTTTGCGGCCCAAGGATCGTGGCCCTGATTTCTTCCGAAAATCTATCCCCTCTGCGCAGCAGTTGGTCGATCAGGCCAATCTGGGGGGTGATGTTGGATTTGCGGTGGTCAATATCCAGACTGGCGAAGTGCTTGAGGCGATGAACGCCGAAGTCGCGTTGCCGCCCGCGAGCGTGGCTAAGGCGGTGACAGCCGGATATGCGCTGGATTCACTGGGTCCCGAACATGTCTTTTCCACGCGTCTATTGGCGACAGCGCCGATAGCGAACGGTGTGTTGGATGGCGATCTGATCCTTGCGGGCGGGGGCGACCCGACGCTTGATACCAACATGATGGCCGACCTGGCTGCACGTGCGAAAAAGGCCGGACTGCGCGAGGTGCGGGGCAAGTTTCTGGTTTGGGGCGGGGCGCTTCCGCGGATGGAGCTGATCGATCCGGCTCAGCCTGATCACGTCGGCTATAACCCGGCGGTTTCTGGCCTGAACCTGAACTTCAATCGCGTGCACTTTGAATGGCGGCGATCGGGGCAGGGGTACGCTGTGACCATGGATGGGCGGTCGGACAAATACCGCCCTGATGTCACGATTTCCAAGATGCGGGTCGTCCAGCGGGATTTGCCGGTTTACACCTACGTCAGCGCCTCGGGCTACGATGATTGGACCGTCGCACGGGGCGCTCTGGGCAAAGGAGGGGCGCGCTGGTTACCGGTTCGCAAGCCCGAACTTTACGCAGGCGAGGTGTTTCAGACGATGCTCGGGGCACAGGGCGTTCGGGTTAAACATCCGCAGGTGATTTCTGCGCTTCCTGAAACAGTCGAAGTCGCCCGCATTTCCAGCGCGCCGCTCAACGACATCTTGCGCGATATGCTGAAGTATTCGACCAATCTGACAGCCGAGATCGTTGGCTTGGCGGCCTCGGTTGCGCGTGGTGGCCAGCCGCAAACTCTGGCGCAATCGGCGGCGCAAATGAACGATTGGGCGCATCAGGGGCTTGGGGTTATGAACCTTGGCTTTGTGGATCACTCGGGCCTTGGCGATCAAAGCCGAATTTCTGCCGGCGCGATGGTTTCGACGTTGATGGAATTGAGTAAATCATTGGATATCAAGTCGATACTTAAGGAAATTAAAGTAAGAGGTGAGGTTCTGCGCCGCCTTGATCCGCCAGATATCGATATCAACGCCAAGACAGGAACGCTGAATTTCGTCAGTTCTTTGGCCGGATTTTGTGATCTGCCAGACGGCACCGAACTGGCCTTTGCTATCTTCAGTGCCGATACGGAAAGGCGCGCAATTATTCCCAAGGCGGAACGCGAACGCCCCCGCGGCGCCTCGAGTTGGAACGGGCGGGCCAAGAATCTGCAGCAGGCTTTGTTGCAACGGTGGGGTCACGCCTATTCTCGCGTCTGAGCGCCAAGGCACAACCGCTGTGCAAGGCGGATGGTTTGACAGCGCAGAACACTGTGCCAAGTAGACGCGAAACAGGATGCGCCCATGACAGATGATCTTCTTGCCCTAGAGCACCGAACTGCTTTGCCGGACGCGCTGCGCGTTCTGCTGGAAACCTATCCTCGTGAAGGGTGGACGCAGCACAAGAACTTTGCCGGTCTGGTCGAGTTCTGGCTGGGCCGCCACATGATGTTTCGCCAGTTGACGGGTGCGCTCCAGGAAGATGCCGAACAAGCCATGGACGGCAAAATGGATCTGATGCTGTACAAGCCCCGACTGGCGCGTTTTGGGGGTGGATTGGTGCAGGAACTGCACGGGCATCACAACATCGAAGACCACCATTATTTCCCGCAATTAAGCGGGCTCGAGCCATCACTTCAGCGTGGCTTTGATATCCTAGACAAAGACCACCATGCCATGGACGGCTTGCTTAGCGGGTTTGCAAATGCTGCGAACGGGGTTTTGCAGGACACATCGGAAATCGGTGTCTTCCGAGAAGAGCTTTTGTCGTTCAACAAAATGCTGGATCGGCATCTTGTGGATGAAGAAGAGTTGATCGTGCCGGTAATCCTGAAGAACGGCAGCAACGTCCTGCACTAAGCAACCTTCGGAAACGTCAGAGACACGCGCAAACCTGGGTTGTTGTCGGCCAGTGTTAGGTCGGCGTCGTGCAGCTGTGCGATGGCTGCGACAAGCGACAGCCCCAACCCATTACCTGGCGTCGTTCTGCTTTGTTCCAACCGGTACAGCCGTTGCAGAACCTTGTCGCGCTCTTCGGCGGGAATGCCGGGGCCGTTGTCCGATACGACCAATCGCGCCCCAGCCTCAGACTCGTCTACAGACACGTGGATGACCTTGCCGCTTTTTCCGTGCCGAAGGGCATTTTCCAAAATGTTTGCAAGCGCTTGGCTGACCATCGTGCGATCCCCGTGCACAAAGACCGGACTGACAGGCAGGGCATGGCCCAAGGCGATGCCTGCATCATCGGCCGAGGGTTCGTAAAGGTCGATCATCTCGCGCACGATGGTCACCAGATCGATGTTTTGGAAATCAGCGGTGGGCGCGCCGCCTTCAATCTGGGCGATTTGCAGCAGAGATTGGAACACCGATACAGCCCTGTTGGCCTCGTCCGTTGCGCGGTCGGCGATTTTCGCTTGCTCGGTTCCGTCTTCCAACTGGCCGCTCAGGTCTGACAATAAAACGGCGATCCGCTGCAGGGGGGTGCGCAGGTCATGGGCGATGTCCGCCGAAACCTGACGCAAGGCTGTGACCGCCGCTTCCTGTTTCTCAGCCATCCTGTTGACGCCTTCGCCAATGCGCGACAGGTCATCGCGGCGGTTTGTTTGTTCGGAATAGCGTGCCGTCAGGTCACCGGCAGCGATCTGGCCCAAGGTGGCCTCGATCCGTGCGACCCTACGGGCTGACCGCCGAGCAATCCAAAGACCCAAGGCGACCGAGGTCAGAGCAGAAGGAAGAAATGTCAGCGCAAGGATGGTGACAAAGGTGCGCCGTAACGCGACCACGGGTTCAAGGCTTTCGGCTACCACCAGAACGCCAGAGGACAGGCGGCGCGTTTCCTGAAGATAGCCTGCTTCGCTTAGCGGCAGCTCTTCGTTGAGTTCTTTCAGGATGACCCGATTGTTTTCGCGCATCGCGCGGGCGTTGCCGGCCGTCCTTCCGTCATCACCCACAAACAGATAGACCCGCGCGGCAGGGTCCGTGGCCCGCGCTTTGGCGTCTACAAGCGTGCGTAAGGCACCCGCAGTGGCGGCAACATCAAAGCCGGACAGTTCCGCGGTGATGTTTTCGCGAATATCGCCTTCGGTGCGGTTCTTTAGGGTGATGTAGGCCCCAGATACAGTAAGGAGATTGATTATTGTAAAGAGTATGATGAGCAAAAAGGCCAGTCTAAGCGGCGTAGACCGTAGCAATCTTGGCCAGTTTTGGGGAATGATGCTCATCCGTCGATCTTATAGCCTGAACCGCGCACGGTTAAGATCAAATCGCGGTTAAACGGCTTGTCCACCTTGGATCGCAATCGGCTGATATGTGTTTCAACAACATTGGTTTGCGGGTCAAAGTGGATGTTCCAGACGCCTTCCAAAAGCATCGTGCGCGTCTGCACGCGCCCCTTGCGGCGCAGCAAGTGTTCAAGCAGGCTGAATTCCCGTGGGAGCAGATCGATGGTCTGACCCGATCGCGTAACCGTGCGGGCCACCAGATCCATCTCAAGATCCCCCGCTTTCAAAACCGTATCCACAGTCGCGGCCATCGGTAGGCGGCGCCCCAGTGCAGCCACCCGCGCCGACAGTTCGCCAAAGGCAAAGGGTTTCACCAGATAATCATCACCGCCCGCGCGCAGCCCGTCGATGCGGTCTTCAAGCCCGCTCATCGCGGTCAGAAAAATCGCGGGGGTGCTGATTTTTGCACTGCGCAGGGATTTGATCAGCGATAAGCCATCCAGATCAGGCAGCATCCGGTCGATGATCAGCACGTCATAGGCAGTGTTCATCGCCTGTGTCAGCGCTTCTTTGCCGGACGCGAAGTGATCGACGCTGTGGCCTTCCTCGGAAAGGCCGCGCATCACATAGTCCGCAGTGGTCTGATCATCTTCGACAAAAAGCAGTTTCATAGACGGGTTCCGGTTCCGATCCTTACAGGATTGGGATGGACGCGCGCGTTTTCAACCCTTTGTGAGCAGGCGAAAGATTATGAATTTGTAATCTTCGCGCGGATGTCCGTGTAATCTTTGACCACGATCTTTGCTGTGATCGCGACGGAGCCAACCGGTCGCATGTGTTGAGCAAGGAGAGTTTCATGCAGTCTTCCAATTCCAATGTCGTCCGTAAGCTTGCCTCAAGCACAGCTGTGGCAGCGCTTGCTATCAGTGCAGCGGCACTGACGGTGGGGCAGGGCGCCACGCCGGTAAACGCAGCGCCGCAGGCCGGTGTGAACTACATCGATCTGGTTGCGGAACTTAGCCCATCTGTCGTGACCATTGAGGTCACCAAGAAAGCGCAGAAAGTGTCGGCTGAGAACGGACAACCGGATTTCCCATGGGAAGAGTTCCAGCGCCGCTTTGGTCTGCCGATGCCGAATATGCCGGGTCAGGGCCCGAACGGCGGCGAAATGCGCGGGGCAGGCACCGGCTTTGTGATTTCGGCTGATGGCCAGATCGTCACCAACGCCCATGTCATCGAAGGCGCGGATGAGGTGAAGGTCACATTCGAGGACGGCACCAGCTATATCGCCGAAGTCAAAGGTGCTGATAACACAACAGATATCGCGCTGCTGGATATCGAGGCAGAAGGTCTGGATTACGTCAGCTTTGGCGACTCTGACGCGCTGAAGGTGGGTCAGAACGTTATCGCGATGGGCAACCCGTTCGGACTGGGCAACACCGTGACCACAGGCATCGTGTCGGCATTGGGCCGCGATATCAATGCAGGTCCGTTTGATAACTTCATCCAGACAGATGCCGCCATCAACCGCGGCAACTCGGGCGGTCCGCTGTTCAACGAAGCGGGCGAGGTGATCGGCGTGAACACCGCAATCATTTCCCCGACAGGCGGTTCTGTTGGTATCGGTTTCTCGGTCCCGTCCGATCTGGCCTCTGATGTGATTGCCGATCTGTCCGACGATGGCACAGTCCAGCGCGGCTGGCTGGGCGTTCGCATTCAGCCTGTCAGCGAAGAGGTCGCCATGGCGCTTGGCTTTGATGAGGGCAAAGGCGTGATGGTGGCTGACGTCACCGCCGATACACCTGCGGAAAAAGCAGGGTTCAAACAGGGTGATATCGTTCTGTCCGTGAACGGTGAAGAGGTCGAGACACCGCGTGATCTGACACGCGCCATCGCGATCAAGGCACCTGGCACGGAAGTTGAAATCACTCTGCTACGCCGGGGTCAGGAACAAACCGTCTCGGTCACCTTGGGTGACCGTGCAGATGTCCCCGCCTGATCTCGGTCTACAAGCACGAGAGCAACTGCGCCCCCATCTTGGGGGCGTTTTTTTTGTTTGGTGGGGTCGAGTGGCCAAATCCCGCCTGCAAATGCCATCGCCAATTTTCATCTTTCGAAATGGGGCTAATTTTGTAGGCTCTGGTTAGTCCGTCATTCAGGCTGAATAAGAGTTTCAGATGCCACTACGCCCATTGATCATTTCATTTCTTGTTCTCGGCTTTTTGGCGGCTTGCCAGACCGAGGACGCGGGCGCGCCTGTTATAGGCCCTGTCGAGGGGAAAGAATGCAAAGCGTCGGACTATGAGTTCTGGATCGGTCAACACGTTGATAGCTTGGGCGTCGAAGCGGGCCGCAAGCTTCGGATTATTCCGCCCGGCACGATGGTGACCAAGGATTACTGGCCGGATCGGGTAAATGTCGATCTGGACGACAAGGGCGTCGTCACGCGGGTTTGGTGTGGCTAACAGAACCTGATCTAGATCAAGGTGGCGATCCAGAATCATAGCCATAGTGCGCCCTAGGAGGTGCGCTATGTACAAAAATATCCTGATCCCGATTGCGCCCGATCATGAAGGCACATTGTTGGAATCCGTCGCCGTGGCACGTGCCTTGGCGGACGAAGACGCCAAGCTGACAGTTTTGTCTGTTGTGGAAATGGCGGCAAGCTACGTCATGGCCGAGGTGCCGCTGACTGCCTTTGACAACTCGCGGGACGAGGTCGAGGCGCAGATGAAAGAAGTTTTGCACGAAGACAGCCACATCGATCTGAAAGTGCTGCTTGGTCATCCTCCGATGATCATCAACGATACAGCGCAGGAAGATGGGTGCGATCTGATCGTCATCCGGTCTCACAAACCGGGTTTGGCGGATTGGTTTCTGGGCTCGACCGCGTCGCGCGTTGTGCGACATGCCGGTTGCTCGGTTCACGTCATCCGCTAAGGGAGGACGGGATGGATGGCTCTATCCATCCCGTTACCTTTTATTAGACGCGAACTGTGTCGCCGCGCGGGCCTGCGACAAGCCATGCGATCAGACCGATCACCGGCAGGAACAGAATGACAAGCGTCCAGACGACCTTAGCTGCGGTCGATGCGCTAGAAGTCAGTGTTTGATAGATTGCATACAAGTCGGCAATCAGAATGATTAATCCAAAAAGACTATAACCCATTGGTTTTCTCCTGTGTTCTGCAGGCTCAACCGTTTCGGGTGCGTTTTGGTTCCAGAAATTTGAAAAATTTTGACTGCGGATCGGCGCTAGGGTGTCGGCTTGTAAGTCGCTTCACATTGCGCGACGGCCAGTTCCGCCTGCGCCTGAACATCAGGCAGCTTAGCTTTGAGAGATGCGAGTTCGGCCGATATCTTTTTCAGATCAACTGAATCGCGAACGTCCTGTGTCCGGAATTCGTATTGGGTGCAGGTATAGCGCGTGACGCGGGCGCCGCTTCCCCGTTCGCAGGTGGATTGAACCGGCACGTAATGGGTGATTTCGCGCAGGCCGTAACCGCGATCAACGGTTGCCTGAAGCTCTTTGATGTCGTTGCGCGTCTTGCGAAGATCAGCCTCGGCATCCAGCGCGCATTTTTGTGCCGGTGTGGCGCAGGACGTCAGCGATAAGAACAAAAATACAAAGAATGTGTATTTCGTTTTTGTTCCCATGATCAAAGTACGCCGCCTAATTGAGATCCGACAAAGAAACAGGACGTCCACAATGCTAAGGTATAAGCCCAGCGATACCGTTTTGCTGACTTTTCGAGAAGCTTGTAATTGCAACGTATTCGAGCATCATTTTCTTCTGCCTGTGATTGTATAACGTCAATATATTTATCCTTATCTTCAATATGACCTTTCCATTCGCTCCAATAATGACCGCGTACGTGAAAACTTCTCGGTAACGACGATGAGATTGCAACCAACGCGCAGCAGATCAAAGCAGCTGCGCTCACGTAAGACAGCAGCGGCGCTGGCAAACTTTTAGCAAAAGCCGCAATAAGTGTCGCCATTGCAGTTAAAATTGTGCCAAAAGCCATGGCTCTTTGATCTGCTGAAGTTGCTAGGGAATTGAAATCCTCCAAGTGAATTTCTGTTTGTCGCAATGCTTCTTTTGAAATAAGTTCGATATCAGTCATCAACTAGCACCAATAAATTTATGGCAAAGAATCCAGCACCACCGCCGACGCGATCTATTAATAAAGGCACGACAAATTCATCTGGTACACTTTCTAATAAACCAGTGCCTGTAAACCCTCCGAGCAAACCAAAACCTTCAAAGCCAAAAAAATAGTTCTTTTACCTTTTGCGTCGCTTGACGCCGCCGCGCTGGCCCGGTCGTCCGGCGGTGGACCGGCCTTTGGATTTGACGGCTTCCTCGGACGCGCGCTCGACCGCTTGCTGGCGGGCCAGCGGGTCATCTGAGACGGCCAGATCGACGGCTTCTAGACGCTTCAGCTCATCGCGAAGGCGGGCGGCTTCTTCGAACTCAAGGTTCTCGGCGGCTTTGCGCATATCATTGCGCAGACCTTCCATAACCGCCTGCATGTTCGAACCGGCGTGTTGTTTGTCGATGGTGGCGGTGACGCGCGCCTGATCGGTGTCGCCTTGGTAAAGGCCCGCCAGAATGTCATCGACGTTCTTCTTGACCGTTTCAGGCGTGATCCCGTGTTCTTCGTTGTAAGCGATCTGCTTTTCGCGACGGCGATTGGTTTCGTCCATCGCCCGTTCCATCGAACCAGTGATCTTGTCAGCATACATGATCACGCGGCCTTCGGCGTTCCGCGCGGCACGGCCGATGGTCTGGATCAGCGATGTTTCAGACCGCAAGAAGCCTTCTTTGTCGGCGTCCAGAATGGCGACCAGACCACATTCGGGAATATCCAGACCCTCGCGCAAAAGGTTGATGCCCACCAGCACGTCGAACGCACCTAGCCGCAGGTCGCGCAGGATTTCGATCCGTTCGATCGTGTCGATGTCCGAGTGCATATAGCGCACGCGAATGCCCTGTTCGTGCAGGTATTCCGTCAGGTCTTCGGCCATGCGTTTTGTCAGAACCGTCGCCAGCGTGCGGAAGCCTTTTTCGCTGACTTTGCGGATTTCATCCAGCAAATCATCGACTTGCATCTCGACCGGGCGAATTTCGACTTGCGGATCGAGAAGGCCGGTGGGGCGAATGACCTGTTCGGTGAAAACGCCGCCGGATTGTTCCAGTTCCCACGCGGCGGGGGTGGCGGATACGAACACCGATTGGGGGCGCATGGCGTCCCATTCCTCGAACTTGAGGGGGCGGTTGTCCATACAGGACGGCAGGCGGAACCCGTGTTCTGCCAGTGTCATTTTGCGCCGGAAGTCGCCCCGATACATGCCGCCGATTTGCGGCACCGATACGTGGCTTTCGTCCGCAAAAACAATCGCGTGGTCGGGGATGAATTCGAACAGCGTGGGCGGCGGTTCACCGGGTGCACGCCCCGTCAGATAGCGGGAATAGTTTTCGATGCCGTTACAGACGCCGGTGGCTTCCAGCATTTCGATGTCGAAATTGGTGCGCTGTTCCAGACGTTGCGCCTCAAGCAGTTTGCCTTCGTTGACCAGAATGTCCAGCCGCTGGCGCAGTTCTTTCTTAATCTCGATCACCGCCTGCTGCATGGTTGGGCGAGGGGTGACGTAGTGCGAATTCGCGTAGATGCGGATACGTTCGAAGTCGCCGGTTTTCTGACCTGTCAGCGGATCGAATTCGGTAATTGATTCAAGCTCTTCCCCGAAGAAGGAAAAGCGCCATGCGCGGTCTTCAAGGTGGGCTGGGAAGACTTCAAGCACGTCGCCACGCACACGGAACGACCCGCGCTGGAACGCCTGATCATTCCGACGGTATTGCTGGGCCACCAGATCGGCAATGACTGCGCGTTGGTCATAGTCTTTGCCAACATACAAATCCTGCGTCATTGCCCCGTAGGTTTCGACCGAACCGATACCGTAGATGCAGGACACCGACGCCACGATGATCACATCGTCCCGTTCCAAAAGCGCGCGGGTGGCCGAGTGGCGCATCCGGTCGATCTGTTCGTTAATCTGGCTTTCTTTTTCGATGTAGGTGTCCGAGCGCGGGACATAGGCCTCGGGCTGGTAATAGTCGTAGTAGCTGACGAAATATTCTACGGCGTTGTCTGGGAAGAAGCCTTTGAATTCGCCGTAAAGCTGCGCGGCCAGCGTTTTGTTGGGGGCCAGAATGATGGCGGGGCGCTGGGTTTCCTCGATGACCTTTGCCATCGTGAACGTCTTACCCGTACCCGTCGCACCCAAAAGAACCTGATTGCGTTCGCCGTCCAGAATACCGCTGGTCAGTTCTGCAATCGCGGTCGGCTGGTCGCCGGCTGCGTTGAACTGGGTTTCCATGCGGAACTTGACGCCACCTTCCAGCTTTTCGCGCGCCGCGACAGGCGGGGCGGCGGCGTGAAGGACGGGCATCTGGTCGGGGCGGTTGTTGTGCATCAAGCATCTCCTGTGACCTGCCTAAAATTGCCCCGCAGGCGTCCGTCTTCAACCCCATGAACCGATATCTGTGTCGCCTGCTGACAGAAACCGTCTGCTGACGCTTGTCTTGGGACGCGGTTTCACCGATAAGACCTGCAAGTAATGAGGAGTCATTCCATGCGCGCACGCATTTTTCAGCCAGCGAAAACGGCCATGTCCTCGGGTCAGGCCAAAACCAAACATTGGGTTCTGGAATTCGCACAGCAATCGTCCCGCGAAGTCGATCCGCTGATGGGCTGGACATCTTCGTCGGATACACAGACGCAAGTGAAAATGACATTCGACAGCAAAGAGGCCGCGTTGGACTACGCCAAAGATCACGGCATCGATGCGCAGGTGATTGAGCCCAAGAAACGCAAGCACAACGTTCGTGCACGTGGCTACGCTGAAAACTTTGCGGTTGATCGCCGCGGCGCGTGGACACACTGATCCTGTCGTCTCCTTGGACGTACAACTGACGAATTGAAAAAACCGGCAGCGGGATAGCACTGCCGGTTTTTTTTTGTGTGCTTTTTAAAATACTTTTCAGGTTTTCCATCCACCGGCGGCTTTGATCGCGGCTAGGAAGGCCTCGTAATAGCCGGCGATTTTCTGCCAGCAATCGGTTCCATTCACACAACGCCGTGCGTCTTTCAGGTCGGGCTGACCATTGGTCGGCAAATAAAAGGCGATGCCCTTGTGTTGACCGTTCCAACGCCCGTCCATCAGACCGCGTATCAGAACACGTGCGGAAATCTTCGGTTCCAGCATCGCATCGGGGTCTTTCACCAGATCGGTCCCTGCATCTGCAGAGCACCCCTGGTAATTTTCAAGCCATGTCAGCTGCATCTGGCCGCGCCCGAAATAGACTTTGCCGTAGGGGCCCGCAGGCTTGCCGTAGCGGGCAGGGGGGCTGTTTGGGCCAAGCTTGCGCGCCAAAGCGGCGACATCGCGAATGGCGGCTTCGTCGGTCGGGGCAAAACCTTCCCTGACCGGAACCATACGCGCGCCGGTTTCGTGGTAGGCCGTGGCCAAAGCATAGGCCAGGGTTTCGTTCCGGTTGTCGCCGACCTCGGCCATTGCGTTCAGAATACCCTCCATCCCTTGTACGCGGGATGTGCTCAGGCTTGTTCCGAACAACTGGGTCTGCGACGCCCGCAAGGCATCGTAAAACGCCGCGCGATCCATGTGCCCACCTGTGGCATCAAGGTGTAGATCGGCGATAGGTTTGAGAAGGCTCGTGACCGACCCGAGCCGCCCCAAAACATTGTCGAGAATACCCATCTTTCCGCTAGCCTGTGTATTCAACGACGTTCGCGCCGTGGGGTTCATTCTGGTTTGCTTGGTAGGAATTGGCTCGCACAGTCCACGCGGTGGGCTGCGGATAGTTTTGGCCCAACCAAATCTCGATTTGCGTAATCAACGCGGCGTTATGGACGTGCTTGTCCTGACGCCAGTAGACCTTCTTTTCCTGCATGCCGGATTCAAATTTTTCGATGCAATACTTGGCCATGATGATGCTCCAATGTTGTTGAGTGTTTCGAAAAGTACAGTGTTTGTAATCCCTTGCCGTCGTTCAGTCCGGCATGGGGGCATCATTGAAATGATGATTCCTTGAAGTGCCTTGATCATGCCCGAGTCGCATAATGCGATCTGTGATTGAGCGCACAGTGTAAAATTCGCGCTTTTGTCTACCTATCGATATCGGATACGGTCGGCCCATCGGTTCAAATGCGTTAGGGGGCATTCGGCGTGGATTTTCTGATAAGCGGTGATGAAACGGCTCGGGCCACGCTTCTTTTGGCGCATGGATCCGGCGCGCCTATGGACACCGATTGGATGAACACCCTAAGCAAAGGGTTGGTCGACCGCGGGGTGCGCGTTGTCCGGTTTGAATTCGGCTATATGGCGGCGCGGCGGACCGGCGGTTCGAAACGCCCACCGCCTGATGTTGCCTTGCTGAGCGATGAATACCGCGCTGCGATCACCGCGCTGGAATACGCAGGGCCGTTGTTCATTGGCGGGAAAAGCATGGGCGGTCGCGTGGCCAGCATGATTGCAGAGTCGGTGCGTGACCACGTGTCCGGCGTTGTGTGCCTTGGCTACCCTTTCCATCCGCAAGGCAAACCGGAAAAACTGCGCACGGCGCATCTGGCGGATTTGAAGGTGCCGACGTTGATTGCGCAGGGGACCCGCGATCCTTTCGGAACCAATGAAGAGGTCGCTGGATACACGCTGTCGGATGCGATCAGTATTCACTGGCTGGAAGATGGGGATCACGACCTAAAGCCGCGCAAAACGGTGACGGGCAAAACGCTGGACGATCACCTGAGTGAGACCTGCAATGCGATCTCTGACTGGATAGGTAAGCACTTAGGTTAAACGCGGACCTGTTCCGTTTCGGAAGTTTCCTTGTAGCACGCCACGGCACGGATCACAGACCGCTCGTCATCGTTCAGATCAACCATATCGATACGCTCAAGCGCATAGCGCGACATTTCCAGTGCGGGGTCCGAGAAGCCCTCCGGATGCAGGTCTTTCAAAGCAGTCAGACCTTTTTGCAGGCGCATTTGCACCTCGACCATCGCCGCGCCATCGCGCGCGATGGGGCGGAAGCCGTCTTCGACGAGGTCCGATACCTTGATGCTAGGCACAACAACGCGCGGATAGATAACTTCGGACTCGGCATCACTGCGCCAGTCGGACATGACGCGCACCAATCTGCCGATTACATCAATGGCTGTTCCAGGATCATTTACAGCGGGAGAAAGGGCCCGCGATGCGATTTCGGCAAGAACGATCAGGCCAAACCGGGGATCCTGATCAAAGCTTCGCTGTTGGCCGATACTAATGGCGTTGCGCAGTGTTTTGATCTGCTCTTCGTTTGGTGTGGCCCCTTCGATGCTTAGAATAGGGCGCGTGTCATGGGCAAATGATCCGGGCAGGACCAGCAGCTGAATTTGGGCTTCCAGCTCGATCGCGCATTCAGACAGAGCTTTCATATCGACATACTGTACGTAGCCGATTTCATTCGCATTGATCTGAACCCCATCGTGGCGTGGCGGCGCCACACGGGGTTGTCCACCCATCCATGGGCGCTCCATCCGGTTTTTGACCGAGCGGGATGCGGCCCTTTCAACACGGTTCAGCGTGTCCTCGATCCGGCCGAATGTCATCAAATGGCTGATCCACCGCAACAATGCGGCAACCACAAACACAAGGACTGCGCCGGTTGCGATGAACAGGACAAGCAATCCGGGCTCATCATAGTAGCCGGCTTTCAGGGCGATGATGCCCAGAAGGCTGAACAGGAAGGCCCCCAGAAACGTGGCAAGAACGTTCTGGGTCGTCGTGTCTTCCTGTAGCAGCGCTGTCGCGCGCGGCGTGGCGGAGCTCGCGGCGGCGGCAAAGGCAGAAACAGCGATGGAAAGAGAGAAGGTGGTGACTGCCAGCATGGACGACGCCAGAATGCTGAGCACCTGATCAACAGCTTGGGCACCGACCTGATCAGTCCATTTCGACGGGATAAACCCGCTTAGAAACTGCGCCATCACAACTGTCAGAATGGCAAGCGCCGCAAAGCTGACCACACGTACCCAAATCTTCCGCAGTTGTTGCAGAACAAGCCACAGGAATTTGGACGTGATCATATAGGGGTGCTTTCATATTTGGCTGTGCAGCGTGTCTGCAAAACGCGCGTGGCGTGCAAAAGTTCCCGTTCTCCGCTGAACTTTGTAAGCTTTCATGCAGGTTTTGCGAAAATGCCTGTGCGGGCTGCATTGCAACGGTATGTGTGCAAGGCATTTCACATTGCCCCGGACCCGAGACTCGGGCACGTTTCACCCTAAGTTTCCAATGGCGCAACCCGCGCCGTGGCTATGGGAGGAAGTATGTTCAAAGCGTTGCTCGTAGAAAAGGATGATGAGGGTAAAACATCCGCATCCGTGACCGAAATCAGTGAAGATCAACTGCCCGAAGGCGATGTGACGGTTGCCGTTGAATATTCGACCGTGAACTACAAAGACGGTCTGTGCATTGGGCCGGGTGGCGGATTGGTACGCAACTATCCCCATGTGCCGGGGATCGACTTTGCCGGTACTGTCGAAAGCTCGTCCGATGATCGTTACAAACCGGGTGACAAGGTCGTGCTGACCGGCTGGCGCGTCGGCGAAAACCGCTGGGGTGGCTACGCGCAAAAGGCGCGGGTTAAGGCCGATATGCTGGTGCCGCTACCCGAGGGGCTGACAACCCGTCAGGCGATGGCTGTGGGGACGGCTGGCTTTACCGCTATGCTGGCAGTCATGGCGCTGGAAGATCACGGCATCAAAGAGGGGCCGGTTCTTGTTACAGGCGCAGCAGGGGGCGTCGGTTCGGTGGCCACGGCTATCCTTGCCAACCTGGGGCATCAGGTGGCGGGCGTTACGGGCCGTCCGGAAACTGCCGACTACCTGCGAGAGTTGGGCGCGACGCAGATCGTTGCCCGCGAAGAGATCAACGAGACAACCAAACGTCCGCTTGAGACCGAGACATGGGGAGGCTGTGTAGATGCTGTCGGTGGCGCGATGCTGGCCCGCGTTCTGGGGCAGTTGCAGTATGGCGCAAGCGTTGCGGCTGTGGGTCTTGCCGGTGGCGCGAACCTGCCTGCGACCGTCGTGCCTTTCTTGCTTCGCGGTGTGAACCTTTTGGGCATCGACAGTGTGATGCAGCCCTATGACAACCGCCTGCGGGCGTGGCAGCGGATCGCCAAGGATCTGCCTATGGATAAGCTGGAAGCCATGGTGCGCCCCGCGACGCTGGCGGATCTGCCGCAACTGGGGGCCGATATTCTGAAGGGGCAGGTTCAGGGCCGTGTGGTGGTTGACGTCAACGCCTGATCCCTGAGGCTTACAAACAAAAAAGAGCGGTCCAAACGTGCCGCTCTTTTCGTTTTCGATGACGGAAACTTATACGCCGTAAAGCTTGCGCGCCTCGCGGAAGGACAGCAGACGACCCAGTTTTTCATCCCACAGGTGGATGTTGATAGTCTTCAGGCTTTCCAGCGGTGTGAGACGGTTCATATCGTTCAGCTCTTTATGGTCGCGCAGGACTTCGGGCAGACGATAGAACGGGATGCGGCTGTACAGGTGGTGCACATGGTGGATGCCGATGTTGGCAGACAACCACTGCAGCGGCTGGGGCAGCACATAGTGCGATGAGCCTTCCAGCGCATATTCATGCAGTTGCCAGTCGTCTTCCTTGGCCCAGTGCGTTTCTTCGAACTGGTGCTGGACGTAGAACAGCCAAACGCCGATCGTTGCCGCGATAACGGATGTCGGAATATAGATTAGCAGGAAGGGCATCAGACCGCCGAACCAGATGATCAGGGCAACAAGAATGGCCATGGCCGCGTTGGTGCCCATTGCGGAAATCCAGAACTTCCAACCTGAACGCATGTGGCCGATGGGAAGACGGTTTTCCAGAATGAAGATATAGCTGGGTCCAAGAACAAACAGCACCAGCGGGTGGCGATAAAGGCGGTACATCAACCGGCCCCACCAGCCGCGTGCGCGGTATTCTTCAACCGTTAGCGTCAGGATATCGCCCATGCCGCGCTGGTCCAGATTGCCGTGGCTGGAATGGTGGATCGAATGGGACTGACGCCAAACATCGTAGGGGGTCAGTGTCAGCACGCCCAACGCACGGCCGACCCAATCTTGCAGCTTGCGGTTCTTAAAGAACGACGCGTGGCCGCAGTCGTGCTGGATGCAGAAAATGCGCACCAGGAACATCCCGTTCACAACAGCAAGCCCAAGTGCCAGCCAAGGGCTGATCGACAGCGCCATCCAGGCCAAGGCCCAGAGCAGGAAGAACGGGCCCAATGTCAGGCCGAGTTCTACAAAGCTGCGTGTGTTCGAAGGTTCGCGATAGTTCGCCAGGATGCGTACCCAATCCTTGGCGTGACGCGTCGGTTTTTCCGGCGCATTGTTGTTCGTATCCATCTAGTCTTCTTGCCTTCCATGCCGCCCCGGTCCGCCACCGGAATGCTGTGGCGCTTGTCACGCCTTTTGTTGTGGTTCGTCAACGGGAAGAAACCCGAAATCTTCACCCTTTTGCAACGAAAGTGACGCTGCAAGTTATAAGCCAATGGTCTGGGTATCGACTGCCTTGACCTAGCGACATGTTTTTAGCGGCGGATGAACGTTTAGGCGACGATTAATCGCGCCCACACCGCGTCGTGATCCGAAAGAGGGGTATCCCCTATCCCTATGGATGTAAGGATGCCTTTGTCTTGCAGCTTCAGGTCACGGCCACAGAGCCAATCCAGCTTCATGACACGGTCCGGATGTGGGGTGATCAGACTGGGCCGCGTTGTTGTGCCCCCGGCGGTAAAATCCCAACTGTAACCGGCTGTTTCGGCGAAGGAAAACAGCGTTTCACGTTGCCAGTCAAAGTCCGGAGGAAGGTGGTTTCCGGTGTTCAGGTCCCCGCCAATCATGACAGGCATCTTCGGTGCGAACTGGTCGACGGCTTCCAAAATCTTGACGAACTGAGCGTGGCGATGTGCCACGCCTGCATTGCTTTCCAAATGGGTGGAAACGAAACAAATCGGTCCGTTAACGCTGGGGATCACGGCCAACAGGGCCATGCGGCCTCCAACGCGGGGCTGCTCGGGGTCGGTGGCCCCGTCCTGTCCGGAAAACCAGTGGCCATGATCGTCAAGACGAACCATCGCGACCTTCTGGAACGGCACCTTGGACAGGATCGCGTTGCCGTGCCAGCCGAATTTGTTGAAGTCATCGGTGCAATAGGGGCGTTCTGTCGGCCCACCCAGATCGAGTTCGTGGAACTCGACCCCGAAGGCATAGGTCATGCCCAATCCTTCGGCGACGTCCCGTGTCGTGTGGCGCTGGGCGGTGCGGGCCATGCCGTTGTCGACCTCGGACAACAGAACCACCTGAGGATTGATCTGCTTAATGTGATCAGCGGTTTTATCCGGAAACAGACAGCGTTCTACGTTCCACGCAAGAATAGTCAGCTCTTCCGGCAGCATATCAAGCGACGTCGTGCCGCCCACCTCGACACTGTTCATCGCCTCAATCGAGGATAGCAAAGCACGATGGGCCTCGGCCGTACGCGGGGCCGCGGTGATCTGGCTGCGCATGTCGTCGGTGACGGGGGGCAGCCGGTCCAGAATTTGTGTCATATGCGTTTGCCGGTCTCGCTGTCGAACAAGCAGATGTTGTCGGGGATCAGGCTGAGCCGCGTGGCGCCTTGGGGGGCAGGCTCGTCCTTCATCGCGTGGATTGAGAACGTCTGATCCCCAAGTTGGCCGTGCAACAGACGATGCGCGCCCAGTTCCTCAACCAGATCGACGTGGAACGGGATATCGCCAGCGTCATCAATCCGGACATCCTCGGGACGGATGCCCAGGGTGACGTTGCCTGTCCGCGCTGCGGGGGCTGGCATCACGGGCGTTCCGCCGTTGATCCGCACCATGCCATCTTCGAACCGTGCCTCTAGCAGGTTCATTGGGGGTGCTCCCATAAACGACGCCACAAAGGTCGACGCGGGATTGTGATACACCTCGTGCGGGGTGCCGATCTGTTCGACCTTACCGCCGTTCATCACGATGATGCGGTCGGCCATTGTCATCGCCTCGACCTGATCGTGGGTCACGTAGATCGACGTCACGCCAAGGCGGCGTTGCAACGCTTTGATTTCGATCCGCATCTGGTTGCGCAGTTTTGCGTCCAGATTGGACAGGGGTTCGTCAAACAGGAACAGGGCAGGGTCGCGCACAATGGCACGGCCCATGGCGACACGCTGGCGCTGGCCCCCGGACAGTTGCGCAGGTTTCCGATCCAGATATTCGGTCAGGTTCAGCATGGTGGCCGCTTCCTGTACCTTCTGTTCAATCGTCGCTTTATCGATCTTCCGGTTCTGAAGCCCATAGGCGATGTTCCGGCGCACCGTCATATGTGGGTAAAGCGCGTAGTTCTGGAACACCATCGCGATGTCGCGGTCGGCGGGATCGACGCCGTTCACGACGCGATCGCCAATCGACAGTGTGCCTTCGGTGATATCCTCAAGCCCTGCGATCATGCGCAGCAGGGTGGATTTGCCACAGCCCGACGGCCCGACCAGCACCACGAATTCCCCGTCGGGGATATCGAAACTGGTGGGTGTGACGGCCTCAAACCCGTTGGGATAGATTTTGCGGATGGTTTCTAGGTGTACCCGTGCCATCTGTATTTGTCCTTACTTGTCGGATTCTGTGAGGCCCTTGACGAACCAGCTTTGGAAGAAAATCACGATCAGCACAGGGGGCAGGATCGCAATCAGGGCCAGCATGTTCGCGCGGCCGTATTCAGGGACGTTGGTGCCTTCTAGATCTTGGGTGATCTGCTTGATGCCACGCACCAGCGTGTACATGTCTTCGTCCGTCGTGATCATCGTGGGCCATAGGTATTGGTTCCAGCCGTAGACGAACATGATGATGAACATCGCGGCGATCATGGTTTGGGATAGGGGCACCAAAATATCTATGAAGAACTTGACCGGACCTGCCCCGTCGATGCGCGCCGCTTCGACCAGTTCGTTGGGGACCGAGCGGAAGAATTGCCGGAAAAAGAACGTGGCCGTCGCGGATGCCACCAGCGGGATGATCAGGCCTGAGTAGGTATTAAGCATGCCCAGTTGCTGAACGATTTCGTAGGACGGCAGGATGCGCACCTCAAGCGGCAACAGAAGTGTGGTAAAGATCAGCCAGAAGGCAAAGGTCGCGAACCGCAGGCGGAAGTAGACGATGGCATAGGCCGCCATCATGCCTATCACGATCTTGCCGACCGCAAAGCCGACCCCGAGGATCAGTGAGTTGATCAGCATCGACGTGCCGGTGTTTTCACCGGAAAAGCCCGATGCCTGGAACATCGCCTTGGCAAAGTTGTCATCCAGTTCGGTGCCGATGGTCAGGCCGGGTCCGTTCTTGATCGTTTCCAGATCGGGCGTCGTGACGGTTTGAAGAACCATCAGGATCGGCACCAGCATGAATAGCGACCCAAGGATCAGGACCGTGTGGTCGAAAACCGTACCCCACTTGATCGACTTGCGAGGGCGGGCGACGGTGTTTTCGGAAGTGTGTGTTGTGTCAGCCATCTTGCGCCTCAGGTGTAATGGATGCGGCGTTCAACCAGCCGGAACTGGAAGATCGTCAGGGCCAGAACAAGGACCATCAGGATCACCGATTGCGCCGACGATCCGCCAAGGTCGTTGCCACGGAAACCGTCCACGTAAACCTTATAAACAAGGGTCATCGGGTTATTGCCGGGCTCGCCTTTCACCATGGTGTCGATCACACCAAAGGTGTCGAACAGCGAATAGGTGATGTTGATGATCAGCAGGAAAAACCCTGTGGGCGCCAGCAACGGAAAGGTCACATCCCAGAAGCGGCCAAAGGATGAGCGGTTGTCGATCAACGCGGCTTCGCGCACGGATTTCGGGATGGATTGAAGGCCGGACAGGAAGAAGATGAAGTTCACCGGAACCTGCTTCCATACGGACACAAGGATCATCGCCGAGGCAGTGTCGTTAAAGTTCACGCCAAGCTTGAAATCCCACCCGATGGAACGGGCCAGTTCTGTCAGCGGCCCCCAGCTTTGGTTGAACATCATAACGCCGATAAAGCCCGCCACGGGCGGTGCCACGGCGTAGACCCACATCAGCAAGGTGCGATAGGTCTTGGCCCCGCGTAAAACGTTGTCTGCCTTCACTGCCAGCAGCAGCGCCAAGGCCAGTGAAAAGAACGTCACCAGCGCGGTGAAGACCACCGTGAAGCGCGTGACTTTCATGTATTCGGAAGAAGACAGCAGCGAGCTGTAGTTTTCCAAGCCCACAAAGGTCGACCCAAAGCCGAACGGGTCTTGCAGGTAGAACGACGACTGCATTGCGTACAGCGCGGGCCAATAGAAAAAGATCGCGATGATCGACAACTGCGGCACGAGCAGAAGAATGGGCAGCCAACGGGTTGTGAAGCCGGCACTTTTCACAAGGTAGACCTTTCTGGCAGTGAACCTGAACAGGGTGGACGGCCACAGGAACTCTGCGGCCGCCCGATGTGGATAGGCAGTTTAGCTTAGCCTTGCGTTTTCGCGAAACGAGCCAGCAGTTCGTTGGCTTCTTTCTCGATCGTGGCAAAGGCATCATCCACGGATGTCTCACCTGTCAGGATGCGGCCGTATTCACGGTTCATCACGTCACGGATCTGCACGTAGAAGCCCATGCGATAGCCCTTGGTGTTGTCGCCACCGGGCAGGGACAGCTGCTGGATGCCAACTTCGGCCGCAGGCGCGCGGTCATAGTGGCCGTCGGATTTCGCCAGCTCGTAGGCGGCGTTCGTGATCGGAACGTACCCTGTTTCCGCGTGCCAAAAGTACTGGATTTCCGGCGATGTCAGGAAGCGGAAGAATTCAGCTGTGGCTTTGTTTTCTTCAGCCGATTTGCCCGCCATGGCGAACAGCGATGCGCCACCAATAAAGGTCTGTGTGGGTTCGGTTGTTACCGACTCCCAGTAGGGCAGCAGCGTGGCCGAGAATTCGAAGGGCAGGTCTTTCTTGGACAGGCCGCCGAACGAACCCGACGAACCCAGCCAGATCGCAACCTTGCCTTCTTCGAACGGCGTCTGGTTGTCACCCCAACCGGTGCCGTACCATTCGAACATGCCGTTTTCTTTCCACTCGCTGACCGCTTTGAAATGCGCCTTGATCGCGTCGTTGTTCACAAGGATCTGCGTGTCTGTGCCATCATAGCCGTTGTTGTTTGTCGCAAACGGCAGGTTGTGGCGCGAATGGAAGTTTTCTGTGAAGATCCACGGCAGGTGCGATTGCGACAGCGGGATGTAGCCCGCTTCTTTCAGCGCAGGCGCTGTGGTGGACTGGAATTCTTCCCATGTTTTCGGCGGCTCGACGCCCGCAGCGGACAGAGCGTCCATGTTGTAATACATGATCGGTGTGGACGAGTTGAACGGCATGCCGATCATCTTGCCATCGCTGTCGGCATAGAAATAGCGGACGCCTGCGATGTAATCCTCGATGTTGAAATCAATGCCATTGTCGGACAGTAGATCCTGCACCGGAACAGTCGCGCCTTTCGCGCCGATCACGGTCGCAGCGCCCGCATCAAACACCTGCATGACGTTCGGTTGTTCGCCTGCACGGAACGCGGCGATGCCTGCGGTCAGGGTTTCTTCATAGGTGCCCTTAAATACAGGGGTGATTGTGTAGTCATCTTGCGATGCGTTGAACTTTTCAGCGATCTCGTTGACGGTTTCGCCAAGCGCGCCACCCATGGCGTGCCACCATGTGATTTCGGTTTCCGCAAATGCAGCATTTGCCGCCATCACCAGCGCAGCAACTGATACGCCAAGTTTAAAATTTTTCATCACGTCTCTCCGGTCTGTGATGCCCAAATCGGGCACAGTTATTCGTCGTGCACCGGGCGCGTCAGGCCAGGTCACGGGCAACGTTTGAAAGAGATGAGCCCTCCCAGTTACGTGCGCGACCAACCCTCTTCGTGGTTTTGTGCACACGTGTTCACATACAAGCGGATTGTGATGTTTATGTAAATGTTTTCTGTAATTATTGACAAATTTACCCGAGCGCGCGGATAGCTGTCGTATGAAACAGGCAGACGAAAATAGCGCCAAACGGCGGCGTCGCGTGACGGCGCAGGATGTGGCGGATGCCGCTGGGGTTTCTCGTTCTGCAGTTTCGCGCGCCTTTACAAAGGGTGCCTATCTGGATGCTGAAAAACGCGAAAACATCCATAAAATAGCGGCGGATTTAGGATATAAACCCAATGCTTTGGCGGCCTCTCTTCAGGGGTCGCGATCGCAGCTTGTTGCGATGTTCGTCGGCGAGATGCGCAACGAATACGACAAAGAAGTTGCAGCCAAAATGATTGCAGGTTTGAACGCCGCGCATCATTGGCCTGTGGTCATTGGCGGCAGCGGAGACGCCGCCCGAGAGGCCGTGGACCGCGTTCTCAGCTACCCTTTGGATGCGCTGATTCTCCGATCCGGCAGTCTGGATGCGGACATTGTCGAGAAGTGCGCCAAGCTGAACATCCCCATGATATCCTCTGGGCGGCTGCTTGATGCGCCCAATGTTGATAACGTGTGTTGCAATAATGCAGACGGAATGATCGCTGCGACGCGGTATCTGGTCGGGCAGGGACGTCGGAAGTTTGGCTATATCGGCGGGCCCGAAGGTTTCTTTTCGTCCCCACAGCGGCGTCATGGGGTGGCGGCTGGTCTGGCCGAAAACGGGCTGGCGCTGGTTGCCGAGGAAGCAGGCGATTACACCGCCAACAGCGGATATCGTGCCGTCGAAAAACTGCTGTCGGCAGGGTTCACGTTGGATGCGCTGATCTGCGCAAACGACGCGATGGCCATAGGCGCGCTCAGCGCATTGTCGGAACGGGGGGTGTCTGTGCCCGAGGATATGTCTGTCATCGGGTTCGACGACATCGCCATGGCAAAATGGCCTGCGTTCAGGCTGAGCACGGTCAGAAACCCCATGGACCTGCTGGTGCAGACCGTCATCGATTTGTTGAACCGGCGTTTGGCGACCCCGACACGCCCTGCCGAGACGATTTTTTTAGCAACCGAACTGGTTTTGCGGGAAACACATTAAGCGCCGTGCACTCTTAGCTTGCCAGTTTCAGAATTTCAGAGTGAAGCTGTGCGCATGACACACACGATCCTTATCGAACAAGTAGCTTTACCGGACCCGATGGTCCTGAAGGTGATCGAAACCCACGTGGCGCAGATGCAGTCGCAATCGCCCGAGGAAAGTTGCCATGTGATGCCCGCAGACACGTTGTTTCGGGAAGGCGCGACAGTTTATTCTGCTAAAATCGACGGTCAGGTTCTGGGGGTCGGGGCGTTCAAGCCGATCGAGGGCACGCATGGCGAGCTGAAGTCGATGCATACGCTTGCCGCAGCCCGGGGTCGCGGCGTTGGTCGGGCCATGTTGGCGCGATTGATGGCGGATGCAAAGGCCAGCGGCCTTGATCGGCTAAGCCTTGAGACCGGATCGGATGATCATTTTGCCAGCGCCCGAAAAATCTATGAAGACGCAGGATTTACCTATTGCCCGCCCTTTGCGGGTTACAAGGAAGACCCGTTCAGCGTTTTTATGACCTGTCGTCTATAACGCCGGTCTCGGGCCTCTTGCCCTATCCGGCGAAAGCCTGCAAATAGGGCGCAGCGGTCCCTTAGCTCAACTGGATAGAGCAGCTGACTTCTAATCAGCAGGTTTGGGGTTCGAGTCCTCAAGGGATCGCCAAGTCCACCTTTGTCATCATATGAAACAGCGCCCGATCTGGACGCGGCTGCGGGTTATCTTGCTAGGTCACAGGCCGTGGCGTCACAAACCCGCGTCTAACCAGCGCGCTTGACTTAATCTCAAGAGCCTATATGTGCAGCAGATCGTTGGCTACTGCGTGAGCAATCTGCGCCCGGTTGGAAAGACCCGTTAGGCGCGCCAGCGATTTCTCAGGATCCCATCACGCAGGGTTCTTATGGCTGCGCCGGACTGTACAGAATTCGTCTGTGCAAACCGTGGCTTGGCCGAACCCTCTGCACCGCGTTGGTCGTGGTGTTTTCTATGCAGGTATACGCCCTGATCCCAGGGATATGCCTTGAAAGGACGTTTCTTGTCGCAATTCCAACAGCTCGGCCTGTCGCCGGCGCTTACCGATGAACTGGCCCGTGCCGGTTTCGATCAACCCACCCCTATCCAACAGCAAGCCATTCCGTTGGCTCTGGAAGGGCATGACATTCTGGGTCTGGCCCAGACCGGTACCGGTAAAACCATGGCCTTTGGCCTGCCGATGATCGATCTGATCAAAGGCACCTCTGAAAAGCGCGCGGCCAAATCGGCCAAGGCGCTTGTCCTTGCACCAACGCGCGAGTTGGTGAACCAGATTGCTGAAAACCTTCTGCCGATGGTGCGCTCTCTTTCGTTGCGTATCACCAAGGTGGTCGGTGGCCAGTCTATCAATCGCCAAGTGATGGCTCTGGCCAAAGGCACCGATGTGCTGGTTGCCACGCCGGGTCGCCTGATCGATCTTCTTGATCGGGGTGATGTAACCCTTTCGTCCACGCGTTTTCTGGTTCTTGATGAAGCGGACCAGATGCTGGACATGGGGTTCATCCATGATCTGAAGAAAATCGCGCCAAGGCTGGCGACACCGCGTCAGACGATGTTGTTTTCCGCAACCATGCCCAAACAGCTGGAAGAGCTGAGCCGCTCTTATCTCAGCAACCACAAACGCGTTCAGGTCGCGCCTCCGGGCAAGACCGCTGACAAGATCAAGCAATCGGTTTTGTTCCTTGATAAACCTCAGAAGCAGAAGAAACTGCGCGAGATTTTGTCGGATGATCTGGGCGGGCTGAGCCTTGTTTTTGCACGGACCAAACGCGGTGCGGAACGGCTGTCCAAAGACCTGATCGCCGATGGCTATAACGCGGCGTCGATCCATGGCAACAAAAGCCAAGGCCAGCGTGACCGCGCGATCAAAGCGTTCCGCGAAGGCACGGTCACCGTTCTGGTTGCCACCGACGTGGCGGCGCGCGGGATCGACATTCCGGGTGTTGCCCGCGTGATCAACTATGAACTGCCGAACGTCGCGGAATCTTACGTGCACCGTATCGGTCGTACCGCCCGCGCAGGCCGTGAAGGGGAAGCGATTTCCTTTTGTAGCCCAGATGAACGCAGCCTGCTTAAAGACATCGAAAAGCTGATCAAGCGCGAGTTCGATGGCAAACCTGCCGAGGGCAAATCAGAGCGTCCGGCACCCGCGAAATCTGACCGTGGCGATGGCAAGTCCAAGCCGCCGCGCCGATCGCGCCGTCGTCGTAGCAAGGGCCCGAAGAACGACGCGCCCAAAAGCGCTAACAACGGGTCTCGTGGCAACCAGCGTTCTGGACAGAACCGTGTGAACGAAGGGTCCGGCCCGAAGAAAAAATCATCTGCGGCCTGATCTACCAAGAATAGCGGCGCGGGAAGGAATTCCTGCGCCGCGCAGCTTCTTTTCTGCTGCCATTTCCTAAACTACCGATGATTGTTGAATAGGCGGGCATCTGGTGTGCATCGCTTTTCATTTTCGAAATCTATCGCCAGCTGTTTGCGAAACTGTCGCCTTACAGCTCATGCCTTCTTGAAAGAACCATGCAGTCGCTTTGCGCGGGCATGGGGTTTACCCAATCTCTAAATTCCATTTCCGTGATATTTTGATCGGTTGGTAGATTTTGTGGCTCTGCCGGTTCTCGGAATAGGCCAGAGGTCACTTTGGATCGGACGCAGTTCGTTGTGATCTTGCCGATGCGCGATAGATAGTCGGTGCCCGACTTGTCCGGTATCACGCGGGTTTTAGGCTTCCTCTGTGATTTTTGTAGGAGGTCAGCATGCAGAAAAATTCCGTATTGGGCGGCGTTGTTGCAACGGCGATGATGCTAGGCGGGGCGACCCCTGTCGTGGCCGACGAATTCATCAAGGGAATGATGGGTGCGATGATTGGCGCAGCGATTGCCAATGGCAATCAGGGCAAAACAACCCAGCGCCGAACGACCTCGACCAAAAAGAAATCCAGCAGCGGTGTTTCTTCTGCCGCGCGTGCAGCGAACAGGGAAATCCAGACCGCGCTGAACTATTTCGGTTTTCCGGCAGGAACACCGGACGGGGTTCTGGGCCGCAAGTCCCGCTCGGCCATCTCTTCGTATCAGGCGTGTCTGGGCTATCCGATCACCGGTCAGCTTTCACCCTTTGAGAAGGATTTCCTGATCAATTCCTACCATCGCGGTCAGGCGGGCGGGCAACAAACGATGGTGACGGTTGCACGTATGCCCAACGGCTATTGCGGATTGCTGCAAGCCTACCGGGAAGAGATGGCGCGCCCGGTCCAACCCGCCGCCGTACCAGCACCACCTGTTTCAACGGCTGCCGTTCCGGCGATGCAACCTGTTCAGACAGCGGTTCAGAATACGATCAACGTTTCGAACAACTCGGCCGAGATGGCCAAGCTTCAGGACGAGTTCGATGAAATCGCCCGTCAGATCGAATTGCTGACAGATGTGCTAAGCCACCAGAAAGGGTTGGGCGCGACCGCGTCGCGGTCAGGGAAAATTCAGGCGCTGGAGGCCCGGATTTCCCTGTTTGAAGGTCAGCGCAGCGACATCGTTGAAGAAGCAGAGGGCGCATACCAAACGCCCATCCGGCCTACCAACGCAAACCTTGGGACAACGGCGCTGCGCGCGTCCGAAGTGTTCCCGAAGGTGCCTTATTACATCGCGGGCACAGAGCAGATCGGAGAGTTCTGGGTAGAACCGCGCATCACCGACGAAGGCTATCTGGTCTATAACTTCAATTTCCTTGATCCGGATGCAGAACTGGCCAAGGTCGTCGAAAAGATTTCGATGTCGCCCTCGGATATCAAGAAAACCGTTCAGGGTCTGGAAAAGGTTGATGAGTGGACGCA
Source organism: Thalassococcus sp. (assembly GCF_982780845.1). Lineage (NCBI taxonomy): Bacteria > Pseudomonadati > Pseudomonadota > Alphaproteobacteria > Rhodobacterales > Roseobacteraceae > Thalassococcus > Thalassococcus sp. The sequence goes on from NZ_CEYADA010000005.1 coordinate 218,548, forward strand.
GGTCGCACAAGAGAAAAACATCCGGCGGCGGTTTTCCAAAGCAGCCGTCTGTTTTCCCGCATCCGACTGTGAAGAGAAGGTTGCTGGTAACACATCGACCGAGATTGTCTTCCTGACCTATGAAGATGGCAAAACTGCTGGTCAGTTCCGCCGCAACAAGGGTCGGAGCGCTGCGACCTATAATCTGTCGAATGAATCCGGCATGCTTCTGGCCGCCTATCTGGAATATATGCTGGACGTCGGCAGCAAGGAATTCGAAGCCACGACAATGACAGACGACGATCTGTCAGCGATGTTCGAATGATGGGCCGCGTGTGGAAAGCCGCCACCTTGATGGCGCTGGCTGCTCTGCCGACTGCCGCTGTGTCTGATAAGGGTGTCAGCATGGCCCAGTTTTCGGAAGCAAAAAACCAGATTTCCGACTTCTCGGAGAGGCTGGGGGCGTATGCTGCCTGCTATGAACTTGTCGGGTTTATCCGGAAGGCCGGGTATCAAACGGATACAGGCGGCGTGATCAAAACGCTGTTTCAAGGGGCCGCTGATCCGGCCAAGGTGCGAACCGGTTTCCTTGAGGCCTTGGAAAAAGACGGCTTCAGTTTTGAACAAATGATGATGTTGGACCGCATGCTGACCGACGCCGAAGAAAAGGCAATCGCCGAGACAAGCGCGCAACTCACGTCGTCGGATGACAAGAACATGATCAGGATCTGTTCCCTAGCGCGCGGGCAAATCAAACGCCAATGATCTGAAAGACAGTTCTTTGCAAAAGGAAAAGGCCGGGACTGAAACGTTCCGGCCTTTGTCTTTTGGTGATGATGTTTTCTATTGTTGATAAAAATAATAGGGAATATGCAGGGCCAAGCGTTTATCCCTATGTGCCCTATGACTTCTGCTGACCATCTTCCTTTGACATTGCCTGACTATCACGCCCGCGCAGCCGAGGCGCTGCAGGCCGAGCATGCCGCTTATTTCCTGTCCGGTGCCGGTGAAGGCGTGACGATGCGATCCAACCGTTTCGATTTCGAAGCCATCGGACTGCGCCCGCAAGTTTTGCAGGATTTGCGCAATGGCGACACCAAGCTGACGCTGTTCGGTACGCAATTGGCGCATCCGATCCTTGTCGCACCCTTTGCCTATCAATCCTTACTGGATGAAGGCGGGGAAACGGCCACCGCTCAGGGTGCCACGGCGCAAGAGGCGCTAATGGTGCTTAGCGCGCAAAGCAGCCAGCGGATGGAAGATGTGCGGGCACAGGGCGGAACCTGTCATTGGTTCCAGCTGTATTGGCAGACCAATCTGGATGGCACGTTGATGCTGGCAAAGCGTGCGGCCAAGGCTGGGTTCAAGGTGTTGGTCCTGACCGTTGATGCGCCGGTGAATGGCGTGCGCGATGATGAAATGCGCACGGGTTTCGTGTTGCCTGACACCGTCCGCCTCGTAAATCTGGATGGATTGCCGAAACCCGTGTTCGACCCGTTGTCAGAGGGTGAGTCCTTTCTGTTCAATCGCATCGCCCATGTTCTGCCACGGTGGGACGACCTGCGGTCATTCTGTGAACAGTCGCCGTTGCCTGTCGTGCTCAAGGGTATCCTGACACCGGAAGACGCGACACGCGCGGTCAAAGCAGGCGCCGCTGGGGTGATCGTGTCCAACCACGGGGGACGTGTTCTGGATGGTGCGCCCTCGGCTATCTCGGTTCTGCCGAACATCGTGCAGGCGCTTGGCGGCTCTGTTCCTGTGTTGATGGACAGCGGTGTGCGGCGCGGGTCGGACGTGTTCAAGGCGTTGGCCTTGGGCGCGGACGCTGTGCTTGTCGGTCGTCCGGTCGTATGCGGACTGGCTGTTGCCGGTGCGCTGGGCGTAAGCCATGTGTTGCGCCTGTTGCGCGACGAACTTGAGGTGACCATGGCCCTGACAGGGTGCCGGACCTTGGCCGATATCACGCCCGACCGCGTCATCCCTGACGCGCATCGGGTTACTTAAAGCTATAGCGCAGCGGAACCATCAGGGTGAATTCATCGCCCGCAAGATGGTTTGGCGGCGTCGGAAGTTTTTCAAGATCGTCAAAGACTTTCAGTGCGGCATTGTCCAGAACCGGCCAGCCCGAGCTTTTGTCGACGTCCCGGTTCAGCACGTTGCCATAGCGGTCGATGGTGAAGCGCACCATGACCTCGCCTTCGATCTTTTTCGTGCGGGCCAGATCGGGATAGCGCTTGGCCTTGGAAATCCGCACGACGATGTCTTTTTGCCATTCGGTGATCTGCGCCATTTCTTCGGCGGTCAGACCCTCTTCTTTGGCCTGCGCTTTGTCCGAAGACTGTTCCGCATCCACGCCTGAAACCGAAGCCTGCGAGGCATCCTGTGCTACGGCCCCCATCTGGGTTTCGGCTTCTACCTTTTCTTCGTCGTATTCCGTGGCTGTTTCATGCGCGATCTCTTCGGTTTCTTCCGCAGGATCGGGCGAGGCGATACCGAACTTCAACTCGTCATCGACCACATCATAGGGAATTTGCTGAAGTGGCGGTTCTTCGGCGGCCTTGGCGGGGTCCACCGCCTCGGCGCTTTCAGTGACCGTTGGCGCATCTTCTGCGGCGGCGACCTCGGCGCTGTCATCGCCCGCATCAGAAGGCGCGCTGATGATGTCTGACAGATCAAACAGGATCGCACCGGTCGCGCCTGCGTTCAGTGCTTCTGGCAGGGGCTTTTGATCAGGCTGTTTCAGCACGAAATGTGCAGGCAAGGCAATATGCAGGGCTGCGCTTGCGGCAACAGCGGTCAGAACCAAAGCCTTTCCACCGCTGCCTGTCGCGCGATACGTCAGGCTCATTGCGACACCTCGGCGGTTTCGGTGGCCTCCGGCGGCGCGGCGGCCTCATCCAGACCGACCAGGCCAACCTTCAGATAACCTTCGCCGCGCAGGATGTTCATCACCGCAATCAATTCGCCGTAGGGGATGGATTTGTCCGCGCGGATATAAAGCCGCGTGTCCCGCGCCATGCCAGTGGCGATCCCGATTTCCATTGGCAAGCCTTCCTTGGTTGTCGGCAGTTCGCCGACGGCGAAGGTCAGGTCTTCTTTGATGGTGACAAAGACAGGTTCGGACGGGCGCACTGGGGCGTCTGCCACGGCAACGGGAAGTTCGACGGGAATGTCGACGGTTGAAAGGGGCGCGGCAACCATGAAGATGATCAGCAGAACCAACATCACGTCGATAAAGGGCGTGATGTTGATGTCGTGGTTTTCTTCAAAGTCGTCTGAATCGCTAAGACGTCCGGCCATGGTTTACTCCGCGGCAGTCGCGATTGCAGTCAGGGCTTCGCTCTTGGCCGGTGTCAGGTCCAGATCACGCGACAGGGTGCGTTCCACCAAAGCCGCGGCATCGCCCAGCATCACCTTGTAACCACCCAAGGCGCGGGACAGCAGGTTGTAGAAGATCACAGCAGGGATCGCCGCGACCAAGCCGATTGCTGTGGCAAGCAAGGCTTCGGCAATACCCGGTGCGACGACCGCAAGGTTGGTCGTGTTGCTTTCGGCAATCGAGATGAAGCTGTTCATGATGCCCCAGACCGTGCCGAACAGGCCAATAAAGGGCGCGGTCGATCCGATGTTGGCCAACACGCCGGTACCCACACCCATACGACGAGCTGCGCCAACCTCGATACGGGACAATGTAGAACCTGTGCGTTCCTTGATGCCAGAATGCAGATGGGGTTCGTTGCCGGTGCGGGTCAGTTCTTCGCGCGCAGCTTGGGTCATGCGACCCACAATGCCACGTCCGTTGGCAAGGGCACCGTCCAGAGTTTGCAGCGATCCGGCGCGATCCAATGTGCGGTACTGGCGTTTCAATGCGTTGCGTCGCAAGGCAAGGACCAGAACCTTAGCGCCATAAATGCCCCACGTCACGACAGATGCTAGCGCGAGCGCGATCATCACAGCCTTTACGACCCAATCAGCGGCCATGAACATGCCGACTGGCGACATGTGATCATGCGCGCCTTCGTTCAGATAGGTCATGACCTGATCTTTCAGGCCCGCGTAATGCGCGATGATGCCGTTGATCAGGCTGGTCGGTTCGTCGACCGTTGGTGTTTGCGCTGTAGGCGCTTCTGCTGTCGGTGTAGGGGCAGGCGTTTCGGCTTGCGTATCAACAGTGGTTTGCGCGGCAGGTTCAGCGATGGTTTCAGGTGTTGCGTCTTGTGCCACAGCAGACAGCGGCATCAGCGCCAGCGCGGCGCAGCAAAGAAGGCGTTTCATGTTCAGGTCTCCGACCAGAGGCGAATGAGGTTGTGATAGATACCCGTCAAGCGAACGACCTCGGGATCGTCGGCACCGGCGCGGCCGGCGAGGGTCTGAATGGTTTGATCCAGATCGAACAGGATTGTGCGTTGGGCGTTGTCGCGGACCATGCTTTGCAGCCAGAAAAAAGATGACACGCGTGCACCCTTTGTGACGGGCGTCACCTCATGCAACGACGTCGAGGGGTACAGAACCATGTCACCGGCAGGCAGCTTGACCTCTTGGGTGCCGTAGTGATCCTCGACCACCAGAACGCCTCCGTCGTAATCCTCGGGATCAGACAGGAAGACTGTCATCGACAGATCGGTGCGCAGACGTTCCTGCGTCAACGGGTTCACGCGGATCGCGTTGTCCACGTGCATGCCGAATGTCTCGCCGCTTTCGTAGCGGTTGAACATCGGCGGCAGAATTTTCGAGGGTAGGGCCGCAGATAGAAATAGCGAATTGGCTGTCAGTGCCTGTAAGATGCGTTGCCCCAAAGCCTGCGCAACATCGCCGGTAGGAGGAAGCTGGCGATTGTTTTTGACGCTTGCGGATTGCGCACCTGCGGTGGTTTTGCCGTCGTCCCAATCGGCAGCATCCAGCATCTTTCTAAACTCGATGACCTCGTCGCGGGTCAAGACATTGGGGATCGTGATCAGCATGGGCAGCTCCGGTTTGAAAGACGGGGGGAAATGGAAACAGGCGACACGGATGCCGCCTGCCTCCGAGGGAAAGGATATTCCTTAGAACTTCATATCCAGCGCGACCCATGCCTCGCGGCCCGGAGCCACGTAGGTGAAGGGTTCGCCCGAGCGGTAGGCGGTGTCGTAATAGACTTCGTCTGTGGCGTTCTTGACGCCGAAACGAATGTCCATTTTGTCCGACAGGTCATAAGAGCCCACCAGATCAAAGCTCCAGTAGGACGGCAGGAAGTTGTCGTTGGGCGCAAGCGAGCCCAGCTTGACCTTACCTTTCCAGTTGGACTGAACACCCAGCATCAGGCGGTCGTTGACGTCATAGGTTGTCAGCAAGTTGAACTGCTGATGTGCGATCGTCGCGAGCTCTTTGCCGATGTTGTCTGACGTGACCGATTCAAGGATTTCGCTTTCCATGAAGACGGCACCACCATAAAGGCCAACGCGGTCAAACTTACCCGCGACGCCCAGTTCGATCCCGCGCAGACGGTACTCCAGCGTATCTGTGGTGACCTGCGCACCACGGGGACCAGTGTCTTCGCGTGCGTTCTGCTTGGTGGTCTGGAACAGGGCTGCCGTCAGCAGCAGGTGATCTGTCAGTTCGTACTTTGCGCCGATTTCGTAAGCGATGTTACGTTCCGGCTTCAGGTTTTCACCGTTGGCATCCAGACCGGCATAATAGCCGCCGCCCGCCGCGATTTCCTGACCCATCGGGTTGGTCGATGTCGCAACCGCACCGTAGATCGACAGATCTTCGCGCGGTTTCCATGTCAGGCCAAGGTTGCCGTTCCACATGGTGTCTGTACGCGACAGGTTCACACCGGCGCTGGTTTCGCGGTTGATGTCGTAGTGGTCAACGCGGATGCCAGCGTTCACGATCCACTGAGGATTGATCTCGATCTGGTCCGAGAAATAGGCGGACACGGTGGTCACGTCTGTTTCGGTCTTGGAATAGTTCCGCTCGGGCATATTGCCGTCAAAGCAAACGTCAGGGTTTGGATTAACCACGTCAACGGTACAGCCGCGTGCGCCTGTGGGATAGTCTTCGGTCGAACCCGGATAGGCGTCGGTCATGACCCATTCTTTTTGCAGCAGCAGACCCGCGACGTAGTTGTGCGAATAGCCGCCCCAGTCTGCCTGACCGGACAGTTCGGTGGTGTTCGAAAGAACGTCAGTGACCTGATATTTGGACTTGTCCCGAATGCCGGTGGTCCAGTCCTCGGGGTTGGTCGAGCCGTTTTCGGTCACGCTGCCGGGGGCTGTCAGAACGTAGTCGTTCACTGTTTCAGACGCGCGCAGCGTGTTCGTCAGTTTCAGGTTGTTGTTGATGTCCCATGTCAGGCGACCTGTTGCGACGTGGCGCGTCGCTTTCTGGAAGTCGCGTTCGGGGATGCCGTAGAACGTGCTGCGGTCGACGCCGAATTCCGTCACCGGACCACGGGCGCCGTTCGGGCCAGCGGTTGTGTAGGGAACACCCCAGTCGGGCATCTGATCGAATTCGCTGAACGAATAGGACGCGTCCAGCGTGATCGCATCAGTCAGTTTATAGCGCAGCGCACCGGCAAGACCTGTGCGGTTGTCATAGACATGGTCACGACCGGCAACATTGCCTTCCTGACGCATGCCGTTGAACCGCAGTTGCAGACGGTCATCATAGGCCAAGTTGATGTCCGCTGTTGTACGGATCGTGCCTGCGCTGGTGAATTCCAACGAATACTTTTGAAAATCAACGTCTTGCGGTTGTTTCGTTGCGATGTTGATTGTGCCGCCTGTTGCGCCACGTCCGCCAACAGAACCGGATGGGCCTTTCAGAACTTCGACCTGTTCGGTGTCGAAGGTTTCGCGAACCGAGGTTCCGGGATCGCGGACACCATCGACATAGACGTCGTTGTTGGCTTTGAAGCCACGGATATAGATGTTGTCGCCGTACGCGTTGCCACCCTCACCAAAGCCCAAGGACATGCCGGGCGTGTGGCGCGCGATTTCGCGGATCGAGGTTGTTTGCGTGGTTTCCAGCGTCTCTTTGCTGATCGCGGTGACTGTGCGCGGCATATCCGCGACGTCGCCGATCAGTTTCGAGTTGGTCAGCGTGTTGATTTTGAACGGCGCATCAGGGTCGGCGTTCGGGTTGGTGCCTGCGCTTGCCTGACGGGCGGCTTCTGCAGCAGCAGCCTCGGCTGCAAGGCGCTCTGCCTCTGCGGCCTCTTCTGCGGCACAGACAGGGGTGCCTGCCAGTTCAGGTGTACACACCTGCGGTGCTGCCGGTGCCTGACGCGCAACCGTTGTGCGACGCGGCGCGGGTGTGCTGCGGACCGGGGCAGGCGCGGGTGCTTCGGTTGTTTGCACGTCGACTGTCGGCAGAACGATCACGCCGTCGGTCGCGTCCTGAGCGGCAACGGAGCCTGCCAAAAGCGAAGCGGCACAAGCGGTCGCCAAAGGCGCAACAGTTCGGCGGGCAAGTGGATCGGATGCGGGCGCGCAGGTTTGCGCCCCCCGCATGCGGAGCGATTTAGTCATGTGGAATGTCCCCCTAGACACAGCAGCCAGCACAGGCTGCAATTCCGAATTTTTATGGAATAGCTGGCGGGCAAGTTCCGGGAGGAGAATCTGCGTGGCTAGCGGGTTCAGCGCGGCCCTTATTCCTGATCAAAAGAATTAGGTAAAGGTTTTTTGACAAATTTGACGCGCAGAAGCACGCCCAAACGCTGGCGCTTGTTCGGTTAAGTCAGGTCTTTAAAGGGTCTGCAAAGATATTCAGCAGCACTTTAACCACCGAATAGTGTTGCGCTGCTGCATCATTTGAACGAATGGCGGCCGCCGTATGCGGGCGGCTGGCGCTTTACGGGCGGTACGAACCTTCCGGTCCGGCCCCACCGACTCGGACAGACGGGCTGGCCGTCGTATCTGCGGAAGAGAAGCCGATGGCGTGCAGGCCATAGTAGGCACCGACCGCAATCAGAATTGCTGCTGCGAAACCTGTAAACATGACTTTCATTTTTGTGTCTCCTCGGGTGCCGTTTCACGGCGCAGATAGGCGATAAGATCGGACCTGTCCTCGGCGCCGGTGATCCTTTGCATGGGCATCTTTGTACCTGGTACATAGTGCTCGGGTCCGATGTCGAACAGGGCGTCAATGGTGTCTTCGTTCCAGATCACGTCTGAGCCGTCCAAAGCATCGGAATAGGTGTAATCCTCAACTGTTCCCGCCTGACGTCCGAATAGCCCGTACAGCGTGGGCCCAGCCCGCCGTGCGCTGCCGGGGGTCAGGGTGTGACAGACCGAACATTTCCGTTTGAACTGGCGTTCGCCATTCGGCACCGCGTCCGGATCGGTCAGAAAACTACGGTTGGCGGTGTCCATCGGGGAGGCGTCATCGATGGCGGCAAGCGGCCATGAATGAACCTTGTCGTCCAGTCCAGTGGCAAGAATGGATGTGCCATCGGTCGAAAAGGCGAGCCCCCAGATCGGACCATGTGTTGTGGCGCGGAAATCCTGAATGATGCGCCAGTCCGTGGTATCCACGACCATGATATAGCCTTCGCCATCACCGACCGCGATTTTGTCTGTGGTCTTGGTGGCTTCCAGTGCCAGAATTGGGCGCCGGTCTGCGGATAGATCGCGCAGCGCCTCGCCTGTGTCAGGTGAAATGATGCGCGTGACACCATCAACCGCCCCATAGGCCAGCCAAGCGTCATCGGCCGCCAAGGCAATTTCGTTTAGCCCAAATCCGTGATCCACCAATCTTGTGATCTCAGCTTTGTCCGCCACATTCCAGACCCGCAGGCTTCCGTCGGCACTGGCCGAATAGAGGTGTGTCCCATCGGCAGAAAAGGCCACGTCGTTCACCGGCCCGTCGTGATCAGTTAGAAAGCTCGGGCCTGATCCATCAAGCGACCAAAGGCCAATCGTGCCATCCCAACTGGCACTGGCGATCAGGGTTTTATCGGGATTGACGGCCAGTGACATCACCTTGCCTTTGTGTCCTTCCCAAACGGATTTGCTGCCGTCGGTCAGGTTCCACATGATGACGGTGAAGTCGTCGCTGGCCGATATGAGCGTGTCTTCATTGACAAAGGCCACGGTGTTGACCGCAGCTTCGTGTCCGTCAAACCAGTGCGGCTCTTGGTTGCTCCAAAGACCAACAGCATTGTCAAAGCTGGCAGTTGCGATTTGCCCGTCAGGGGACACCGTCACCGACATCACCGGACCGCCGTGACCGTCGAGCGTGTAATAGCTGTCCTCGGCCGAAACCGAGGACGCGATTAACGCGGCGATCAGTGCGATGCGACGCATCGGTTATTCGGCGGGCGTGGCGCTTTCCTTACCTTGCGCCTTTTCCGACAGAACTTCGTCCGCCCAAATCGAATGGTGCTCTTTCGCCCAAGCGACTTCGACCTCGCCATCGCCCATGGCGTCAAACGCGCCTTCCATCCCGATTGAGCCGATGTAGATGTGCGCCAGAATGATCGCCATCAGACCAAAGCTGACAATCGCGTGCCAAAGTTGCGATAGCTGCATTTCCTGATGCGGGGCCAGATCGGTGGGCAGGGGCGCCATGCCGAACCAGCCGGGTACGCCCAAAGCGTTCAGCTTGGCAAATGTCGGGGCGAACAGGTTGATTTCGAAGGGGAACAACAGCGACAGGCCGGACACAGAAATCGAGACGCCAAAAACAATCACGGACCAGAAGATCAGCTTTTGACCGGCGTTGAATTTCTTGGCGGGTGGGTGCCCTTTGCTAAAGATGCCGCCACCTTTCAAGATCCAGTTAAGATCTGTCCGGTCAGGCAGGTTGTGTACGACCCACATCACAAAGATCATCACCAATGCGACCATAAAGGCCCAGCTTATGTTGTTGTGCACCCACTTCGACGCAATCGCGATTGTCGAAAAGGCTTCGTGACCGAAAGTAGGGATCAGGAATTTGCGGCCCATCAAGGAAATCAGGCCGGTGATGCCCAGTACGATAAACGAACCGGCAAGCATCCAGTGGCCAAAGCGTTCCCAGTTGGTGAAGCGCAGGATTTTCTGGCCGGTGATCGGGCCGTCGATCCGGATGCGACCACGGATCAGGAAGAAAACCGCAAGCAGGGCAATTGTGCCAAGCAACAGGTAACTGCCGTATTGGATCAGCGGGCCTTGGCGGAATTGAAGCCACGCCATGCCGCTGTCTTGAACCAGTACGCCCGCCGCAGGCGAGCGGGATTGCGTTGTGATATCGCCGTCATCAAAGCGCAGCGCGCGCCAGAGGTCACTGTCAGAGGCACCGCCAAGGGTGCCGAGCGGGCTTTGCGAGGCCGCAGAGGGATCGACCTCTTGACCGGTCAGTTCCGCACGGGCGCTGTCGTCTACCTTAAGACCTTCCTGACGGCGCAGGATGTCTTCCAAAGTCGGGGTGACTGATGCGGCAGGGACAGTATCGGTGCCAGCCTCTTGCGCTGCGGCAGGCAGGCCGAGGCTGAGGGCGAATACGACAACAAACAGGTGCAGAAAGGTTTTCATGCGATCCTCATTGGCAGAATTTGGGCGGGCAGGGCGCCGCATCGCGTTGGCGGGGCGCACTGAGAATGCAAATGGGGGCCTGTTGCCCGGTGTGGGCCAAAGCCGATGCTGGACCGGCTTTGGCAGTTTCTAATGGAAGAGCGGCTTAGCCGTCTTTCTGGTCGTAGGCTGTGCCCCAACCCCAAGCACCTGTTCCGAAGCCACGGGCAACAACGCGTTCGCGATAGATCGCGGAAACCACGTCGCCGTCACCGGCCAGCAGGGCTTTGGTGGAACACATCTCGGCGCAGATCGGCAGTTTGCCTTCTGCAATCCGGTTGCGACCGTACTTCTGGAACTCTTCGGTGCTGTTGTCAGCCTCGGGACCACCGGCGCAGAATGTACATTTGTCCATCTTGCCGCGGGAACCGAAGTTGCCAGCCTGCGGGTACTGCGGCGCGCCGAAGGGGCATGCGTAGAAGCAGTAACCACAGCCGATGCACAGGTCTTTCGAGTGCAGAACCACACCATCAGAGGTCTGGTAGAAGCAGTCTACAGGACAGACGGCCATACAAGGCGCGTCCGAGCAGTGCATACAAGCCACCGAGATCGACCGTTCGCCGGGTGTACCATCCTGAATGGTGACCACACGGCGGCGGTTGATGCCCCAGGGGACCTCATGCTCGTTCTTACAAGCGGTGACGCAAGCGTTGCACTCGATGCAGCGTTCGGCGTCACAGAGAAATTTAGCGCGTGCCATCAGTCATCTCCTCCTTACGCTGCTACGATTTTGCAAAGAGTCGCTTTCGTCTCTTGCATCTGGGTGACCGAGTCATAGCCGTAGGTCTGGGCGGTGTTTGTGGATTCACCCAAGACATACGGGTCTGCGCCCTCGGGGTAATAGCTTCGGCGGTCTTCGCCTTGCCAGTGACCACCAAAGTGGAAGGGCATGAACGCCACGCCGGGAGCCACACGTTCGGTGACCATCGCCATGACCTTGACCTTACCGCCTTCAGGGCCTTCGACCCAGACCATCGCCCCGTCACGCACACCAAGGTTGTTCGCATCACGCGGGTTTACCTCGATGAACATGTCCTGCTGAAGTTCAGCAAGCCACGGGTTCGAACGCGTCTCGTCGCCGCCGCCTTCGTATTCGACCAGTCGGCCCGATGTCAGGATGATCGGGAACTCTTGCGAGAAATCGTTCTCCTGAATGGACTTGTACATGGTCGGAAGACGCCAGAACTTCTTGTCCTCGTAGGTCGGATAATCGGCCACAAGGTCGCGACGGTTCGAGTAGAGCGGTTCGCGGTGCAGCGGCACCGGATCCGGGAACGTCCAGACCACCGCGCGCGCTTTGGCGTTGCCGTAAGGCGCACAGCCATGCTTGATCGCGACGCGCTGGATGCCGCCCGACAGGTCGGTTTTCCAGTTGGTCTTGGGTCCTGCGACAGCGTCGATTGCTGCGCGCTCTTCGTCGGTCAGGTCACCATCCCAGCCCAGATCCATCAGCATTTGCATGGTGAATTCGGGATAACCGTCCTGAATTTCGGAACCGACAGGTGCCACACCTTCCGCAAGAAGGTTGTCGCCATCCCGCTCAACGCCGAAGCGTGCGCGGAAGCCCATGCCGCCGTCAGCGACCGGTTTCGAAATGTCATACAGGTTCGGCGAACCGGGGTGGTTCAGTTCGGGTGTGCCCCAGCTTGGCCACGGCAGACCGTAATAGTCGCCATCGGCGGGACCGCCGTTTGCCTTAAGCGTGGTGCGGTCGAACGTGTGCTGGTTTGCCATATGCAGGCGCAGACGTTCGGGCGACTGACCTGTGTACCCGATCGTCCACATACCGCGGTTGAATTCGCGGGTGATGTCTTCGATCAGCGGCTCGTCACCGTTCACCTCGATGTTGCGGAAGATACGGTCCGAGAAACCGAACTTGTCCGCAAACAGCTTCATGATGACGTGGTCAGGCTTGGACTCGAACAGCGGCTCGACAACCTTTTCACGCCACTGCAGCGACCGGTTGGACGCGGTCACAGAGCCGTAGGTTTCGAACTGTGTACAGGCCGGCAGCAGGTACACTCCATCGGTGCGGTCCTGCATGATCGCCGAGACAGTCGGATAAGGGTCAACCACGACCAGCATATCCAGCTTTTCCATCGCCGTTTTCATTTCGGTCATGCGCGTCTGCGAGTTCGGCGCATGGCCCCACATCACCATCGCCCGTGTGTTATCGGGCTGAGAGATGTTTTCCTTGTCTTCCAGAACACCGTCGATCCAGCGACTGACCGGAATACCGGTCATATTCATCATTGGAACGTCGTCCTTGCCCTTGTCAGAGAAGGTAGCTTGCGAGAAGCGGCCTTTCAGCCAGTCCAGATCTTCTTCCCAGACGCGTGCCCAGTGGGCCCACGAACCAGCTGCAAGGCCATAGTAGCCGGGCAGGGTATCGGCCAGAACGCCAAGGTCGGTTGCACCCTGTACGTTGTCATGACCACGGAAGATGTTTGTGCCTCCACCGGCTGCACCCATGTTGCCAAGGGCCAGCTGCAACACACAGTAAGCGCGTGTGTTGTTGTTGCCGTTGGTGTGCTGGGTACCACCCATGCACCAGATCACGGTGCCGGGACGGTTGTTGGCCAGCGTACGCGCAACCCGCTCGAGCTGAGAGCCCGGCGTACCGGTGACGCGCTCAACCTCTTCGGGGTTCCACTTGGCGACTTCTTCCTTGATCTGGTCCATGCCCCACACGCGGGTGCGGATGAACTCTTTGTCTTCCCAGCCATTCTCAAAAATGTGCCACAGGATACCCCAAACAAGGGCAACGTCCGAACCCGGACGGAAGCGGACATATTCGTCGGCGTGGGCTGCGGTGCGTGTGAAACGCGGGTCGCAGACGATCAGCGGCGCGTTGTTCTGTTCCTTGGCCTTCAGCACGTGAAGCAGGGACACAGGGTGCGCCTCGGCGGGGTTGCCACCGATGATAAAGATCGCACGGCTGTTGTGGATGTCGTTGTACGAGTTTGTCATGGCGCCGTAGCCCCATGTGTTTGCAACGCCCGCAACCGTGGTCGAGTGACAGATACGCGCCTGATGGTCGATGTTATTCGTACCCCAGTAAGCGGCAAACTTACGATACAGGTATGCCTGTTCGTTGTTCGATTTCGCCGAACCCAGCCAATAGACCGAGTCAGGGCCGCTTTCATCGCGGATCGACAGCATCTTGTCGCCGATTTCGTTGATGGCGTCTTCCCACGACATACGGACCCATTCGCCGTTTTCTTTTTTCATGGGATACTTCAGGCGGCGTTCTCCGTGTGCGTGTTCACGCACCGCCGCACCTTTGGCGCAGTGTGCGCCAAGGTTGAACGGGCTGTCCAAGCCGGGCTCTTGCCCGACCCAAACACCGTTCGACACTGCGGCCACAACAGTACAGCCGACAGAACAATGGGTACAAACAGACTTTACCGTCTCAACCGCGCCGTTCACGGCTTGCTGAGCGCTGGCTTGTGTAACAGAACCTGCGGTGGCGCTGATGGCGGCAAGACCGCCAATCGCCAAACCTGAGCCGCGCAAGAACGCGCGACGGTCGACGGACGAGTTCGCAACATCGGCCATAAGGCCCGTACGCTGCGCTCGTTTCGTGACCGTATTGGTCTTTTTCCTGAGCATGTTTCCCTCCGAATGCTAGCAGGGTTAACCCCTTTGATGCTGGCTACGCGGCGCGCGTCATGGCGCGACACGGGTCTTTTGGGCTGCGCTTAGAAGCGTGCCGATGCGTAGTAGGCGCGGGTGTGCGCCGTATCGCTGAGACCGCTTTTGGCGGTATCTTCAACCGATGCTTCGGCGGCTTGGCCGCTTGCCACGACAGCAGCAGCTGCCGGTGCGGCGGCGGTCGCCAGCTTCAGAAAGCTTCTGCGCCCTTCGTCGGTCTTGTTTTGCTCTGACATTTCAAAGCCTCCCCTAGATGGTCATCCCGAAGGATGGATTTCAGCGGGCCAACCTTGCCTTGGCCCCCCAAGTTTGTGTTTGACCCCGTCGGGGCCAACTAAGCGCCGGTTACGCCGACGCGAGTCTGAAGGCTTCGCGTTCGATCTCCATGAACGCGCGCCCGACCGAACCCACGGCGCTGTACAGCATCGCGGATTTGGCTTTTTCGAGATCTGCAAAGAAGTGACCAGCCCAAGGGCCGATATGACGATTGAAGAAGGTCTTCTGGTCGTCCAGCGTCGCAGGTTCGGAAAAACGCCCCACAATCAATCCCGCCATAACCTCCATCAGGGTGGCGATATTGTCTTCAGGTTCATACACATTCTGCGCCCGTGTGATCCGCCGTGCAGACAGATCCGAGCGCAGGGTCGCCAGCGGCTTTTCGTTCAGAAAGCCGGTCAGGTAGTAGCTGGCGTAAGGCAGCAGTTCGCCACGTCCCAGTCCGATGAAGAGCGCGTTGAATTCGCGGTCGGCCTGTTTCGGCTTGGTCGTCTTGGCGCAGTCGGAGAGACGGCCAATGGCCTGGCCCAGATCGGTGTCGTCACCGGATAGGCCCACACATTGCGCCAGCAGAAATTCATCAGGCGGCGACGCAAGAAGAAGCCCCAAGAAATTGTACAGATCGGCCCGAAGGCGATCTTCTTCCGTTACCTGCACTGGCTGGGTCGCGGTCTGGGTCATCAAGTGTCCTCGTCAAAGACGAACTGCATGCGCCGTGGTCGTACAGTGGCAGGCAGTTCATTATCAGATTGTATGTCGGTCTCCGATCCAGCCACTACGACCTTAGTCGTATCCTCGGTTTCCGGATGAATTTCCTGTTGTATACCCGCGTCATCGGCGGCTGTGGTGCTGTCTTGATCGTCTGCATCTGTCAGGGCGATTGCTTCAGGATCAGAGTCCGTGGCGGTTTCCGTATGCCCGCCTTCCGCCAGTTCTTTCTGACGCTGCAGTTCTTCGACATGCGCGGTCAGACCCTTGCCGACTTGGTAGCTGGTCGGAACGCCGGGCATGTCCGTCACCAGATTGGTGTAATCCTCGTCGTAGTCGTTCAGACCGTCCAAACAGGCGAGAACAGGGTTTGACCGCCACAGGGCCCGCATCGCACGGCGTTTGATCCGCTCGGGGATCTGATCACGCATGAAGGCAACTATGTTGTCGCCGGGTTGAAGGCTGTCAGGATCAGGCAATCCGAACTCTTCGCAAATCTCGGCGTCTGTTTTTTCTTCCAGCGCCTTGTGCTGTTCGGCGATGACCGCCTCGTGGGCGGCCTTCACTTCGACCGCCTGTTCTTCAGCCACCTTTGCCTTGCGTCTGGACCAGAAATCAGAGGCCATTTCCTGCCTCCTTATCTACGTGTCGTTGACCTGTGGGGGCCCTGTAAACATCGGTGGTTTGCGAAATTCGCGGATCGCCAAGTCCATCCTGATCGGGATCGCCAAAATGGCGGCGGCGCTTGCGTTTCACAAAGGTCTCTTCGACGTAGTGATCCTTGATCCACCCCGCGACCCAAGCAATCACGCCCTCGGGCATCGGGACTTTTTCAACGATTTCATCGCCGCTTTCGTTAAACAGCGCAGCCTCATGCGGCGAGGCGGTGACCAGATGAACCTGATATGGAAAATCCGGATCGCGGTCATCTTCGCGCATAACCACATAGACGCCCGGATTGGGATCGGTCAGCGCCACGCGATACGCTTCGCATTCCTTGCGCCACAACGTCAGCGGCAGTGTCGCGGCGTGGTATTCAACCGTGTCGCCGTCCTGACGCAATACACGCCAGTTGGCTGGTTCAGCTTTAGGGAGAATTGCGACTGGGGTCCAAACGGTGCGCTGCCAACGAGTCACCCCGTTGGATCTGCGCACGATGACGCCCAAGTCCAAGCTTTCGCTTATTTTTTCGTGGTTTGACACGCTTCCTCCCTAGCGTTTCGTCCACAATAACAGCAAAATTCGGCGGTCTTGTATACTATTTTCGGCAGAAAATTTAATTCTGCATTTGAAAGATCGGGCCGCGTGACGCATCTTCCTGTGTACTGCCCTGTGCTGACCGTGGAGAACATGATGTCAAAGAGAATATTGCTGTGCGATTGTATGGCAACTCAAAACGTCGATTTGGATGCCATCAAAGATGGTACGGAGTTATCGGCGGGGCGGATTTATACCAATCTTTGCCAGCAGGAATCCGAGCGCGCGGCGCAGGAAATCGCCAAGGGGGATGTGATCATCGCCTGCGGGCAGGAACGCGCCTTTTTTGAGATGCTGTCAGAAGAGCTGGATGCCGAGCCGCCGCAGTGCATCGATATCCGTGATCGCGCCGGCTGGTCGGATGAGGGCAAAAGGGCAGGCCCCAAACAGGCAGCCCTGATTGCTGACGCGTTGTTGGATATTCCGGCCGAGCGCACCGTGGACGTCGCATCAGAAGGAACATGTTTGATCATTGGCGACGGTGAGGTTGCATTCGCAGCAGCCCAGTCCCTTTGCGAAGATCTGGCAATCACGGTCCTGCAACTGGACGACACCGACGCGCCGTCTGATCGGCGGTTTGATATCGTTCGGGGCAAGCTTTCCCGTGCGACCGGATCGCTCGGGGCGTTCGAAACACGTATCGACAGTTTCCAAAGCCTTTTGCCCGGTGGTCGCGGGGCGTTTTCGTTTTCGACGCCGAAAAACGGGGCCAAGGCCGAGTGTGATCTGATCCTTGATCTGTCAGGGGGCAATCCGCTGTTTCCGGCGCATGAGAAACGCGATGGATACCTACGCGCCGATCCGCGAAATCCGGTTGCTGTGGCCGAGGCGTCGGCGCAGGCGATGCGCATGGTCGGCACGTTTGAAAAGCCTCTTTATGTGAGGCTTGAGCCGTCGATGTGTGCCCATTCGCGGGCCGAAAAGGTCGCCTGTTCGAACTGCCTGAATGCCTGTCCGACCGGTGCTTTGACACCCAATGGGGATCATATCGCGATTGATCCGATGATTTGTGCAGGCTGCGGCGCGTGTTCCGCGCTGTGCCCGTCCGGCGCGATCACCTATGACGCCCCGCCAGTGTCGGCGCTGTTCCGACGTATCGACACGTTGGTGCGGGCCTACCGGAAAGCAGGGGGCAGTGCGCCGCGCCTGTTGGTCCATGACGAGGATTTCGGGCAAGAGATGATTGAACTGGCGGCGCGTCATGGTCGCGGATTGCCTGCCGATGTGATCCCGATGTCGGTCAGCGCCTTGGCAGGTTTCGGCCATGCCGAGATGCTGGCAGCTTTGGGCGCTGGTTTTGCGGGCGTTACTGTGTTGCTAGCGCCGAAATCAGACCGTGAGACTTTGGAAAACCAGGTTGCGTTGGCCAAGGCTTTGGCAGGCGGTAACCCCGTGGATCTGATTGATCCGACAGATCCTGACGCGCTGAGCGATGTGCTTTACGTGGAAACCGGACCAGCCGTTGCAACGCCCGCCTTGCCGATTGGCACACGCCGTCAGGTCACCCGCGTCGCAGCCAAGGCGCTGAACCCTGAAGGTGGCGTTCTGGATCTACCCGAAGGCGCGCCTTATGGGGCCGTTCTGGTGAATACGGATGCCTGTACGCTTTGCCTGTCCTGCGTGTCGCTATGCCCGTCCGGTGCGTTGGGGGACAATCCCGACAAGCCGCAGTTGCTGTTCCAAGAGGACGCGTGCCTGCAGTGCGGGCTTTGCAGCAATATCTGTCCGGAAAAAGCGATCACGCTTCAGCCGCGCATGAATCTTGAGGACAATGCACTATCCCAACAGGTCCTGAACGAAGAAGAGCCGTTTGCCTGCATCGAATGTGGATCGCTCTTTGGGGTGAAATCGACGATCGAGCGTATTTCCGAAAAGCTGGCTGGCACGAACGCCATGTTCAACAACCCCGATGCTTTGAAGATGATCCAGATGTGCGACGACTGTCGGGTTCGGGCGCAGTTCCATTCCAACAACAATCCGTTCCAGATGGGCGAGCCGCGCAGACCGCGCACCACGGATGACTATCTGAACAACGGCCCCTCAAAGCGGCGCGATCACTGATGGACGCCTCAGGCGCGGAACAAACTCTAGCGGCTTTCGATCGGAGCGCCCAGATCAGCAGGCGTTTCGGCGGCAACGAACGCAAGAATGTGGTCCAGATCGTCCAACGTCATTTCCACCGGCGCGATGGGCGAAGGGCGCGAAATGTCGAAGGGCGGCGTGACGTCCGCGATCTGTGTGAACGCGGGATGCGGGTTCAGGGCATAAAAGGCCTGAAACCGGTCGCCCCAGTCGGGCAGTGCACGCAACACTTTGAAGGATGGCGTCGATCCGATGGCCTTCATCCGGTTTGCTTCGCTCACCACATGGCACCGCCCGCACAAGGCCAGCGACAGGTCCGCCCCTTTGCTGGCATCACCGTCAAAGCTCAGTTCGACGACCTGTCGTTCCTCTTTGACTGTGGAACTGAACGGCGTGTCCCCATCTACGGTAAAGCTGTCGATGGTGTTGCGACCGACCGCCGAGAAAAGCCATTCGGCAAAGGCCTTTGCGTCGGGGTCGTCGCCTACCTCCATGCTCCAGACATGGTTCGCATCGGCAAAGGCCGCGCGTCCTGTGTCGCCAAAAGAAGCATCAGCCGCGTCATCAGGGCCGACACGTTCGATACGCGTGCCGGTTTTCAGCGAAAATCTGGGCAAAAGATATTGCGGAAAGCCGGTCTCTGTCAGACTGTCCGGGATGGACAGTCGAAAGGTTTTGTCCGCATCCTGTGCAACGGATGCGGTGGCGCAAACCATACCAACTGCAAGTGCTATCCAACGCCGCATCTGGTCTCCTCCCCGATGGGTTGGCCCCGTTGCAAGCGTAGGGGCGCTGCCCTAGACACGTCAATGCCTTGGTCGTGAACCACGCTAAGGCCCCAGAAAAACGGAGTTCCTGATGACCGACGAATTCAACATGTCGATGCGCAAGTTCCTGAAACAGGTTGGGGTCACTTCCCAGCAGGCGATTGAAGACGCCGTGCGCAAAGATGGCGGGCCCGAGGGCAAAACCTATGAAGCCAAGGTCGTTCTGACCATTGACGGATTGGAATTCGAACATACCGTCAGCGGACAAATCAAAGGGTAATTTATCGTGACTTTGACACGTGACGCGGTGAATGCCGCGCTGAAAACAATCGATGATCCGGTCTCGGGCACGGATATCGTCTCGGCCGGGTTGGTGAAGGCGCTGACAGTTGACGGCGGCACCGTCCGCTTTGTGCTAGAGGTGAATCCCGACAAGGCCGAAAACTATAAGGTCGTGCGTGATGTGGCAGAAGCTACGGTCAAGGCCATGGAAGGTGTTGAACAGGTGTCGGTTGTCATGACCGCCCATTCCGCCCCCAAACCGCCGCCGGATCTGAAGGGCGGTAGCCGCCCGCAGCCGCAAGGCCCGCAAAAGGTTCCGGGTGTTGATCGCATTCTGGCCGTTGCCTCGGGTAAGGGCGGCGTAGGCAAATCCACCGTTTCCGCGAACCTCGCTTGTGCTTTGGCCGCAGAAGGGCGCCGCGTTGGTCTTTTGGATGCTGACGTTTACGGCCCGTCCCAGCCGCGCATGCTGGGTGTGTCAGGCAAGCCGGCATCGCCTGATGGCAAAACCATTCTTCCCTTGCGCAACTACGGCGTGACAATGATGTCCATCGGTCTGATGACCAACGAGGATCAGGCTGTGATCTGGCGTGGTCCGATGTTGATGGGCGCGTTGCAGCAGATGATGAACCAGGTTCAGTGGGGCGCGTTGGATGTGCTGATTATCGACCTGCCGCCGGGCACGGGCGACGTTCAAATGACCCTGAGCCAGAAGTTCGCTGTCGACGGCGCTGTTGTGGTTTCGACCCCGCAGGACGTTGCGCTTTTGGATGCGCGCCGCGGCATCGACATGTTCAACCAGATGAAAGTGCCGATTGTCGGCCTGATCGAAAACATGTCGACGCACATCTGTTCGAACTGCGGACACGAGGAACATGTGTTTGGTCATGGTGGCGTTAAAGCCGAGGCTGAAAAACTGGGCGTGCCTTTGCTTGCGGAAATTCCGCTGCATCTGGATATCCGGACCGCGTCCGATGGTGGCGCACCGATTGTCGTGTCGAAGCCCGACAGCCCGCAGGCGCAAAGCTTCCGTGACGTGGCCAAGGCCCTGATCAAGGACGACCACGCATGATTGAAGAGCTCAGTTTCCCACCGCTTCTGACGGGCCGCGCTGTTGCAGGTGATCCGTTCGCTGCTGCTGTCAAAGCTGCACAGGACGGGTGTGACGCTGGGCTTGTCCTGTACGATCCGGTGTCGCCAGACCTTCTGGCGGCACTGGTGCTGGCACCCGAGGTGGCACTGCCCGAAGCGGCAATCATGCTGCCGTTGGCGGGGGTCGCCCTGCAAAATGCGGTGGGTACAGTCGCACCGCCCGAGGTTGCGTTGCAACTGGGGTGGGGGGGCGTGATCCATGTCAACGGCGCCAAGGCCGGTCAATTGCGGATCGTGGCGGCAGGCGGCGATAACGACAACCCGCCCGACTGGATGGTGATTGGCCTGACATTGCGGTTTGTTTCGGATTCCACAGACGGTGGCGAAACGCCGGATGAAACCGCCCTTTACGCCGAAGGGTGCGGAGATCTGATGCCGCTGGACGTGCTTGAAAGCTGGTCCCGCCATCTGCTGACACATCTACACATTTGGGAACAGGACGGCATCGCCCCGTTGCACCGCGAATATTCCGGACTTGTGTACGGGATGGGCGACGCGGTTGAACAATCGGGCCATTCCGGCACATTCCTCGGGCTGGACGAACAGCTTGGAATGCTGGTGAAAACCGGCGAAGGCACGCGCCTTGTGCCGTTGACTGATCTATTGGAGACACCATGAAACTCGCACGTGCCATCCACTTCGACGAAAGCGACACACGGGTTTTTGCCAAACCGGCCCGCACTGGCGAATGGTGTATTTCCGGCGGGTTCGAGTTTTCGAATTTCGGTGAAGGCGATCTGGTGGGCAAAACCCGTCAGGCGTTTTCCAACGGCTGGCTGGGGATCGAAACCTTTGGCCGCGTCACGTTCGTGGCGGTGACCCGCATCGAAGAGGCCGAACGCACCGCCCTGATCGACGGCCTGTCGCAGCACTTTGTCGACATCTACGGCGCGCCGTCTGTGGAAGCCGCCCGTGGTGTGGCTGCAGCCGAGATCAATGAGATGATTGATCTGTGCGAGGAATTTGATCCCAACACCGTGCTGACCGTCGCCCGTGAACTGACAGAGGCGGGCGTCAAAGAGGCCTTCCGCGCCATCGAAGGGCAGACCGCCGATCTGGGTCAATTCGCCGTTCACGCTGATCTGGACGAATAACCGCGTAACCGTCTTTGTCGAAGTAATTGGAACCAATTCGCCCCTGATCCGTTTGTTTTATGAAACACAGATCAAGGAGCTACGGCTATGAATTGGGACCAAATTCAAGGTAACTGGACACAATTTAAAGGTAAGCTGCGCGAGAAGTATGGCGAGCTGACCGACGACGAAATCGAAGAGGCCAAAGGCGATCGCGAGCAGCTGATCGGTAAAATTCAGGCCAAGTACGGCAAGACCAAAGAAGAGGCCAAGAAAGAGGTCGACAAGTTTGTCGACAGCATCTGACCTCTTTATCAGAACCTAAAGAAAGGGCGGGGATTTTCCCCGCCTTTTTGCTATCTGCAGATACCTTCCGGCTCGGCCCCGCTCCACGGGAGGATCACCTGCTCTACATCCAGCACATCGCGCAAACGCTGGATCGGCATGGCCTTTGCGATCATAGCCTCAAGCCGCGCGGTTCGGGGGGCGTCGGGGTCCAGCAACTGGCAGCACACGTATTCCTCGACAATCGCGCCCTGTTGTTCAAAGCCATAGTCCAGAAATGCGCCCTCTGTGTCCGGATTGAACAGATAGGGGTCATCGCTGCGCTGGTGTTCGGCGGCGGCTTTGACGGGGTGGTATCCGGTCCGCGCGCGGTTCTGCCATTGCCAGACGTGAGTCATCTCATGTGCAAACAGCATGGCGGCATAGACGTGCACCTCTTTCGGCCAGTTAGGCAGATAATCGGGGATATACAGGTCTTCGCGATAGTAGACGTCATTGAACAGCGTGATCGCACCGGGCGAGACCTCGATCTCGTCGCCGCTGACAGGGGCAAAAATGCGTTCCTGACAGGTCAGACGGGGCCGCACGGGAAGCGAGGTGATGTAGCTGCCTGCGAAATGCCCGTCGTGAAAACGGACAGGGGCAGGGTCGATCTGATCACCCGCCATAGCTTCTGTGAACAGGATTTCATTCTGTGTCAGGGGACGGCCCGAGCAGGCGGTCAGGACAAGAGTGGCGGAAAGGAACAATGCGCGCATGGCCGGACATTTGCGGGATTATGAAGCAGTGTCCAGAGGTCTTCTTTGTAGGCGCGGAGCAAAAGTCGTCATTCGCCTGCACATAGACAATTTTAAAAATTGGAGTGAAAATCAGAAAAATTTGAAAGAACGTTTATGTCTGAATATTTGAACTTTGAAAAAGCACTTACAAGAAACTGCTCAGTGTTAGGAGACACTCTTGGAGAAACTTACACTTTTCTCCTAAATGATTTTTTCAACACGTTGTATGCTTGGGATATGTATCGTTCGCTCTTTGCACAAAACGAGGAACGCGTTGATTTACTGAATGCCGTGTCAGGCCCCGTGGCATTAGTTTTAAGCCGAATGTTCTATGATATGACGCTTCTTCGCCTTCGTAGGCTGACCGAGACTATGAGAGGCGCGGGCCCGACCTCTCGTCTGTGTCTGGATAAATTGGTCCATTACAGTTTCCCCGAGCATAAGCAAGAGCTAGCTGCACTGAAAAAAGTTTGCATCAAAAAAACTAAATTTGCCAAGCATTTAGTTGATAATAAAGTTGCTCATCATAACTTGGGTGTTCGTAAAAAAGCAGCAATACTGCCAATGGGAAGCCGAAAAGATGTTGAAGCCTCTCTTGAAGCAATTGCCCATCTTTTTTTCGTGTTTGCACAGAGGCACTTGGATACCCACCTTTCGTTTGAAATCATATCTTCTTTCGAAACGGATGAAATCAAATTTCTAGAAACCTTATATCTTGGAAACTTAGAAATTGCTGCGCAACGAGACAGGCTTAGGGCTGCCTCTAAGAGCATTGAGTTAGCGCAAGACTATCAAGAGCCGGAATTGCCCAACTGGTTGAGTGAGCGCACGTCACGAAATTGGAATTTCGAAAGCTGATCTAAACATCCAGCTCCTCAACAAACCGAGCGTTTTCCTGAATATACTGGAAGCGCAGTTCAGGCTTCTTGCCCATCAGACGTTCCACCAGATCGCCGGTTTCGCCGGGTTCGTCCTCGTCGATGGTCACGCGGATCAGTTTGCGTGTTTTCGGGTCCATCGTCGTTTCTTTCAGGTCCTTCGCGTCCATTTCGCCCAGACCTTTAAAGCGCTGTACGTCGATCTTGCCTTTGCCGCCCAGACCGCGCTCCATCATTTCTTCTTTTTCGGCGTCATCGGCCACGTAGATGCGCTTCGCGCCTTGGGTCAGGCGATAAAGCGGCGGGCAGGCCAGATAGAGGTGGCCTTGGTCGATCAGGGGGCGCATCTGGGTGAAGAAGAAGGTCATCAGCAGTGACGCGATGTGTGCGCCGTCGACGTCCGCATCGGTCATGATGATGATCTTGTCATAGCGCAGGTCATCAAGGTTAAACTTGGTACCCATGCCGACACCCAGCGCCTCGCACAGGTCGCGGATTTCGGCGTTGGACGACAGTTTGTTCGAAGCAGCCCCCAGAACGTTCAGGATCTTACCCTTCAGCGGCAAAAGCGCCTGTGTTTCGCGGGACCGCGCGCCTTTGGCCGAACCACCGGCCGAGTCACCCTCGACGATGAACAATTCGGTGCCTTCGCGGTTCTTGGCGGTACAGTCCGTCAGCTTGCCCGGAAGGCGCAGTTTCTTGGTGGCGGATTTGCGGGCGGTTTCCTTTTCCTGACGACGGCGCAGGCGTTCTTCGGCGCGCAGCACAAGGAAATCAAGGATCGCGCCCGCGGATTTGGTGTCGGAGGCCAGCCAGTTGTCAAAGTGGTCGCGCACAGCATTTTCGACCAGACGCTGCGCCTCGGTCGTGGCAAGGCGGTCCTTGGTCTGGCCCACGAATTCCGGTTCGCGGATAAAGCAGGACACCAACGCGCAGCCGCCTGTGATCAGATCGTCTCGGGTGATCTGGCTGGCTTTCTTGTTGCTGACCAGTTCGCCGTAGGCACGGATGCCTTTCAGGATCGCGGCCCAAAAGCCCGCCTCGTGCGTGCCGCCTTCGGGCGTGGGGACAGTGTTACAGTAGGACTGGATGAAACCGTCGCGCGACGGCGTCCAGTTGATGGCCCATTCGACTTTGCCAGGTGTGTTAAACTTTTCCTTGAAGTCCACGGTGCCGGCAAAGGGCTGGTCCGAGTATGTCGTCGCCGTGCCCAGCGTTTCGGTCAGGTAGTCCGCCAGACCGCCGGGGAAGTGGAAGGTCGCCTCTGTCGGAGTTTCCTTATCATCGATGGCGGATTTCCAGCGGATTTCCACGCCCGAGAACAGATAGGCCTTGGACCGCACCATTTTGAACAGGCGGGCCGGTTTAAAGCGGTGATGACCAAAGATTTCTTCGTCCGCGTGGAACGTGACCTGCGTGCCGCGACGGTTCGGCGCTGCGCCGACCTTCTCAACGCCACCCAGCGGGATACCGCGCGAGAAACGCTGTTCGAACACTTCTTTATTCCGCGCGACCTGCACGACCATCGAGTCCGACAGGGCGTTCACAACAGAGGCACCCACGCCGTGAAGGCCGCCGGATGTCTCATACGCATCGCCCGAGAATTTGCCGCCCGCGTGGAGCGTACAGAGGATGACCTCAAGCGCGGATTTGTCGGGAAACTTGGGGTGGGGATCAATCGGGATACCACGGCCGTTGTCGCGGATGGAAATGGCATAGTCAGCGTGCAGCTCGATCTCGATCCGGTTGGCGTGGCCTGCCACCGCTTCGTCCATCGAGTTGTCGAGGATTTCAGCGACCATGTGGTGCAGCGCCCGTTCATCGGTGCCGCCGATATACATGCCGGGGCGTTTGCGAACCGGTTCAAGACCTTCAAGCACCTCGATCGAGGATGCATCGTAGTCTGTCGGTTCCGCACCGGTAAGAAGATCGTCGGCCATGGGCTGCTCTTTTTCTGTTGGTCTGTTGATTGCGCGCGATTAGACCATTTGGTGAAGGGCAGGGCAAGACGGGTTCAACAGCGATTCTGCGGTTGGGGACGTCAGAGTGCGGTCCAAGGAGCTACCGACATGCAGGCGATTTCCGAAAACACCCGTGGTGCGTTGTTGATGACGCTGTCCATGGCGGCATTTACGTTGAATGATACGTGTTTCAAGCTGGTCGGTAAGACGCTGCCGCTGGGGCAGGTGTTGTTCCTGCGCGGGGTGATGGCGAGTCTGTTCCTGCTGTTGTTGGCGCGGTTCTTTGGTGTGCGGTGGCCGAACCTGTCGCGCAAGGATACGATGCTGATCGCTGTGCGGTCGTTTGCCGAGGTCGGGGCGGCCTTCTTTTTCCTGACCGCACTGATGAATATGCCGTTGGCGAACCTGACGGCGCTTTTGCAGATGTTGCCGCTGACCGTGACCTTGGGAAGCGCGCTGTTTTTCCGAGAGGCCGTCGGGTGGCGGCGCTGGGGTGCGATTGCGGTCGGCTTTTGCGGCATGCTGCTGATCGTCAAGCCGGGGGCAGAGGGATTCAATCTGTTTTCGGTCTATGGCCTGATTGCGGTGGCCTTTGTCACCCTGCGCGACCTGACGGTGCGCCGGATTTCGGCGTCGGTGCCGTCACTGTTCGTGACCATCGCGGCAAGTGTATCTGTCACCGTTTTTGCAGGCCTTCTAGGGCTGCAAGAAGACTGGCTGGCAATCAGTGGGCGTGAATGGGCGCTGATTGGCGCGACGGCGGCCTTTATATGTGTGGGCTATTTCCTGAGTGTGCTGGTCATGCGCGTGGGCGAGGTCAGCCATGTGGCGCCTTTCCGGTACACTGGGCTGGTCTGGGCCCTGATCCTTGGCTTTGTGGTGTTTGATGACTGGCCGGGCAACCTGACCTTGATCGGGGCGGCGATCATTGTGGCGACGGGTGTCTTTACCATGTGGCGCGAAGCACAGCTGCGGCGGCGTTTGCGGAAAATCCAGGCCGCTGGGCTTTAAGCGAACAGGCGGCGGATTGCGCCTGCGTCGATGGCGAACAGATCGCGGAAGTCTTGTTCCTGATCAGGGGACAGTCGGGGCAGGGTGACAGGCTTTACGTGTTTGCCTTGGCGCGAGTCATTGTGGTCGTTGTGCCCGCGAACGTACATCGGACGGTCTGTAAATGTGACGGTCGGCATGAACTGGTTCAGCTTTTGATGCCCGAAGTTCATGATCGAGCGGCGCACTTTGCCCTGTACCGCCACAGCCTGCGCCACACCCCAGTAGGGATGAACGACTTCCTCGGCGCAAATGCCCTTTGCATCCGGACGGGCGACATACCCTCGATTCCAATCAAAGCCGACCAACCCGTGGGTCTGGGCCAAAGCCTGACAATCCTGCGCAGCCTGCTTGAGTGTGGCGACGAAATCCAAAGCGATGGCGTCGTCGTCATCGTGGCGGAATTGCAGGCACGGCTCTTTGATATCGGTGCGGGCTTCGTTCAGAACCTGCTGACAGACTTTCCGATGGGGCAGGGGCGGGCGTGCTACGATGCGCACATCTTTCAATCCGGCGACCAAGCTTTCCAAACGGTCGCGATACGCATCAGGCAGTTGATCCCCTATAAGAATGACAAAGGTGAAGTCGGGATCGGTTTGGTTCAAAAGGGACGGTAGGCAGATGCCTTCGAAATGGCGGAACCGTTCTTCCAGCCGGTCTTGGGAATAGAGATAGGCAATGCGATCTTCGATTGTGGGGTGTTCCACCTGAAACCCGCCTTCGGCCGGATAGGAAAAGCGGCAAAACCCGATCACCTGCACCTTGTGAAACCTCCGCACCCTTACGATATGTCCGGAACCAAGATTGTCAGGCTATGCAATCCCGCGCAACCCGACTAAATAGGCGCAGATACGGCGGAAAATGACCGGTCTATAACTGTCGGTTCACGAGTGTTGACAAGGTGTGCGACTCCTCATATACGCGCCGCATCCGTTCGGGGCTTTCTGTACCCCGAGCATTTACAGAACCGAAGCGGTCAAGATCCGGATGGCAACATCCCGATCCTCTGGAATACCCCGCGTCGTTCCCTGGACAAAGGGGACGCATGCGGTTTTTTGCGTCGTCTGACATTTGTCGACGCTTAAAACCCGGTCGCGGCGCACCGAAATGTGCCGCAAGCGCTGTCCAGGGCGCGAGACAGATACACCGGTGACCTCACGGACGCGTGGGGGCGCCTTACGAGAAACCCGCGCAGGCCACTTCTGCGCACACATATGTGAGCTACACGGGGAAAGAACCGGAATGCCAACCATTCAACAGCTGATCCGCAAGCCGCGGCAGCCCAAAGTAAAGCGCTCTAAGTCGCAGCATCTTGAGCAATGCCCGCAGAAGCGTGGCGTTTGCACACGCGTATACACAACAACACCGAAGAAGCCGAACTCGGCGATGCGGAAAGTTGCGAAGGTACGCCTGACAAACGGTTACGAAGTCATCAGCTACATTCCGGGTGAAAGCCACAACCTGCAGGAACACTCTGTTGTTCTGATCCGTGGCGGCCGTGTGAAAGACCTTCCGGGTGTCCGCTACCACATCCTGCGTGGTGTTCTGGATACCCAGGGCGTTAAAGACCGTAAACAGCGCCGCTCCAAGTATGGCGCTAAGCGTCCGAAGTAAGAGGATTATAGAATATGTCCCGTCGTCACGCCGCTGAAAAACGCGAAGTCCTGCCCGACGCCAAGTTTGGTGACCGCGTTCTGTCCAAGTTCATGAACAACCTCATGATCGATGGCAAGAAATCCGTAGCCGAACGCATCGTCTACAACGCACTTGACCGCGTTGAAGGCAAAATCAAACGCGCACCCGTTGAAGTGTTCCACGAAGCACTCGACAACATCAAACCGTCGGTCGAAGTTCGTTCCCGCCGCGTTGGTGGTGCGACGTACCAGGTACCCGTTGAAGTCCGCCCCGAGCGTCGCGAAGCTCTGGCCATCCGTTGGCTGATCACCGCGTCCCGCGCACGCAACGAGAACACCATGGAAGAACGCCTTGCTGGCGAACTGTTGGACGCTGTTCAGTCCCGCGGTGCAGCTGTCAAGAAACGTGAAGACACTCACAAAATGGCCGACGCGAACAAAGCGTTCAGCCATTATCGCTGGTAATCTTGGCTTAGGACTACATCCAATGGCACGCGAATATACGCTCAATCATTACCGCAACTTCGGTATCATGGCGCACATCGATGCGGGTAAAACAACCTGCTCCGAGCGCATCCTGTACTACACCGGCAAATCCCACAACATCGGTGAGGTGCACGATGGTGCAGCCACCATGGACTGGATGGAGCAGGAACAGGAACGCGGCATCACGATCACCTCGGCTGCGACAACAACATTCTGGGAGCGTACAGAGGACGGCGAAACAGCCGATACTCCGAAGCACCGTCTGAACATCATCGACACACCCGGACACGTTGACTTCACCATCGAAGTTGAGCGTTCGCTGGCCGTTCTCGACGGCGCGGTTTGTGTTCTGGACGCCAACGCTGGTGTTGAGCCCCAGACAGAAACCGTTTGGCGTCAGGCTGACCGCTACAAGGTTCCGCGTATCGTGTTCGTCAACAAGATGGACAAGATCGGCGCTGACTTCTTCAACTGTGTTCGCATGATTGAAGACCGTACAGGCGCGCGTGCTGTTCCCGTCGGTATTCCGATCGGTGCAGAATCCGAGCTGGAAGGTCTGCTGGACCTGGTCACCATGAAAGAGTGGCTGTGGAAGGGTGAAGACCTTGGCGCATCCTGGGTTCAGGTCGACATCCGTCCCGAGCTGCAGGACATGGCCAACGAATGGCGCGAAAAAATGGTCGAAGCTGCTGTCGAGCAGGACGAAGAGGCTATGATGGAATACCTCGAAGGCAACGAACCGGACGTTCCGACGCTCCGCGCGCTGCTGCGTAAAGGTACTCTGGCGCTGGAATTCGTTCCTGTTCTGGGTGGTTCCGCGTTCAAAAACAAAGGCGTACAGCCTCTGTTGAACGCAGTTATCGACTATCTGCCGAGCCCGCTCGACGTTGTTGATTACATGGGCTTTGAACCGGGTGACGAAAACGAAGAACGTAACATCGCACGCCGTGCGGATGACGACATGCCGTTCTCGGGTCTGGCGTTCAAAATCATGAACGACCCCTTCGTTGGTTCGCTGACATTTACCCGTATCTACTCGGGCAAAATGAACAAGGGTGACACCGTTCTGAACTCGACCAAAGGTAAGAAGGAGCGCATCGGTCGTATGATGATGATGCACTCCAACAACCGTGAAGAGATCGAAGAAGCATTTGCAGGCGACATCATCGCGCTGGCGGGTCTGAAAGACACGACAACCGGTGACACACTCTGTGATGCGAAAGCGCCTGTCGTTCTGGAAACCATGACATTCCCGGATCCGGTTATCGAAATCGCGGTCGAGCCCAAAACAAAGGGCGACCAAGAGAAGATGTCCCAAGGTCTGGCCCGTCTGGCGGCAGAAGACCCCTCCTTCCGTGTCGAAACCGACCTCGAGTCCGGTCAGACAATCATGAAGGGCATGGGCGAACTTCACCTCGACATTCTGGTCGATCGTCTGAAGCGCGAATTCAAAGTTGAAGCGAACATCGGTGCGCCGCAGGTGGCATACCGTGAAACAATCAGCCACGAAGTCGAGCACACATACACCCACAAGAAACAGTCTGGTGGTTCGGGTCAGTTCGGTGAGGTTAAACTCATCATCACGCCGACAGAGCCGGGCGAAGGTTATTCGTTCGAATCCCGCATCGTTGGTGGTGCTGTTCCGAAAGAATACATCCCGGGTGTTGAAAAGGGCATCAACTCGGTCATGGATAGCGGCCCGCTGGCTGGCTTCCCTGTGATCGACTTTAAAGTTGCTCTGATCGACGGTAAGTTCCACGATGTTGACTCCAGCGTTCTGGCCTTCGAAATCGCTGCACGTATGTGTATGCGCGAAGGCATGAAGAAAGCTGGCGCGAAGCTGCTGGAACCGATCATGAAGGTCGAAGTTATCACGCCTGAAGAATACACAGGTGGTATCATCGGCGACCTCACATCCCGTCGTGGTCAAGTTTCCGGTCAGGAACCACGCGGCAACGCCATCGCGATCGACGCGAACGTTCCGCTGGCCAACATGTTCGGCTACATCAACACACTGCGTTCCATGTCTTCGGGCCGCGCGCAGTTCACGATGCAGTTCTCGCATTACGACCCGGTACCGCAGAACATCTCTGACGAGATCCAAGCGAAATACGCATAAGGAGCGGTGCGTGGGAGACCACGCACCCTACCACGTAGGGTGTGCTTTTAGGCGCACCGCAACTCTGAAGTAAGGAGCCAATATCATGGCAAAGGAAAAGTTTGAGCGCGGCAAGCCGCACTGCAACATTGGCACGATTG
>NZ_CEYADA010000006.1:0-245310 GCF_982780845.1 Thalassococcus sp.
CGAAGGCGGCCGCACCGTCGGCTCCGGCGTCGTCTCCAAAATCATCGCATAAGCGGTGGTTTGCAGGTGCGCCATCCTTGGCGCACCTTCGATGCCAAACAGAAATTCGTCAGTTTTATCCGTAGGATAGACTGGCAAAGGGTTCGAAGAAGCGGCGGGATGGTCCCGCCTCTTCCTCTCAACTCTCACGCGCCAAAATAAGGCCAGTAATATGCAAAGCCAGAACATTCGCATTCGGCTCAAGGCGTTTGACTACCGTGTGCTGGACGCCAGCACGCAGGAAATCGTCAACACAGCCAAACGGACGGGCGCCGACGTGCGCGGCCCGATCCCACTGCCGAACAAGATCGAACGCTTCACCGTTCTGCGTGGTCCCCACGTGAACAAGAAGTCCCGCGATCAGTTTGAAATTCGCACCCACAAGCGTCTGCTCGACATCGTCGACCCGACGCCGCAGACTGTGGACGCCCTGATGAAACTCGACCTCGCCGCTGGCGTTGACGTCGAGATCAAGGTTTAAGGAGGGCAACGGAAGATGCGCTCTGGTGTAATCGCAAAGAAAGTCGGCATGACCCGGCTTTTCATGGAAGACGGTAAGCAGATTCCTGTGACCGTTCTCCAACTCGAAAACCTTCAGGTTGTTGCTCAGCGTACAGCAGACCAGCACGGCTACTCGGCCGTTCAGCTGGGTTGCGGTACTGTGAAAGCAAAGAACGTCTCGAAAGCGATGCGCGGCCACTTCGCCGCAGCAAAGGTCGAGCCGAAGCGCAAAATTGCGGAATTCCGCGTTGCGCCCGAGAACCTGATCAACGTCGGTGAAGAGATCACTGCTGACCACTATCTTGAAGGTCAGTACGTCGATGTTTCCGGCACCTCCATCGGTAAAGGTTTTGCCGGTGCGATGAAGCGCCACAACTTCGGTGGTCTGCGTGCGTCGCACGGTGTTTCCATCTCGCACCGTTCGCACGGTTCGACCGGTCAGTGTCAGGATCCCGGCAAGGTTTTCAAAGGCAAGAAAATGGCTGGTCACATGGGTGCTGTCCGCGTGACAACCCAGAACCTGCAGGTTGTGAAAACCGATGCCGATCGTGGCATCATCATGATCAAAGGTGCTGTTCCCGGTTCCAAGGGCGGTTGGGTGACCATTAAGGACGCCGTTAAAAAGCCGACACCTGACAACCTGGTTCTGCCCGCCGCTCTGCGTTCCGCGCAAGCGCCGGCCGCTGAAGCAGCTGCTGTTGAAGGAGACGAGGCATGAAACTCGACGTGATCAAACTTGACGGCGCAGCCGCTGGTTCTGTCGAGCTGACGGACGAGATCTTTGATCTCGAGCCGCGCGCCGACATCCTGCAGCGTGTTGTTCGCTGGCAGCGTAACAAGGCTCAGGCCGGTACGCACAAGGTTAAGACCCGCTCGGAAGTGAGCTACTCGACCAAGAAGATCTATCGCCAGAAGGGCACAGGTGGCGCACGTCACGGTTCCCGTAAGGCGCCCATCTTCCGCAAGGGTGGTATCTACAAGGGTCCGACACCGCGCAGCCACGCACACGACCTGCCTAAAAAGGTCCGTGCACTGGGTCTGAAACTGGCTCTGTCCGCAAAGGCAAAGACAGGTTCGCTGGTTGTGATCGAAACCGCCGAAACAGACGGCAAGACCAACACACTGGCCAAGCAGGTCCGTGATCTTGGTTGGAAGCGCGCTCTGATCATCGATGGCGCAAGCGTAAACGAGGGCTTTGCCCGCGCCGCTGCAAACATCGACGGTCTGGATGTGCTGCCGTCCATGGGCGCAAACGTCTATGACATCCTCAAGCGTGACACTCTGGTGCTCACAAAAGCGGGTGTAGAAGCACTGGAGGCTCGACTGAAATGAGCGCGAAGGCAGAACACTACGACGTGATCCGCAAGCCGATCATCACTGAAAAGTCCACAATGGCGTCTGAAAACAACGCTGTGGTTTTCGAAGTTGCGATCGATGCGAACAAACCGCAGATCAAAGAAGCGGTTGAAGCCCTGTTCGGCGTTAAGGTGAAGGCAGTGAACACTGTCGTCTCCAAAGGTAAAGTCAAGCGTTTCCGTGGTCAGATCGGCCGCCGGAACAACGTGAAGAAAGCTTACGTGACGCTGGTTGAAGGCAACACAATCGACGTTTCCACTGGTCTGTGATCAGCGGTTGAACGGAATAGAAGGGCCCTCGGTGAAAACCGGGGGCCTTTTTTTGTAGGGCAGTCAAACGCTGCTGATAGCGATTTCCGACATGTGCAAAGCCCCTTATTTTCTTGGCTTTGCGTTTTGTCGGAATACATCGGCTGCAGCTATTGACCCCTCGGGATCGTTGGACTAAACGACCCCATCGGCTGGCCCCGGATTCGTTCCGGGGCTTTCCTGTTGTTCTTAAGAAACATCGTTTCGACAGGACATTGCTAATCGGGGACCTTCGGGGCCCTATACTCGAAATAGGCAGGCCTTTGGGTTTGCCGCACGTTAAACGGAAGACAGAAAGCATGGCACTCAAGTCGTATAAACCGACGACGCCGGGCCAGCGCGGGCTGGTGCTGATCGACCGTTCGGAGCTGTACAAAGGACGTCCTGTCAAAGCCCTCACCGAGGGTCTGACAAAGTCGGGCGGTCGTAACAACACCGGACGGATCACATCTCGCCGCCGCGGCGGTGGCGCGAAGCGTCTCTACCGGATCGTCGATTTCAAGCGTAACAAATTTGATGTCGCAGGCATCGTTGCACGCATTGAATATGACCCAAACCGCACAGCCTTTATCGCGCTCATCCAGTATGATGACGGCGAACAGGCGTACATCCTCGCACCGCAGCGTCTCGCGATCGGTGACAAGGTCATCTCTTCTGCCAAAGCAGACATCAAGCCCGGCAACGCAATGCCGTTCTCTGGTCTGCCGATTGGTACAATCGTTCACAACATCGAACTGAAGCCGGGCAAGGGCGGTCAGATCGCACGTGCCGCTGGTACATATGCTCAGTTCGTTGGTCGTGACGGTGGCTACGCTCAGATCCGCCTGTCCTCGGGCGAACTGCGCATGGTACGTCAGGAATGCATGGCAACAGTTGGCGCCGTGTCGAACCCCGACAACTCCAACCAGAACTACGGTAAAGCCGGTCGTATGCGCCACAAAGGCAAGCGTCCGTCCGTTCGTGGTGTCGTTATGAACCCGATCGATCACCCGCACGGTGGTGGTGAGGGTCGGACATCGGGTGGTCGTCACCCGGTCACCCCGTGGGGTAAGCCGACCAAGGGTGCACGCACTCGTAACACCAACAAGGCATCGCAGAAGCTGATCATTCGCTCGCGTCATGCCAAGAAGAAAGGGCGGTAATCCATGACACGCTCTGTTTGGAAAGGCCCCTTTGTGGATGCTTATGTGCTTAAGAAAGCAGAAGCATCGCGCGAATCCGGCCGCAATGAAGTGATCAAAATCTGGTCGCGCCGTTCGACAATCCTGCCCCAGTTCGTAGGTCTGACATTCGGCGTCTACAACGGCCAGAAGCACGTTCCCGTGCTGGTATCCGAAGACATGATCGGCCAGAAGTTCGGTGAATATTCCCCGACGCGTACCTACTACGGTCACGCAGCCGACAAAAAAGCCAAAAGGAAGTAAGCCATGGGCAAGGATAAAAATCCCCGCCGCGTGGCGGACAACGAGGCAATGGCGAAGCTGCGCATGCTGCGCACGTCTCCGCAGAAGCTGAACCTCGTTGCGGCAATGATCCGCGGCAAGAAGGTTGACAAGGCTCTGACCGATCTGACCTTCTCGAAAAAGCGTATCGCCGTTGACGTGAAGAAGTGCCTCCAGTCGGCTATCGCAAACGCAGAAAACAACCACGGTCTCGACGTAGACGAACTGGTTGTTGCGGAAGCATATGTTGGCAAGAACCTGGTGCTGAAGCGTGGACGTCCTCGGGCGCGTGGCCGTTTTGGTCGCATCCTGAAGCCGTTCTCGGAAATCACCATCAAGGTGCGTCAGATCGAGGAGCAAGCCTAATGGGTAACAAAACCAATCCGATCGGCATGCGTCTTCAGGTCAACCGCACCTGGGACAGCCGCTGGTACGCTGATACCAAGGACTACGGTGATCTGCTGCTGGAAGACCTCGCGATCCGCGAATTCATCCACGAAGAGTGCAAGCAGGCGGGTATCGCCCGTATCATCATCGAGCGTCCGCACAAGAAATGCCGCGTAACCATTCATGCCGCCCGCCCGGGTGTCATCATTGGTAAAAAAGGCGCGGACATCGAAGCCCTGCGCAAAAAGCTGGCTCGCATGACCGAGTCCGAGCTGCACCTCAACATCGTTGAAGTGCGCAAGCCCGAGCTTGATGCGCGTCTGGTTGGCGAATCCATCGCCCAGCAGCTTGAGCGTCGTGTTTCTTTCCGTCGCGCTATGAAGCGTGCCGTTCAGAACGCAATGCGCATGGGCGCACTGGGTATCCGTGTGAACGTTGCGGGCCGTCTTGGCGGTGCCGAAATCGCGCGGACAGAATGGTATCGCGAAGGCCGCGTGCCCCTGCACACACTGCGTGCTGACATCGATTATTCGCATGTCGAAGCTGAAACACCCTACGGTATCATCGGTATCAAGGTGTGGATCTTCAAAGGCGAGATCATGGAGCACGATCCGCAGGCGCGTGACCGCAAGAGCCAGGAAATTCAAGACGGCCCTGCACCCCGTGGTGCTGGTGGCGGTCGGCGCTAAGGAGGGCTGAACTGTGCTTCAACCTAAACGCACCAAATTCCGTAAGGCCCATAAGGGCCGGATCAAAGGCCTTGCAAAAGGCGGTTCCGATCTGAACTTTGGCACATACGGCCTGAAGGCCCTTGAGCCAGAGCGTGTAACAGCACGTCAGATCGAAGCAGCACGTCGTGCCATGACGCGTCACATGAAGCGTCAGGGCCGTGTCTGGATCCGTATCTTCCCGGATACACCCGTAACCGCAAAGCCCATCGAAGTTCGTATGGGTAAAGGTAAGGGTTCCGTCGACCGTTGGACCTGCAAGGTTAAGCCCGGTCGCGTGATGTTCGAACTGGACGGCGTTAACGAAGAAATCGCACGAGAGGCCCTGCGCCTGGCAGCGATGAAACTGCCGATCAAGTCGCGCGTCGTTGTTCGCGAAGACTGGTAAGACCGACGCGCATTTGCGCTAGGTTCAAGAAAAAAGACCCCCGTCAGAAATGGCGGGGGTTTTTATATTGTGCATGGCGGGGGTTTTTATATTGTGCGTGGCCTTGGTCGTTCTTAAGTGTCGCGGGCAAACAATAGGGGATCCCATGCGCCAGATCGTTGCCGACATCCTAGCCAAACAAAGCGTCAAGAATTTCGTGACGGCGGTTATTCTGTTCAATGCCATCATTCTGGGGATGGAAACATCGGACGCCATTATGGCGACGGCCGGCGATTTGCTGAAGGTGCTGGATCATATCTGTCTGGCCATCTTTGTGATCGAAATCGTTGCCAAGATTTATGCCCATCGCATGGATTTCTTCAAATCCGGCTGGAACATCTTCGACTTCTTGATCATCTGCTTGTCGTTGTCCCCAAGCGGCGAGGGCTTTGCTGTTCTTCGCGCCATGCGCATCCTGCGTTTGCTGAGGATGGTGTCGATCGCCCCGACATTGCGCCGTGTGGTCGAGGCCTTTGTATCGGCCTTGCCGGGGATGGCGTCTGTCTTCCTGCTGATGGGCCTGATTTTCTACATCGCATCTGTCATGGCGACGACACTGTTTTCCGATGCGTTCCCGCAGTGGTTCGGGTCGCTAGGCGCGTCGGCCTATTCGCTGTTCCAGATCATGACGCTGGAAAGCTGGTCCATGGGGATCGTCCGTCCGGTCATGGAGGTTTATCCATATGCGTGGATGTTCTTTGTACCGTTCATTTTGGTCACAACATTCGCGGTGGTAAACCTTGTTGTCGGTCTGGTCGTAAACTCCATGCAGGATGCCCACGCCGAGGAAAGCAACGCCGCGACCGATGATTACCGTCATGATGTGACGGACCGGTTGGAACGGATCGAGGCTGCTTTGACAGAGCTAGGTAAAAAATAAGGGGCCGTTTAGCCCCTTTCTTTTACGCCCAAGCGTAGTTGAAGCTGACGCTGATGCGTTCGTCTTCGGCCATGTTCATCGGCACCTCATGGCGTAGGAAGCTTTCCCATAGCAGGACATCGCCAACCTTGGGTTTTGCATAGACGAATGTTTTCAGTTCTTCACGTGCGCCTTTCTTGCGGGGTGGGGCGGCCATCATGCGGGCTGAGCGTGGGTCTTCCAGCTTCAGGGCCGAGGCACCGTCGGGCATGGATACATAAGTGGTGCCTGAGATCACGGAATGCGGATGGATGTGCGAGCTGTGCATGCCGCCTTCGGGCAGGATGTTGATCCAGATGTCTTCCAGCTTCAGTTCGCGTCCGTCCAGATCGAACTCCAGATCTTCGGCAAAGGCGGCGACGTGTTTGTCCAGCGCATCCACGATTGATTTGAAAATCGGAAAGCGCCAGGGCAGGTCGGTCAGC
Organism: Thalassococcus sp.; assembly: GCF_982780845.1. NCBI lineage: Bacteria > Pseudomonadati > Pseudomonadota > Alphaproteobacteria > Rhodobacterales > Roseobacteraceae > Thalassococcus > Thalassococcus sp. Next base: position 6,533 of record NZ_CEYADA010000006.1, read on the forward strand.
GAGGCGTAGCTGGTATAACCCGGATAACCGTTTTCTTCGCACCACTCTTGTCCGGCGTCATCGTCTTCGGCAATCACATAGCAGGAATTCTCAAGTTCTTGCGCGTCGATGTCGTCGCCGAATTCATTCAGTTCCGCGCGGTAAAGGCGCGTTACAAACAGGGATGAGATTTGTGCCATGAAACCGAATTGCCTTTGGTCTGGATTTGTTTGATCTAGGCTTACACCTGCCCACCACGACAGGGAAGGCGGCGCCGGTATTTCCTGCTGAAATTCGCTGAATGGGGCAGGGGGCAGGAAATATCCTGAAAAACACTTGCTAATATGGGCTTTCGGTTGTACTGGGACCGCTCATCCACGGACTCCACCGGAATCAGGGTGACCTTGCGCGTCTAACGTAGGCAGGGGCTCTCCGGTGATGTTGATTAAAGAAAGGGCGACAATGAACGCCAATGAACTCCGTGACAAGACCCCGGACGAACTCCGGGACCAGCTTGTCCAGCTTAAGAAAGAGGCCTTCAACCTGCGCTTCCAGCAGGCCACAGGTCAGATCGAGAACACCGCACGTATGCGCACCGTACGTCGCGATGTGGCACGGATCAAAACCGTGCTGAACCAAAAAGCCGCTGACGCGGCATCGGCAGAATAAGGGGAGCCTTGAGACATGCCCAAACGTATTCTCCAAGGCGTCGTAACAAGCACAGCAAACGCCCAGACTGTCACAGTCTCGGTTGAGCGTCGCTTCAAGCACCCTGTTCTGAAAAAGACGATCCGTAAGTCCAAAAAATACCGGGCTCACGATGAAGCTGAAAAGTTTCAGGTCGGCGACGCGGTTCGCATCATCGAATGCGCACCCAAGTCGAAAACGAAACGCTGGGAAGTTGTCGTCGAATAAGACGGTAACGATCCAGTTTGATCGAAACCCTGGGGGCGTACAACAGAACACCCCCCAAAGGTCGGGAGAAACCACATGATCCAGATGCAGACCAATCTGGATGTTGCTGACAACTCCGGCGCTCGCCGGGTGCAGTGCATCAAGGTCCTGGGTGGTTCCAAGCGTAAATACGCATCCGTTGGCGACATCATCGTCGTCTCGGTAAAAGAAGCCATCCCGCGTGGTCGCGTTAAGAAAGGTGACGTCCGTAAGGCCGTCGTCGTGCGTACCGCCAAAGAAGTCCGTCGTGAGGACGGCACAGCAATTCGCTTTGACCGTAACGCCGCCGTGATCCTGAACAACGCAGGTGAGCCGGTCGGTACCCGTATCTTCGGGCCGGTTGTTCGCGAACTGCGTGCGAAGAACTTCATGAAGATCATCTCGCTTGCTCCGGAGGTGCTGTAATGGCTGCTAAACTCCGTAAAGGTGACAAGGTCATCGTTCTTGCCGGTAAAGACAAAGGCAAGACAGGCACCATCGCTTCCGTCGACCCCAAAGCGGGCAAGGCTGTTGTTGACGGTGTGAACTTGGCGATCCGCCACCAGCGTCAGACACAATCCAGCCAGGGCGGCCGTCTGCCCAAGGCGATGCCGATTGCTCTGTCCAACCTGGCATTCGTTGATGCAAACGGCAAAGCAACTCGCGTTGGCTTCAAGGTTGAAGGCGACAAGAAAGTACGCGTTGCCAAATCCACAGGGGACGTAATCGATGCTTGATACGCAAAACTACACCCCGCGTCTGAAGTCGGTCTTCAAGGACTCTATTCGCGCAGCGATGAAAGAAGAGTTCGGCTACAAGAACGACATGCAGATCCCGCGTCTGGACAAAATCGTTCTGAACATCGGCTGTGGCGCAGAAGCGGTTCGCGACTCCAAAAAAGCGAAATCGGCCCACGAAGATCTGACACGGATTGCTGGTCAGATGGCAGTTGTCACGAAAGCAAAGAAATCCATCGCGGGTTTTCGTGTTCGTGAAGAAATGCCGCTGGGTGCGAAGGTAACTCTTCGCGGTGACCGTATGTACGAATTCCTGGATCGTCTGATCACCATCGCAATGCCGCGTATTCGCGACTTCCGTGGTGTAAAGCCGTCCTTCGACGGTCGTGGCAACTTTGCCATGGGTCTGAAAGAACACATCGTGTTCCCGGAAATCGATTTCGACAAGGTAGACGAAGTTTGGGGGATGGACATCATCATCACCACAACTGCGGACACCGACGCGGAAGCCAAGGCGCTGTTGAAGCACTTCAACATGCCGTTCACCAGCTAAGGGGATTTTAGACTATGGCTAAGAAATCCATGGTAGAACGCGAGAAGAAGCGCGAACGCCTTGTGGCAAAATATGCCGAAAAGCGTGCCGCGTTGAAAGAAATCGCGAACGACGAATCCAAGCCGATGGAAGAGCGTTTCAAAGCGCGCCTGAAGCTTGCCAAACTGCCGCGGAACTCGGCGCCTACGCGCCTGCACAACCGCTGCCAGCTCACCGGGCGTCCGCACGCCTATTACCGCAAGCTGAAGATCAGCCGGATCATGCTGCGCGAACTGGGTTCGCAAGGTCTGCTTCCGGGCATGGTCAAGTCCAGCTGGTAAGGAGGGTCCAAGAATGAACGATCCTATCGGCGATATGCTGACCCGTATCCGCAACGCTCAGATGCGTGGCAAGTCCACTGTATCGACCCCGGCCTCCAAGCTGCGTGCTTGGGTTCTGGATGTGCTTCTCGAAGAGGGCTACATCCGCGGCTATGAGCGTACAACAGGTGCCAACGGTCATCCGGCACTGGAAATCAGCCTGAAGTACTACGAAGGCACACCGGTTATCCGCGAAGTTAAGCGCGTATCCAAGCCGGGCCGTCGTGTGTATCTGGGTGTGGATGAAATTCCGCAGGTTCGTCAGGGCCTGGGCATTTCCATCGTCTCCACGCCTAAAGGTGTCATGTCCGACGCAAACGCTCGTAGCCAGAATGTTGGCGGCGAAGTGCTTTGCACGGTCTTCTAAGGAGGTCATTCGATGTCTCGTATTGGTAAAAAACCGGTCGAGCTGCCGTCGGGTGTAACCGCCGCAGTGTCCGGCCAGACCATTGAAGTAAAAGGCCCCAAAGGGACCCAGAGCTTCACTGCAACGGACGACGTGACTATTGCTGTAGAAGACAATGTCATCACTGTAACGCCGCGCGGCAAATCCAAGCGCGCACGTCAGCAGTGGGGCATGACCCGCACAATGGTTGCTAACATCGTACACGGTGTTCAGAACACCTTCAAAAAAGAACTTGAAATCCAGGGCGTTGGTTATCGTGCCGCCGTTCAGGGCAATGTTCTGAAGCTGAACCTTGGCTATAGCCACGATGTTGATTTCGCAATTCCGGAAGGTGTGACGGTTACCGCCGCTAAGCCGACTGAACTGGTCGTCGAAGGACATGACGCCCAGCTGGTCGGTCAGGTTGCCGCCAACATTCGCGACTGGCGTCGCCCCGAGCCTTACAAAGGCAAGGGCATTCGCTACAAAGGCGAATACATCTTCCAGAAGGAAGGCAAGAAGAAGTAAGGACGGAGCACATGGCAAACAGCAAACAGGTTCTGTTCCAGAAGCGCCGTCTGCGCGTACGGAACAAGTTGCGGAAGACCAATTCCGGTCGCATGCGCCTTTCGGTGCACCGCAGCAACAAAAACATCAGCGTTCAGCTGATCGACGATGTGAACGGCGTAACAGTCGCTTCGGCCTCTTCCATGGAAAAGGCACTGGGCGTTGTTGGCAAAAACAACATCGAAGCAGCCACCAAAATCGGTGCTGCGATCGCAGAACGTGCCAAGAAGGCCGGTGTCGAAGAAGCATACTTCGACCGCGGTGGCTTCCTTTTCCACGGTCGCATCAAGGCTCTGGCCGATGCAGCCCGCGAAGGTGGTCTGAAAATCTAATGGTTGTGCGCGAGGGCTCTGGCCTTCGCGCATTTCCTCTTTCGAGTGAAGGCAGAAATGCCTCGATGATCGGGGGGCTGGTGACAGTCCACTGCGATTGAGACACAGCGCCTTAGGCGCAAGAATAAAGGGATGCCAAATGGCAGAACGTGAAAACCGCCGGGGTAACCGTCGCGAACGCGAGGAAGCACCGGAATTCGCAGATCGTCTTGTAGCGATCAACCGCGTTTCGAAAACAGTTAAAGGCGGTAAGCGCTTTGGCTTTGCTGCACTGGTAGTCGTAGGCGACCAGAAAGGCCGCGTAGGCTTTGGTAAGGGTAAAGCGAAAGAAGTGCCCGAGGCGATCCGTAAGGCAACCGAGCAAGCGAAGCGCCAGATGATCCGCGTGCCGCTGCGCGAAGGTCGTACACTGCACCACGACATCGAAGGTCGTCACGGTGCGGGCCGCGTCGTAATGCGTACAGCTCCGACAGGTACCGGTATCATCGCCGGTGGTCCGATGCGTGCCGTATTCGAAATGCTGGGTATTCAGGACGTTGTTGCAAAGTCCATCGGTTCCCAGAACCCCTACAACATGATCCGTGCCACTCTGAACGGTCTGAAGCGTGAAAACAGCCCCCGTCAGGTTGCTGCACGTCGCGGTAAGAAAGTCGCTGACATTCTTCCCAAGCGTGAAGACGCTCCGAACGAGTCCGCACAAGTAGCCGAGGAGGCCTGATCACATGGCTAAGACCATCGTTGTGAAACAGATCGGTTCCCCGATCCGTCGCCCGGAAAAGCAGCGTCAGACCCTGATCGGTCTGGGCCTGAACAAGATGCACAAGACCCGCGAACTGGAAGACACACCCGCGATCCGCGGCATGGTCGCCAAGATCCCGCACCTGGTCGAGATCATCGAAGAGCGCGGCTAAGCCGGTTCTTTCGGGACAGTGAGAAATAAGAAGGGCCCTTCGCTGGAAGGGCCCTTTTTCTTTGCGAACGTTAAATCCGGTTTACTCGACCTTCGGGCACTTGAGGTTGCCGGTTTTGGCCCATGCGCGCACCGCGCCTTGGATCGCGCCGCTGCCCCATGCGCCGTTAACCGACAGGTTCGTGCCGGAACCCGCGGGCGTGGCGACTGCCGTAACCCATGTGCCTTTGTTGTTCGGCCCTGCACCGATAGCGCCGGTCAGCAAGGTACGGGTTGTGGTGAGCGTGGTCTGGCTGCTTGTGCGGCGTACTTTCGTGTCAAGGCCGACGGTCCACGCGCTGTTGCTGATCATACCGCCGCCAATCGTCATGTCGCTGGCGCCGAAAGTGCCGTTCAGGCATTTCGCAGCACCGGCGTCCAAACTGCGGGACACATCTGCAAAGCTTCTGTTGATTGTCGTGCCTGCACCGGGTGTGGGCATGTCGACATTACAGGCGGCCAAAGCGATCATGCCGGCGCCAAGGCCCAGAAGTCTGAAAGGGTTCATGGTGTTCCTACTTATTAAAATTAATGTATTTCCTTTTTGTGATAAACCTTAACGCCAATCAACCTATGGAATACCTGAATGGTGCTTAAGTATCGGTTTGATTGAATGGTCAAGAATTTTTGACCACACGTGAGAGACGCAAAGTGACTGCGTCGATGTTCCGATATGAAACCGTCAGGGAAGGGCGTGCGCTGAAATACGGTATACTGCGGCATGTTGACCGCCTGTCGCACTTGATCCAGCGCGACTCCCCGTCTATACGCGCACGGTGATCCAAAAGGATTGCGATTCATATCAACACACGCCGCGTTTGTCCCATCCGTCGCTGGGGGGCACATCCGGCAAGGAGAAGCGACAATGAAACTTCATGAACTGCGCGACAACGAAGGCGCAACCAAGCGTAAGAAACGCATCGGCCGTGGCCCGGGTTCGGGCACAGGTAAGATGGGTGGCCGTGGTATCAAAGGTCAGAAATCCCGTTCGGGTGTAGCGATCAACGGCTACGAAGGTGGCCAAATGCCGCTCTACCAGCGTCTGCCGAAGCGTGGCTTCAACAAGCCGAACCGCAAAGCCTACGCTGTTGTTAACCTGGGCCTGATCCAGAAATTCGTTGACGCAGGCAAGCTGGACGCTGGCAACACCATCACCGAAGACGCACTGGTTACATCCGGTCTGGTTCGCCGCAAGCTGGACGGCATCCGCGTTCTGGCGAAAGGCGAAGTGACAGCGAAACTGACACTGGACGTCACAGGCGCATCCAAGTCGGCGGTTGAAGCTGTCGAGAAAGCTGGCGGTTCTGTTACCGTCAAGACAGCAGCTGCTGCTGAATAATGGGTTGTGAGCAGCGGCAACGCTGCTTACATCTCTGACCAGTTTTCCCGACGCCGTCCGAGCTGGAAAGCGCTCAGGGCGGCGTCTGTCCGAGAGAGAGACCCGAAATGGCATCTGCTGTTGAACAAATGGCCGCGAACACGAGCTGGGCGGCCCTTGGCAAAGCCACAGACCTTCGCAACCGTATTCTTTTTACCCTTGGCCTGTTGATCGTTTACCGTCTGGGCACGTTTATTCCCGTTCCAGGTATTGATGGCGCCGCGCTGCGCGAATTCGTCGATCAGGCGGGGCAGGGTATCGCTGGCATGGTCAGCATGTTTACCGGCGGCGCTCTGGGCCGTATGGGCATCTTCGCCCTCGGCATCATGCCGTACATTTCGGCCTCGATTATCGTTCAGCTTCTGACAGCGATGGTTCCTGCACTGGAACAGCTGAAGAAAGAGGGCGAACAGGGTCGTAAAAAAATCAACCAATACACCCGACTGGGCACTGTCGTTCTGGCGACGTTCCAAGCCTACGGTCTGGCTGTCAGCATCGAAGCTGGCGATCTGGCCACCGATCCGGGCCTGTATTTCCGTGCGGCCACAGTGATCACGCTGGTTGGTGGTACGATGTTCCTGATGTGGCTGGGTGAGCAGATCACCCAGCGCGGCATCGGTAACGGTATTTCTCTGATCATCTTCGTGGGCATCATCGCCGAAGTTCCTGCAGCTCTGGCACAGTTCTTTGCATCTGGCCGTTCCGGCGCGATCAGCCCTGCTGTGATCATCGGTGTGATCGTGATGGTGATCGCCGTGATCACCTTTGTGGTCTTCATGGAGCGCGCCCTGCGCAAGATCACCATTCAGTATCCCCGTCGTCAGGTGGGCATGCGTATGACCGAGGCGCAGAATTCGCACCTGCCGGTCAAGGTGAACCCCGCTGGTGTTATCCCTGCGATCTTTGCGTCCACGCTGCTGATGTTGCCTGTGACGATCTCGACGTTCTCCGGTTCGGACACCGGTCCTGTGATGTCGACGATTCTTGCGTACTTCGGCCCCGGACAGCCGCTCTATCTGCTGTTCTTCGCTGCGATGATCATCTTCTTTGCGTATTTCTATACCTTCAACGTTTCGTTCAAGCCGGACGAAGTTGCCGAGAACCTGAAAAACCAGAACGGTTTTGTTCCCGGTATCCGCCCAGGCAAGAAGACGTCCGAGTATCTGGAATACGTTGTGAACCGCGTTCTGGTTCTGGGCTCTGGTTACCTTGCTCTGGTCTGCCTGCTGCCGGAAATCATCCGGAATGAATTCGCAATTCCGTTCTATTTTGGTGGTACTTCGGTGCTGATCGTTGTCAGCGTCACCATGGACACCATTCAGCAGGTGCAAAGCCATCTTCTGGCGCACCAATACGAAGGTCTTATTCAGAAATCGCAACTGCGCGGTAAGGGTAAGGCTCGCAAGAAAAGGGGAGGCCCCGCACGCCGATGAATATTATCCTACTTGGACCGCCCGGAGCGGGTAAGGGAACACAAGCTCAACATCTGGTCGAAACCCGCAACATGGTTCAGCTGTCCACAGGTGACATGCTGCGTGAAGCGAAAACCAGCGGCACAGAAATGGGCAAGCGCGTGGCCGAGGTCATGGACAAAGGCGAACTGGTCACAGACGAGATCGTCATCGGCCTGATCCGCGAAAAGCTGGAAACTGTGAAGGCATCCGGCTTTATCTTTGACGGTTTCCCGCGCACCTTGGCTCAGGCCGATGCGTTGGCCCAGTTGTTGGAGGAAACTGGCCAGACGCTTGATAAAGTTGTCGAGCTGCAAGTGGATGACAAAGTACTGGTCGACCGTATCGTCAACCGCGCCAAAGAGGCGGCCGCTGCCGGTCAGCCTGTTCGCGCAGACGACAACGAAGAAAGCCTGAAGATCCGTCTGATGGAATACTACCGCAAGACATCGCCGCTGATCGGCTACTACTATGCCAAAGGTCAGCTGAAAGGTGTTGATGGTCTGGGTACGATCGACGCTGTTCGCGATGATATCGCGAAGGTTCTGGATAACTAACGATCCGAACAGCAGGGGGCTTCTACCCCTGGGCAAAGAATGGGAAACGTCGCGAACACCGCCGCGGCGTTTCAACTTTGAAGAAATATAGGGGCAGTTGACGCTCTGGGTCTTGACGCTTTGGTCAAATCCCCGTACCCGTCGCCATCTCTATGAGAATCGCCTTGCCATAAGTCCGTCCGGATAAATGGCAGATCACCTGATCAGCCGCCGCCCACCGGGCACCCAGCCTTGGGCGGTTTGTTGTGAAAAAAGGTTCTGGAAATACGGAACCGCAACCGAAGAGGAATACCACGTGGCACGTATTGCCGGCGTAAACATCCCGACAAACAAGCGGGTGCCGATCGCACTCACTTATATCACAGGTATCGGCCACACATCGGCTGAAGCCATCTGCGAAGCTGTAGGCATCGAACGCGCACGTCGCGTGAACGAACTGTCCGACGCAGAAGTTCTGGCCATCCGTGAGCACATCGATGCGAACTACACCGTTGAAGGTGACCTGCGTCGTGAAGTTCAGATGAACATCAAGCGCCTGATGGACCTTGGCTGCTACCGTGGCTTGCGTCATCGCCGCAACCTCCCCGTACGCGGTCAGCGTACACACACCAACGCGCGTACGCGCAAAGGTCCGGCGAAAGCAATCGCTGGCAAGAAGAAGTAAGGGAGGTCTCAGCACATGGCACGTGATACCCGTCGTGGGGGCAAGAAAAAGGTCTCCAAGAACATCGCAGCTGGCGTTGCACACGTAAACTCCAGCTTCAACAACACCAAGATCCTGATCTCTGACGTGCAGGGCAACGCCATTTCGTGGTCGTCTGCAGGCACAATGGGCTTCAAAGGTTCGCGTAAATCCACTCCTTACGCTGCTCAGCTGGCAGCCGAGGATGCAGGCCGCAAGGCGCAGGAACACGGCGTGAAAACTCTGGAAGTCGAAGTTCAGGGCCCCGGTTCTGGCCGTGAATCCGCGCTGCGCGCACTGGCTGCTGTTGGCTTCAACATCACGTCGATCCGCGACGTGACACCGATCGCTCACAACGGCTGCCGCCCGCCGAAGCGTCGCCGGGTCTGATCCGGACATTATTTCAAGGGGCCGCGCCTTTTGGCGCGGTCCCATTTCGCTTTTTTTAACCTCGGGCGTCTCCGGCCTTAAGGACATGGGGCCGAGACAGGAATGGAGGTCTACATGATCCATAAGAATTGGGCAGAACTGATCAAGCCGACACAGCTTGACGTGCGTCCGGGCAACGACCCGACCCGCTCAGCAACTCTGATCGCCGAACCGCTGGAACGCGGCTTCGGTCTGACACTGGGCAACGCATTGCGTCGCGTCCTGCTGTCGAGCCTTCAGGGTGCGGCTATCACAAGCGTACAGATCGACAACGTCCTGCACGAGTTTTCCTCGGTTGCTGGTGTTCGTGAAGATGTCACCGACATCGTTCTGAACCTCAAAGGTGTCGCGATCCGCATGGAAGTCGAAGGCCCCAAGCGCCTGTCGATTTCGGCCAAAGGTCCGGGTGTTGTCACAGCTGGTGACATCGCTGAATCCAACGGCATCGAAGTTCTGAACAAAGACCACGTGATCTGCCACCTCGATGACGGCGCAGATTTCTTCGTGGAACTGACAGTTAACACCGGTAAGGGCTATGTCTCTGCGGACAAGAACAAGCCCGAAGATGCGCCCATCGGCATGATTCCGATCGACGCGATCTATTCGCCGGTTAAAAAGGTTGCTTACGACGTGCAGCCGACCCGTGAAGGTCAGGTTCTGGACTATGACAAGCTGACCATGAAAATCGAAACAGACGGTTCGGTGACGCCTGAGGATGCCATCGCATTCGCCGCGCGTATCCTGCAGGACCAGCTGTCGATCTTCGTCAACTTCGACGAACCCGAAGCTGCTGGCCGTCAGGACGAAGACGATGGTCTCGAGTTCAACCCGCTTCTGCTCAAGAAAGTGGACGAACTGGAACTGTCCGTACGTTCGGCGAACTGCCTCAAGAACGACAACATCGTCTACATCGGCGATCTTATACAGAAGACAGAAGCAGAAATGCTGCGTACGCCGAACTTCGGCCGCAAGTCGCTGAACGAGATCAAAGAAGTTCTGTCCGGTATGGGGCTGCACCTTGGCATGGATGTCGAGGACTGGCCGCCAGACAACATCGAAGACCTGTCCAAGAAGATGGAAGACAACTTCTAAGACAGTCCGATCAGTGGGGCAGGGAAACCTGCCCTGCACCCCCGGGCACCCGCCCCAAGGAGAGGGTGAGACACGCATCTTACCCCTGACAAAGCATAAGCATTAGGAGACTAAAACATGCGTCACGCAAAAGGTTACCGCCGCCTGAACCGTACCCACGAGCACCGCAAGGCACTGTGGGCAAACATGGCTGGCTCGCTCATCGAACATGAGCAGATCAAAACAACTCTGCCGAAGGCAAAAGAACTCAAGCGTGTCATCGACAAGCTGATCACACTGGGCAAGCGCGGCGATCTGCACGCGCGCCGTCAGGCAGCGGCTCAGCTGAAGCAGGACATGCACGTTGCGAAACTGTTCGAAGTGCTTGGCCCCCGCTACGCAGAGCGTCAGGGCGGCTACTGCCGCGTTCTGAAAGCTGGCTTCCGCTACGGTGACATGGCGCCCATGGCGATCATCGAACTGGTCGACCGTGACGTCGACGCGAAAGGCGCAGCAGACAAAGCACGCGTCGCAGCAGAAGAAGCAGCGGCAGAAGCCGAAGCATAAGAATTCGGCCCTTACCGGCCAATCTGAAACCCCCGTCGAATTTCGGCGGGGGTTTTTGCTTTCCCCTTGGCCTTTCCCGTATTCGCGTCGATGATCTGGCCAAACGCAACTTGATAAAAGTGATTATTCATGAATGACCCTTCTCCAAAGCCCGCCAAACTCCGGCCCAAGGCGTTGGTGCTAGGGGGCTACGGGATGATCGGCCATGCTTGTTTGCGGTTGCTGGATCAGAACGGTTTCGAGGTTATTGGAGTAGGGCGGTCAGTACGGTCAGCCCGTGCGGTAGACCCTGACGGGGCGTGGATCATTCAGGATATTGCATCGGCCACCGTCAGTGACTGGCGTGCAATGTTGGACGGTGTGGATGTGATTGTGAACGCCTCTGGCGCGCTACAAGACGGCGGCAAGGATGATCTTGAGGCAATCCACGTCACGGCGATCCAGCGACTGGTTGAGGCCGCCTCTGGCCAGTCCTGTCGGATTATCCAGATCTCGGCCGCCGGGGTGTCTGAAACCGCCTCGACCGAGTTCTTTCGCAGCAAGGCGCGGGCCGAAGCGGAATTCGTGGCTAAGGCCCACGACTATGTAATTTTGCGGCCCACTCTGGTTCTGGCGCAAGAGGCGTATGGTGGCACAGCCCTGCTGCGGGCGGCGGTCGCGATCCCGCTGATCCGCCCTAAGGTCTTTGCAGAGAGCCTGATCCAAACCGTGTATGTTCAGGATGTGGCAGATGCGGTGCTAAACGTAGCAAAGGGCGAAATTCCGTCAGGCACAATTGCGGATCTGACCGAAAGCCATCCTCAAAGTTTTCCTGATCTGTTGACGGCCACTCGCCGCTGGCTGGGGTTTAAGCCACCAGTATTGACAATAGCGGTGCCGGAATTCGTGTTGTCGGCGATCGGCAAGGTTGCAGATGGGTTGGCCTATCTTGGTTGGAGGTCCCCTTTGAGGACAACGGCATTTCGCACGCTAAAGGATGGTGTGCAGGGCGACGCCGATACATGGATCCGCGCGGGGGGCACGCCTATGCGACCATTGGCAGAAACGTTCCGCGCCATCCCTGCGACGCGACAGGAACGACTATTTGCTCGCGCCTATCTGGCGCTGCCCTTGGCGATTGCCATACTGTCTTTGTTTTGGTGTGTGTCGGGGATCATCGCGCTGGCAAATCCTCAGGCCGCGATGCAGGTCATGTTCGATCGAGATGCTCCAAACTGGATTGTCGCGCCCATGGTTTATGGGGGCGCAGTCGCGGATATCGGGTTAGGACTCGCCATTTTGTGGCGACGATGGGTCAAATCGGCGGCTTTGGGTATGATCCTTTTAGCCGGCGGTTACATTGCGGGCAGCGTCCTGTTCGCACCAGACCTTTGGACCGATCCGCTCGGACCAATGGTAAAGGTCATCCCGAGTATCGCGTTGGCCGCATTGGTTTGGTTAATGGTCGAAGAAAGATGACATACGAGATCCTGCTTTTCCTGCATGTTATTGGCGCAACAGTTCTTTTGGGCACCGGAGCCGGCATCGCGTTTTTTATGCTGATGTCACATCTGTCGGGCGATCCAAGGTTAATTGCACATGTCGCAAGCATTGTGATTTTGGCAGATACGGTGTTCACAGCCTCGGCCGCCATTTTCCAACCTATCACCGGCTTCTTTTTAGCGCGCGAGGTCGGCTGGCCCATATTCAACGGTTGGGTGGGGCTTTCGTTGGCGCTGTATGTTGTTGTCGGGGCGTTTTGGTTGCCAGTCGTCTGGATGCAAATCCGGATGCGCGACTTGGCGGCTGAGTCTCGGGATACAGGCACGGAATTGCCGGATGCCTATCACCGTCTGTTCCGCTGTTGGTTTGCTTTCGGCTTCCCGGCTTTCGGCGCAGTTCTGACAATTGTTTGGTTGATGCTGACAAAGCCGGTGTTCTGAAATTCTAATTTGGTACCTTTTGGTTTTAAAAAGGTTAGCTCCACTTCGAAATTACGCGTTTGACGGATTGAGATTGGTTCTCAGCTTGATATTGAAGCATTAACTTTGTTTCTAAGGATGTCTCATGCGCTTGCCCAAACCAGTTTCTGTATTCGACCTTCAAGGCATGGCTTTCGGCATTGGTATGGCGAGCCTTGGCGTGGTGTTCCTGAAGGCGGCTGGGTTGGTGACGGGGCAGACCGCCGGGATTGCTTTGTTGTTGTCTTACGTTTTGCCCTACGGCTTTGGTCCGATCTTCTTCACACTCGGTATCCCGTTTCTTGTGCTGGCGTGGTTGAAGCGCAGTCGCACGTTTGCCATCCGTACGGTCGTGGCCGTGGCCGGCATTTCGCTTTTGTCGCAGTATCTGGCGACGATCCTGAAATTCGAAGACCTCAGTCTTGCCGTTGCGGCGATTGCCGGCGGTGCCTGTAGTGGTGTCGGATTGGTCGCGATCTTCCGCCATAACGCGTCGGCCGGTGGGATGACGATTGTGGGCATCATGATCGAACAGAAGACCGGTTTCAAAGCGGGCTGGTTCCAGTTGGCTGTCGACGCGCTGGTCTTTCTGGCAGCGGCTTTTGTTCTGTCGCCTGCGCAGCTTGGCTATTCGTTCCTCGGAGCATTGATCACCAATATGGCCATTGTCTGGAATTTCGACGTTGAACAAAGCGGGACAGGGCGTCCGGGGTATGGGCGGTCTTCCAGGAAAGATGCGTAGATTGGAATAGCGAGCTTTCGCAATGTCACGCCCAAGGTCATTTCTTTGTCGGTTGTTTCCCAGACCTTCCACTAATTACGGGCCTGTTGTTTCGGCGTGGGGAATGTACGTTGCACGGACAAAGCGGCCGTTTGCCCGAAGTACTTGAGCGGCTGATTGTTCTTGAACCGAAAGAAGATATTGTATCGAGTTGCAACAGTAGGAGCTGCTAGTGAACAATTTACAGAAGATCATTTCAGACAATGTGGAGGAGCATGGGTGGCATGCCCAATTCGTTGGTGGTGACGAAATTTGGCCCGCATTCACCTATTCGATTGGCTGGGGGATCACGAGAGACTGGCCCGAGGTGATTATTGTAGGACAGAGGCTTGAAGTTGCACATGGCATGTTGGCAAAGATTTGGGCAACCAATGAAAAACCGACCAATAATCAAATGCGAACGGACGTCTTACCTGAATTTCGCTGCAAAATGCTTACGGTCGATTTTACATGGTACGAGTTCTTATTTGGTGCTGCCATTGATTTTTATATGGACAGAAATCTGCCCCCATTTGAAGCTTATCAATTAGTCTGGCCGACCACATCTGATGTTCTTCCTTGGGAGGAAAACGCACCTGATGGCTTTTCAAATGCCCAACCGTTGGTGAATTCGAAAATGCTTCAGGAACCTGATAGCTGACATTCGCGCATTTGCAGCGTCTGCGAGCCTGGGCTCTTTCCGGACATTCCGTGGACCGAATGCCAGTGACGGGATTCATGTCCGCTCTGCGATGGCAACCCTTTGGTGCTTAATTGGTAAAACTAAGTGTACCGCGCTCGTAAGGCAGAAAATCGAGCCAAAGCGCATTTTACTGTCGACAGTCAAAATCTTTGTCGCTAGCCTTTGCCCCATGACACAGACCTACGCAGCATTTTGGTATTTTTATGCACCGAGCCATAAGGCGGCGGCAGGGGTTTGTGCGTTCTGACAAAACGTTAAAACAAGATACCACACCGAACCGCCCTCACCGGCGGTTTTTTTTGTGTCCGTCGGGGGCCTAAAAAGGATCACCACCATGACCACCCAAGACCTACGGATCACAAAGATGCAGCAACTTATTTCCCCCGAGGAACTGGCCCGACGACATCCCGTCTCGGACGCCGCCGCGCAAACAGTGCGGGCAGGGCGCGAGGCCATTCAGAGCATTCTTATGGGCGAAGATGATCGCCTGATTTCAATTGTCGGCCCCTGTTCGATCCACGATCCCGTTGCGGCCATCGAATACGCGCGTCTGTTGTTGGAGCTGCGCGAAGAAACCAAAGGCGAGCTTGAGGTGGTCATGCGCGTCTATTTCGAAAAGCCGCGCACCATTGCGGGCTGGAAGGGCATGATCAACGATCCGGGTCTGGATGGCAGCTTCCGCATCAACGAAGGTCTTGAAACCGCGCGGACGCTTCTGCTGCAGATCAACGAAATGGGTCTGCCGGTGGCGACCGAGTTTCTGGATACGACAGTGCCGCAGTACATTGCAGATCTTGTGTCTTGGGCGGCAATCGGGGCGAGGACGACGGAAAGCCAGATCCACCGCGAAATGGCGTCGGGTCTGTCCTGTCCTGTTGGGTTCAAAAACGGCACGCGCGGCAACGCCCAGATCGCCATTGACGCGGTGCGTTCGGCGGCGGGCCAGCACCATTTCATGGGCACCACTGCCAGCGGTCAGGCGGCGATTGTGTCGACCAGCGGCAATGAAGACTGTCATGTGATCTTGCGCGGCGGTGGCGGTGCGACCAACTTTGATGCGGCTTCCGTCGACGCGGTGTGCATTGCCTGCGAACGTGACGGTGTGCGGCCTCAGGTGATGATCGACGCAAGCCATGCCAACAGTGGAAAAGACCCCGCGCGTCAGCCTGCGGTGCTTCACGAAATCGGGACGCAGATTGCCGATGGGGATCATCGCATCACCGGCGTCATGGTCGAAAGCCATCTGGTCGGCGGCGCGCAAAAGCTGGGCAAAACGCCTTTGGTCTATGGTCAGTCGATCACGGACGGATGCCTTGGTTGGGCCGAAACCGAAGCGGCCATGCGCAAGCTGGCGCACACAGTCGCGCTGCGCCGTGATGCGGGCCTAAGCCTCGCGAGTTAATCAGTTCCCTCCCAAGGGGCCGTTTGTGGCCAGAGATGGTTGCAAATGGCCCCCGTGGCCCGCATATCCTGTGACAACGTTTCAGGAGGGCCCATGATCCGCATTCTTTTGGCTCTGGTATTGATGTTGCCGGTCGCTGTTCAGGCTGACACGCGCATTCCCGCATCCAAGTCCGAAATCTCTCTGTCATTTGCGCCATTGGTGAAACAGGCGGCCCCTGCTGTCGTGAACATCTATGCCTCGCGCGTGGTGGAACAGCGGTCGCCTTTTGCGGATGATCCGTTCTTTGGCAATTTCTTTCGTGATTTCGCGGCACCGCGCCCGCGGGTGCAGAACTCGCTTGGGTCCGGCGTGATCCTGTCACCGGACGGAATCATGGTGTCGAACTACCACGTTGTGGGGCAGGCGACAGATATTCGCGTGGTGCTGAACACGCGCGAGGAATACGCCGCCCGTGTTTTGCTTGCGGATGAGGAATCCGACATCGCGATCCTGAAGCTGGACGGGGCGCGAGATATGCCGTTCCTGCGGTTCCGTGACAGTGACACGGTCGAGGTGGGTGAACTGGTGCTGGCCATCGGCAACCCCTTTGGTGTCGGCCAAACGGTCAGCAGCGGCATCGTGTCGGGACTTGCGCGATCAGGCACGGCCACGGGCAACGCGCGGGGGTATTTCATCCAGACTGACGCGCCTATTAATCCGGGCAACTCTGGCGGTGCGCTGATTGATATCAAGGGCGATCTGATCGGCGTGAACACTTCGATCCTGACGCGGTCGGGCGGATCAAACGGCATCGGGTTTGCCATCCCGTCAGCCTTGGTTGAACAGTTCGTCAAACAGGCGACATCAGGCGAACAGCGTTTCCAGCGTCCTTGGGCCGGTCTGACAGGGCAATCGGTGGATGCGGATATTTCCGAAAGTCTGGGCCGTGCCGCGCCGCAGGGTATTCTCATTTCCGCCATCCATCCCGCCAGCCCGTTTCTAGAGGCGGGGCTGCGTGTGGGAGACGTGATTTTGCAGGTTGATCGCCAGCCGGTGAACACACCGGCCGAGATGATCTACCGGATGAGCGTGAAGGGCATTGGCGAAACCGCGCGCGTTCAGATCGCGCGGCAGGGCAAAACCAAAACGGTGAAGGTCAAGCTGATCGCGCCGCCGGATAGCCCTGCGCGGAATACGAAAACCCTTGGTGGGAACGACGTGCTGCCGGGCCTGACGGTTGCGCGGATCAATCCCGCTGTGATCGAAGAACTGGGGCTTCCGGTAAACAGCGAAGGTATCGTTGTGCTTGATCCCGGTCGCTGGGGCGCGCGTGCGGGGCTTAGGGCGGGCGACATCATTACCGAAATCAATGGTCGCGTGATTGAACGACCTGCTCAGGTGGCCAAGGCTTTGGCGCAGGCCGCGCCGCGTATCGCGATCACCGCCATTCGCGGTTCCCAACGTATCCAGCTTAGGTTCCGCGCGTGATTCATGGCTGATCTGTTCGATAGCCCCTCCCAATCCGGTGACATGCCCGAAGGCGCTGCGCATCGCCCGCTGGCGGATGTCTTGCGCCCTGCGAGCCTGTCCGAAGTTATCGGTCAGCAGCAGGTGCTTGGCCCCGAAGGATCGCTGCGCGTCATGCTGGATGCGGGCGCATTGGGCTCGATCATATTCTGGGGGCCGCCGGGCGTCGGGAAAACCACTATCGCGCGGTTGTTGGCACAGGAAACCGATCTGCATTTCGTCCAGATCAGTGCGATCTTCACCGGTGTTCCCGACCTGCGCAAAGTGTTCGAGGCAGCGAAGCAGCGGCGCAAGATCGGGCAGGGGACGTTGCTGTTCGTGGACGAAATCCACCGCTTCAACAAAGCGCAACAGGACAGCTTTCTGCCCCATATGGAAGACGGAACCATCCTGTTGGTGGGCGCGACCACGGAAAACCCGTCGTTCGAACTGAACGCGGCGGTACTAAGCCGGTCGCAGGTGATGGTGCTGGAACGCCTGTCGCCGGACGAACTGGAACTGATGGCCCAACGGGCCGAGGCTGTGTTGGAGCGCGAATTGCCCCTGACCCCGTCGGCGCGGGCGGCTTTGATTGAAATGGCCGATGGCGATGGCCGCGCATTCCTGAACCTTGTGGAACAGGCGATGGCATGGCGCGTCGCCAAACCGCTTGAGATCGAAGACCTGCGTGCACGTTTGATGCGGCGGGCGGCGAATTACGACAAATCCGGCGACGGGCATTACAACCTGATTTCGGCCCTGCACAAATCGGTGCGCGGGTCTGATCCCGATGCAGCGCTTTATTGGTTTTCGCGGATGCTGGAAGGCGGCGAAGACCCGCGTTTTCTGGCGCGTCGCCTGACGCGTATGGCGGTGGAAGATATCGGGCTGGCCGATCCGCAGGCGCAGGCGTTTTGTCTGCAAAGCTGGCAGACCTACGAACGCCTTGGTAGCCCCGAAGGCGAGTTGGCCCTGTCACAGGCGGTGATCTATCTGGCCTTGGCCCCGAAATCGAATGCGAACTACGTGGCCTATAAAGCGGCGCGTCGTCTGGCGGCCTCGTCAGGGTCCGCCCCGCCGCCCAAGCATATCCTGAATGCCCCCACATCTTTGATGAAGGATCAGGGCTATGGCGACGGGTACGCCTATGACCACGATCAGGAAGATGCGTTTTCGGGCCAGAACTATTTCCCTGACGGGATGAAGAGGCCCGAGTTCTACGCGCCGGTCGAACGCGGGTTCGAACGCGATCTGAAAAAGCGGGTCGAGTACTTTGCCAAACTGCGAAGAGAGCGTCAGCGCTGAACGCGGTTGCCGTTCACCCAGACGGCCCGCACAGCGCGGTCATCGCCCATCATGATTGTGGCAAAGACCTCTTCCCACGCATCGCTCGCGCGGTTGGCACGTTGTGCGATGGCGTCGGTCGAGGACAGGTCCAGGATACAAAGATCGGCCTCGTAGCCTTTGGCGACACGCCCGATCTTGTCCTCCAGCTTCAGCGCCCGTGCCGACCCTGCGGTGGCGAGCCACATCAGCTCTGCGGGATGCAGCGGGCGACCACGCAGTTGTCCGATCTCATAGGCTGCGGCCATGGTGCGCAGCATGGAGAACGACGATCCACCACCTGTGTCCGTGGCCAAACCAACGCGCACACGTGATGTCAGGCCGTCCATGTCGAACAGCCCCGAACCGATGAAGGTGTTTGATGTCGGGCAATGGATCAGGGCGGCGTTGACCTCGGACAGCCTGTCGATCTCGCGCGGTTCCAGATGGATCGCATGGCCATAAAGCCCGTTTTCCCCCAACAGGCCTGTCTGTTCGTAGGTGTCGAGATAATCCCGCGCCTCGGGGAACAGGGATTTGACCCACGCGATTTCGTCGGTCTGTTCCGACAGATGCGTTTGCATCAGACAATCGGGCCGCTCGGCCCACAGCCCGCCAAGCGCATGAAGTTGTTCCGGCGTTGATGTGGGAGAAAAGCGGGGTGTGATGACGTAGGCAAGACGATCCACACCATGCCAGCGATCCAACAGCGCCTTGCTGTCATCATAGGCTGTCTGCGGTGTGTCCCGCAGCCCTTCGGGCGCGTTGCGGTCCATACAGGTTTTACCGGTTAAGGCACGCAGGCCGCGTGTTTGTGCCTCGGTGAAAAAGGCATCCACACTGGTCGGGTGCACGGTGCCAAATGAACAAACAGTTGTGGTGCCATTGGCCAACGTCAGATCGAAATAGCGCGCAGCGATCATCGCGGCGTAGTCCGGATCGCCAAAGCGCATTTCTTCGGGGAAGGTGTAGCTGTTCAACCAGTCGATCAGCCGTTTGCCCCAACTGGCAATGATGGCGGTTTGCGGAAAATGCACGTGCGCATCGACGAAACCGGGGCAGATCAGGTCATTGCCGTAGTCTGTGATATCGTCGTTTGGGTGAGCCGCGCGCAGGGCGGCGGCACCGCCTGTTTCCGCGATCAGACCGTTGACAATACGCACTGCGCCATCGGTGCGGATCGTGACCGCATCAAGACCGTCCTGAAACGGATCGCCCGAAATTTCCAAGATACGGCCCAAAAGCAAAGCCATGCCCGCCACCCTTTCTGCGCACCAGCAAAATTTTCGCCGACACCTGTTTCTTTCCAGAGACCTGCCATATGGTCCCCGCGCGTAGATACGCAATCTAAACGTTACGGAAGCGCGCGAAAGGGGCTGTATGACCGAAGATCAGGTAGAAACCGCTGCTGAAACCGTTTCCGAGGAAGACGACAACTACGTTCTTTCCCCGAAAACCGTCGCCGCGATTCTCTATGCGGTGGATGTGCAGGATCGGGAACGGCTGATCGAGCTGATGGAGCCGCTGCATGCGGCGGACATCGCCGACATGCTGGAACAGATCAACGCGTTCGACCGACTGCGCCTGATCAAGCTATATGATCGCGAATTCGACGGCGAAATCCTTTCGGAACTGGATGAAAGCATCCGGGAAGAAGTGATCAGCATCCTGAACCCCGAAGTTCTTGCCGACGCGGTGCGGGAACTGGATTCGGATGACGTTGTCGACCTTCTGGAAGACCTTGAAGAAGGCGACCGCGAAGCCATTCTTGATGTGCTCGAAGACAGCGACAGGATCGCGGTTCAACAGTCGCTGACGTACCCAGAATATTCTGCCGGTCGTCTGATGCAGCGCGAAGTCGTCATGGCGCCCGAGCATTGGAATGTGGGCGAGGCGATTGATTACCTGCGCGATCAGGATGATCTGCCGGACCAGTTCTATCACATTATCATGGTAGACCCGCGCCTGCGCCCTGTGGGCAAGATCGCCCTAGGCAAGCTGATGGCGTCACGGCGCGAGGTTTTGCTAGACTCGATCAAGGACGACAGTTTCCACGTCATTCCGGTGACACGGGACGAAGGCGACGTGGCCTATGCGTTCAACCAGTACCACCTGATCTCGGCCCCCGTTGTGGATGAAACCGAACGTCTTGTCGGTGTGATTACCATCGACGACGCGATGGCGGTTCTGGATGAAGAACACGAAGAAGATATTCTGCGCCTTGCGGGTGTTGGCGAAGAAAGCTCTTTGTCCGACACAATTATCGAGACGACCAAAAAACGTATCCCGTGGCTGGTGGTGAACCTTGGCACGGCGGCTTTGGCTGCGACCGTGATTGCACAGTTCGAAGATACGATTGCGGCTTTGGTCGCGTTGGCCGTTCTAATGCCGATCGTGGCGTCCATGGGTGGCAACGCCGGTACGCAGTCTTTGACCGTTGCGGTGCGTGCACTTGCGACGCGCGACTTGACCGGATCGAACGCGTTTCGGGTTATCCGGCGCGAAATGTTCGTGGGCCTGTTGAACGGGCTGATACTGGCTGTGCCATTGGCCATGGTGACAGCGCTCTTGTTCGGTTCGCCCTTGTTGGGCTTCGTGATTGGTGTGGCGCTGATCATCAACCTGTTTGTGGCGGCCTTGTCTGGTGTGGGCATACCCATTTTGCTTGAGAAGCTGGGCGTTGACCCTGCCTTGGCATCGGGTGTGTTCGTGACAACTGTAACCGACGTGATCGGCTTCTTTGCCTTCCTCGGTCTTGCAACGGTGATCCTGCTATGACGACTGATCCAAAGGCCGTCGCGCGAAAGGCCGGTTTTGCCCGGCGTAAGGCTGCGTTTGATGCCCAAGGTCCCGGTGCGGCCGGTAAGCTGTCCGAGTTTCTGGCAGGCTATCGCGGTGTGCCGATCGCCGGCTATATGCCCATCCGGACCGAGATCGACCCGCTTCCCGCCATGGCCGAAGCCAGCGCACATGGCCCTGTGGGTGTGCCTGTCATCAAGGCGGCTGATACGCCGTTGGACTTTGCCCAATGGGATCCCGATTGCGCCATGGAGACAGGGGCGTTCGGGGCCTATGTGCCGGTAGAAAAGGTCTGGATCAGACCAGAGATCGTGATTGTCCCGCTGGTGGCCTTCAGCCGTGAAGGCGGACGTATGGGCTATGGTGGTGGGTTCTATGACCGGACGCTAGAGCTTCTTCGCGCAAACGGGCCGGTTCTGGCGGTTGGCTTTGCCTTCAACGCGCAAGAAGATCCCGATCTGCCGCTTGAGCCGACGGATCAGCCGCTGGATCTGATCATCACCGAAAGCGATGTTCTTTCCTGCAAATCATAGCCACGAAAAAGGGGGCCGCGGCCCCCTGAATTCTGTTTGCAGTGATCAGAGCGATCAGCCCATCGACAGGCTTGCTGCGCTTTCGGGCAGTTCCTGATCAAAGCAGCGCTGGTAAAATTCGGCGACTGTCTGACGCTCAAGCTCGTCACATTTGTTCAGGAACGATAGGCGGAACGCATAGCCGATATCGTTGAAGATCGTCGCGTTCTGGGCCCATGCAATCACGGTACGGGGCGACATAACGGTCGACAGATCACCGTTCATGAAGGCAGTCCGTGTCAGTTCCGCAACCGTCACCATCTGGCGCACAGTCTTGCGGCCCTTGTCGGTGTCATAGCTGGGATTCTTGGCGACGATGATGTCAACTTCGGCATCCAGCGGCAGATAGTTCAGCGTGGCAACCAGCGACCAACGGTCCATCTGACCTTGGTTGATCTGCTGTGTGCCATGGTAGAGGCCGGTTGTGTCACCCAGACCAACAGTGTTCGCCGTCGCGAAGATACGGAAGAACGGGTGGGGGGTGATCACCTGGTTCTGGTCCAGAAGCGTCAGCTTACCGTCAACTTCCAGAACACGCTGGATCACGAACATAACGTCGGCGCGGCCTGCGTCGTATTCGTCGAACACGATCGCAGTTGGGTTGCGCAGCGCCCACGGCAGAATGCCTTCCTGAAACTCGGTTGTTTGCTTGCCGTCAACCAGACGGATCGCATCCTTACCGATCAGGTCGATACGGCTGATGTGGCTATCAAGGTTCACACGTACACAGGGCCAGTTCAGACGCGCTGCAACCTGTTCGATGTGCGTGGACTTACCAGTTCCGTGATAACCCTGGATCATCACGCGGCGGTTGTAGGCAAAGCCCGCCAGAATGGCCAATGTGGTGTCGTGGTCGAAACGATAGGTCGAATCCAGATCCGGAACACGGTCTGTGCGCTCGGGGAAACCATGGACAACCATGTCAGAGTCGATGCCGAACACATCGCGGACCGAGATCTGCTCTGTCGGTTTAGCGTTGATGTCGATCGAACCGTCCGCCATAGTCATAGTGTCCTTCGTTTGAAATGGGCTTTTGTTGGTCATGTGGTGCAACATATCTCGCGCGGGGGCAAGGGCCACAACGCCCGTCTAAACCTGCCGGGGGCCTTTATCCAGACTCTTCCGGCATAATGCGAGCGCGGCAAATTAACTCTGATGACACCACAACAAGAAATCGAGAATTTGCTGTCTAAAATAGCGCTGGGCGACCGGAACGCGTTTTCTTTGCTCTATGACCGGACGTCCGCGAAACTATTTTCGGTGTGTCTACGTGTGTTAAAAGACCGGACCGAAGCGGAAGAAGCCCTTCAAGAGGCATTTCTTCGCATTTGGCACCGGGCCAACATGTACCGGACGAACGGATATTCACCAATGACGTGGCTGATCACCCTGACCAGAAATATCGCGATTGATCGCTATCGTAAGGCGGGGCCTAAGGCGTCTGAAAAGCTGGATCTGGCCGAGGTTGTTGCAGACGACCGGCCTGGCCCCGAAGCGCAGGTGGTTGCCTCTGGTGAACGCGCGCGGCTTGAAATGTGTTTGAAAGAACTTCCAGCGGATCGCGCGGTTCTGATCGAACGCGCGTATCTGGACGGCGACACCTATCAGCAATTGTCCGATGCCACAGGAGTTAAGCTGAATACAATCCGCACATGGTTGCGTCGAAGTCTTCAGCAACTGCGGGAGTGTCTGGTTCAATGACAGATACTGAAAACACATCCGGAGGCGCGCCACCCGATAGCGTTCTAGCTGCGGAATATGTGCTAGGGCTGCTTGACCCTGAAGAGCTGGAGGCGTTCGAGGCACGGCTAGACACCGAAGAAGACCTGGTGATCGAAGTGGCGCGTTGGGCGGACCATTTCGCCGTGATGGTAGATCGCCTGCCCGAGGCCACGCCGCCGGGCCGGGTAAAGCGCGCCATTGATACGCGGCTCTTTGGCGAAGACGAACGCAAATCGCTGTTCGGCTGGCTGTGGCCTTATGCGGTAGGGGGCATTGCGGCTGCGATGCTGGCCTTTGTCGCAATCGACACCGGACTGGTTGAGATGCCGGGGCAGGTGGCTGACGGGCCTGTTTATCGTGCCGATCTTGAACCCGCCGATCCGGTC
This sequence comes from Thalassococcus sp., assembly GCF_982780845.1. Lineage (NCBI taxonomy): Bacteria > Pseudomonadati > Pseudomonadota > Alphaproteobacteria > Rhodobacterales > Roseobacteraceae > Thalassococcus > Thalassococcus sp. The sequence continues at coordinate 30,557 of NZ_CEYADA010000006.1, forward strand.
GCTGCCAATGTCAGCCTAAGTGCTGTGTTTGATGCCGGACGCGGCGTTCTGGAAGTCGCGCAGGTGCAGGGGCTAGCTCCCGATGGGCGCGATCACGAACTATGGCTGATTGTCGGAGAAAATGCGCCAGTATCGTTGGGTGTCCTGCCAGACGACGGCGTTGCTGTGATTTCGTGGCCTGACGCCTTGCCGAGGGACGTCGATGGCGCGTTGTTTGCCGTGTCCGAAGAACCGGACGGCGGTTCGCAAACAGGCGCGCCGACAGGCCCGATCCGCGCTGTGGGTTCAATCACGCTCTCGTGAACGAAAATCTTAAAAAAACCTGAAACTCCTTTCTGTCTTCCTCGTGGCTAAGGGCATCACGGCGACAATCGCCGGATCGAATTCTAGGAGGAAGACCTATGTCTATGAAAATGCTGACAGCCACAATTATCGCAACAACCCTGTCCACAGCGGCCTTTGCAGAAAGCCACGCGCAAACAGGTAACCCGATGGTTGGCGGTGCTGCGATGTTCCCCGAAAAGAACATCGTTGAAAACGCCGTGAACTCGGCAGATCACGAAACGCTTGTTGCGGCTGTAAAACAGGCCGGTCTGGTCGACACGCTGATGAGCCCCGGACCGTTCACGGTTTTCGCCCCGACCGACGCTGCCTTTGATAAGATTTCCGACGAAAGCCTGTCGCAGCTGATGATGGATCAGAACAAGGCCCAGCTGACGCAAATCCTGACCTGCCACGTGGTTGCTGCCAACGCGATGTCTGATGCGATTGCGGGCATGATCGCAGATGACAACGGCATGCACGCGGTTCAAACCGTGGGTGGCTGTGTTCTGCAGGCGAAAATGGCCGGTGGAAAGATTACCCTGACCGATGAACAGGGTCGTGTCGCGAACGTGACGATTGCAGACGTGAAACAATCCAATGGTGTGATCCATGTGATTGATCGGGTTCTGCTTCCGGCTATGTAATTAACATAGCCTGAAGGCATGGCCCGCCCAGAGTCCCCCTATTTCAGGGGCGGGTCATGCCGCTTTTACCGGGAGAATACAGATGAACAGACGTCATTTCACTATCGCAGGTTTGGCTGCATTCGGCTTGGGCACATCACGTGCTTCTGCTGCAGAGGGAAGTTTTGAAATCACGCGAACAAAGGCTCAGTGGAAAGCGATGCTGTCGCCCTTGGAATACAAAGTCATGCGACAGGAGGGGACCGAACGCGCGTTTACGTCGCCACTTAACGATAACAAAGCGGCAGGCACCTACATCTGCCGCGGCTGCGACCTGCCGCTGTATTCATCCGAACATAAATTCGACAGTGGCACAGGGTGGCCGAGCTTTTACCAACCGGTACGCGGGGGCGCGATCGGAACCAAGGCGGACAGATCGCTGTTCATGACGCGAACTGAATGCCATTGCAGCCGCTGCGGGTCGCACTTGGGGCACATCTTTGATGACGGTCCCAAACCGACCGGCAAGCGACACTGCATCAACGGGGTATCGCTGAAATTTGTCGCAGCTTGACCCCTGAAAGGCGCGATACAGCGTTTGCCACAATAAAAGGCACGGTGGTCCCCACCGTGCTTTTTTGTGCGTGAAGTTTCCCAAACACTCCGCAAAACGCGATAACTGCGGCAAAATGATACCGTTTAAGCAATATTCCCACTTTTTGAATGCTTGCTGCATTCCCATCATTACCCTAGTACGAGCCCACAGAGACGGAGGCCGCCCTAGTGCTTGATATACCCCACGTTCGTTCTGTTTTGGCGGAACACTATGATCTGACACCTTCGCCCGAGTTGGCGGAAGAGATGAAAGATATCTACGACAAGATGGATCGCGTCGTATCGCCGGCTGACTGGGCGATTTACGCGCCATACGTCAAAGCCATCAACGAACTGAAGAAAAAGCGCAACGCGGTTATTCTGGGCCACAACTATATGACGCCCGAGATTTTCCACGCGGTGTCCGATTTCGTGGGCGACAGCCTGCAACTGGCAATGAAGGCTACCGAAGTCGATGCCGATGTGATCGTGCAGGCCGGTGTTCATTTCATGGCCGAGACATCCAAAATCCTCAGCCCTGAGAAAATCGTGCTGATGCCGGATATGGAAGCGGGCTGTTCGCTGGCCGAAAGCATCACTGCCGAGGGCGTTGAAGAGATGCGCGCCAAATACCCCGGTGCGCCGGTTGTGTCCTACGTGAACACCACCGCCGAGGTGAAAGCCGCGTCCGATATTTGCTGTACCTCTGCAAATGCGGTGCAAATCGTTGATGCGATGGACAGCGATACCGTCATCATGACGCCGGACCAGTTTCTGGCGCAGAACGTGGCGAACCAGTCCAAGAAAAAGGTCGTCTACTGGCCGGGGTCCTGCATCGTGCATGAACTCTATACAGCCGACGATCTGCGCGCCTACCGCGAGATGGATCCCGAAGTTAAGATCATCGCCCATCCGGAATGTACGCCTGACGTTGTGGCGGAATCCGATTTCACCGGTTCCACAAGCGGCATCATCAAGTGGGTGCATGACAACAAGCCCGCCAAGGCGATGCTGGTCACCGAATGTTCGATGGCATCGAACATCGCCGATGAGCTGCCCGAAGTGGAATTCGCCAAGCCGTGTAACATGTGTCCCTACATGAAAAAGATCACGCTTGAGAAAATCCTCTATGCGCTGCACACGATGGAAGGTCAGGTTGAGGTCGATCCGGAAGTGTCTGAAAAGGCGCGTCTTTCTGTCCAGCGTATGATTGATCTTTCGCGTAAACTGGGGCTGTAAGCCGGCTTATGAAAACTGTCACCACCGACCGTATCGTCATTGTTGGCGCGGGCCTTGGCGCGCTCTACGCCGCGCTGAAACTCGCGCCGCGGCCCGTCCTTATGATCTCGCCCGAGGTTTTGGGCGAAGGGGCCAGTTCGGCTTGGGCGCAGGGCGGTGTGGCGGCGGCGATGGATCAGGCGGACAGCCCTGAAAACCACGCCAATGACACGGTCAAGGCGGGCGCGGGCACGGTTGATCCCAAAATCGCTGATCTGGTGACACGCCACGCGCGGGACTTCATTCTTGATCTGACAGAGCTTGGTACGCCATTCGATCGCACAGATGACGGACAATACGTACTGTCGCTGGAAGCCGCGCACAGCTTTGCCCGCGTCGTTCGTGTCGAAGGCGATCAGGCCGGGGCCGAAATCATGGCCGCGCTGATCGAACAGGTGCGTCAATCGCCGACGATCCAAGTGCTGGAAGGCACGATGGCCGTGGGTCTGGATACCCAAGACGGCAAGGTGACGGGCATCGCCATTCAGGATGCTGCCGAGGGACGTTCTGCACCCGTTATGGTGCGCGGTGCGGCGTATCTGCTGGCCGGTGGTGGCTCTGGTGGGCTTTATGCCCTGACGACCAATCCTCCGCGCATTCGCGGTCAGGTGATCGGTATGGCGGCACGGGCAGGGGCCAAGATCGCGGATGCCGAGTTCGTGCAATTCCATCCGACCGCAATTGACGTGGGCGAAGACCCCGCGCCACTCGCGACCGAGGCATTGCGCGGCGAAGGGGCGATCCTGATCAACAAGGATGGCGAACGGTTTATGACCGCCGTCCATCCCAACGCCGAACTGGCCCCGCGCGACATCGTCGCCCGTGCGATCTTCGCTCAGACCCAAGCGGGCAACCGCCCGATGCTGGATACGCGCGAGGCGCTGGGCGCGAAGGTCAAGGAACTGTTCCTGACAGCCACGGACGCCTGCATGCGCAATGGCATTGATCCTGAGCTTCAGCCGATCCCCGTTGCCGCAGCCGCGCACTACCATATGGGCGGGATCGCTGTGGATGACCACGGTCGTGCGTCATTGGATGGTCTTTGGGTGTGCGGCGAGGCGGCCTCGACCGGTCTGCATGGCGCGAACCGTTTGGCGTCGAACGGCCTGCTGGAAGCACTTGTTTTCGCACGCATTTGCGCCGAAGGGATCGAGGCGCAGTTGCCTGCGATTTCTGACGCGGCCGAGGTTGAAATCGCCTTTGACGCCGGTGGCACGCCGCCTGATGCCGCAGGCGTTCGGGAATTGCGCCAGACGATGACCAACCTTGTTGGCGTGGTGCGCAATCGCGAAGGTCTGGAAAATGCCTTGCGCAAGATCGACGCTTTGGAAAAGGCCTATTGCGACAGCCCGTCGTTCCTGAACATGATGGCGACCGCCACCATGATCGCCGCCTGCGCGCTGATGCGTGAAGAAAGCCGTGGCGCACATTTCCGCTCGGACTTTCCCGAAGCAAATGGCGAAATCGGCGAACGTTCGTTGATCACTCTGGATCAGGCCATCGCCCTGCGCACCCGTATTACGGAGACACCGACATGAGCTACGCCAGCGTTCCCGATCTGGTTCTGGAAGCCACCGTTCGCAATGCCCTTCTGGAAGATCTGGGCACCTACGGCGACGTCACCACACGCGCGGTAATCCCCGATGGGACGACCTATCAGGCACGTCTGAACGCCCGCGAAGACGCAGTTGTGTCCGGCATGCAGGTGGCGGCCTTGGCCTTCCGTCTTGTGGACCCGGCACTTGAGATTGTGACGCATGTTGCCGATGGTCAGCCCTGCAAAAAGGGTGAAACGCTGATGTCGATCAACGGCTCGGCGGCGTCGATCCTGTCGGGCGAACGAGTTGCGTTGAACTTTGCCGGTCGTCTGACAGGCATCGCGACCAAGACGGCAGGGTTTGTCGCGGAAACCAAAGGTACCAAGGCGCGCGTGACCTGCACGCGTAAAACCACACCGGGCCTGCGGATTGTCGAGAAACTGGCTGTGCTGCACGGTGGTGGTTTTAACCACCGTTATTCCCTGTCCGACGCCATCCTGATCAAGGACAACCACATCGCTGCGGCGGGTGGGGTGCGTCAGGTGCTTGAGGCCAGCAAAGCCCATGCCAGCCACATGATGGCGGTCGAGATCGAAGTGGATCGTCTGGACCAGCTGCAAGAGGTTCTAGAGGTCGGCGGCGCGAGCGTTGTGCTGTTGGATAACATGGACAACGACACGCTGCGCAAAGCTGTCGAAATGGTCGACGGCCGGATCAAGACCGAAGCCAGCGGCAACGTCAAACTGGACCGGATCGCATCGATTTCGGCGACGGGTGTCGACTACATCTCATCTGGCGCGCTGACGCATTCCGCGCGGACGGTGGACTTGGGGCTGGATTTCTAAGCCAAGCCCACCAGTTTCCGAAAGCTGATCAATGCCTCACTGGCGCGTTGCGTGACTTGCTCTTGCGAAAGCGGGTGCAGGGCGCCGATGGCGCGTTTGATTTGCAGATCCCCCACCAGAAGCGTCACGAACAGGTCCGTTGGGTTCAGTCCTTCGGTGTCTTGAATCGAAAGCCTGCTGATCAAAGCGCGGATCAGAGGCACGATTTCATCGCGTCCGCCTGTGGAAATGGCAGCACCCAATTCGCCGCTCGGGTCAGCCGCGGCGGCGCGGTTCAGCGAAATCGCGCGGTCGTCCAGCAACATCGACAGCAGAAGCGGCGCGATTTGTTCAAGCGCTTCCATCGGGTCCTGATCATCCGACAAGGCCTGTTCCAGACGGTGGCGGATGCCCTGCGCGTTGTCACGCACCATCGCTTCAAACAATCCGCGCTTGTCTCCGTACCAACGATATAGCGTCTCGTTCGATGCCTTGGCGGCTTTTGCGATGCTCAGCATCGACGCGCCTGTATAGCCCTTTTCGGCCAGCAACGCGTAAGCAGCGGTTGTGATGGCTTCGTGTTTGTCCTGTTTTTTGTCGTCGCGCATGGGGCCTCTGAAAATGCTTGCGTTTATCCGTACACATAGTTACGGATATGGCAATCCGTAACTATGTGTACGGTTTTTTGAGAGAGGTATTATCATGTTGGAAAAGTCACTGTCCTTTTTGTCGCTGATGTTCTGCGGCGCATTGTTTGGGTTTTTCTATGCGTGGGTCTGTTCGACCATGTGGGGGCTGGATGCCACGGACCCTCGGGTCGCTATTCAGGCGATGCAGGCTATGAACGGATCCATCCGAAACGCGGTATTCGCGCCGGTCTTCTTTGGCACAGTGGTGGTTCTGGCGATTACAACAGCAGTTCAGTTCACCAAAGGGCAGCGGGTTGCCGCAGGCTGGTTTCTGGCGGCCACGATCACGACCTTGCTGTTCAATAACGTCATGACCTTCACAATGCTGGTCCCGATGAACGAAGCGCTGGGTTTGGTAGTCGTACCGGACAGCATTGATCAGGCTGAAGCGATCTGGAGCGCTTATTCGGACCCGTGGAAAGTTCGAAACTATATCCGAACCGCTGGCTGCGGTCTGGCGTTGGCGCTGACCGCCATTGGAGTTTTGTCAGGACGTCGGACGGCCTGAACATGAAAAGGGCCGCGATGGGAGCGGCCCTTTTTCTTTAAGGAGTGGCCTTAGGCAGGCGCGAACATGTCCTTGAACTGATCCCGCAGGATGTTCTTTTGGACCTTGCCCATGGTGTTGCGCGGCAGTTCGTCCATCAGGATCAGTTTGCGCGGATGCTTGAACCGTGCGAGCGATGTTTTGACCGCCTCCATCATCTGATCCAGATCGGGCGTGGCGCCGGCCTCGGGGATAATGACCCCTAGAACGGTTTCGCCGAAATCAGGGTGGGGCACGCCAATAACAGCGCTTTCCAGAACGCCCGGTTGGTCATCCAGCAGCAGTTCGATTTCCTTTGGGTAAATGTTGTAGCCGCCGGAGATGATCAGGTCTTTGTTGCGGCCGACGATGTGGACATAGCCGTCCTCATCCACCTTGCCCAAATCGCCAGTGATAAAGAACCCGTCATCACGTAGTTCGGCGGCGGTTTTCTCGGGCATCTGCCAGTAGCCTTTGAACACGTTCGGGCCGCGTACCTCGATCTGGCCGATCTCTCCATCAGGCAGGGTGGCGCCGTCATCGGGATTGGTGATTTTCAGCTCAACACCCGGTAGCGGGAAGCCCACAGTCCCCGCGCGGCGTTCGCCATCGTAGGGGTTCGAGGTGTTCATGTTGGTTTCGGTCATGCCGTAACGTTCAAGGATGCGATGACCGGTGCGCTGTTCAAACTGGATATGCGTTTCTGCCAGCAACGGGGCAGAGCCTGAAATGAACAGGCGCATATCTTTGGTCAGGTCTGCGTCAAAGCGATCGTCACTCAGCAGGCGGGTGTAGAAGGTGGGAACACCCATCATCGATGTCGCCTCGGGGAGGCGGGCGATCACCACATCCAAATCGAACTTGGGCAGGAAGATCATCGATCCGCCCGCCAGCAGCATGATGTTGGATGCAACGAACAGCCCGTGCGTGTGGAAGATCGGCAGGGCGTGCAGCAACACGTCTTGATCAGTGAAGCGCCAGTGATCGACCAGTGTTTCGGCATTGGACAGCAGGTTGTTCTGCGTCAGCATCGCGCCTTTGGACCGGCCAGTGGTGCCCGATGTATACAGGAAAGCCGCCAGATCATCGCCGTCGCGGTCAACGGTGGCAAAGCTGTCAGGCTGTGCGCCGGCCTTGTCCATCAAGCTGCCAGAGCCGTCGGCGTTCAGTGTTTCCACCTGTGCATTCAGCGCGGCGGCCATCGGCGTAACGGTGTCGGACTTGGCGGCATCACACACGACCAAGGACGCGCCGCTGTTTTCAATGAAATACTGAAGCTCGTCGGCGGTGTAGGCTGTGTTTAGCGGTAGAAAGATCAGACCCGCTTGTGCACAGGCTGCATAAAGCGCCAGTGCCTCGGGCGATTTTTCGATCTGGGCTGCGACGCGATCACCGGCCTTCACACCGGCGGCGGTAATCGCGTTCGCGATCTGCGCTGCGATTTTCAGAAACGCGTCGTGGGTCAGGGTGCCGCCATCCGGCAGGTGCAGGAAGGGTGTGGATTTGCCCGCATGGGCCCCGAACAAGCGATCGTAAAGGGGGTTTGCCATGACAGCGCCTTTCTAGTTCTGTTTGGTCGCGGCGGCCTTGGCCAGAGCATCAACCGCATCTGACGTGGCCACCTGTTGTCGTGTGACGAAAGCGTCGTGGTTTTCTTCGATCTTTTTCAGATCGTAAAGGTAATTCACCATCGCCCCACCAGACTGTTTGCGTCCTTTGGGGGAAATATCGGCATCTGCATGAACTGCGTGCAAAATCGCCCCGTTCCCAAGGTGGAAGCGCGCCACCGGATCATGGGGCAAACCGCCACGGGATTTAGCCTGTGTCAGATAGTGTGCTGCAAGGATTCGGGTGCCTTCGGGGTTTGATTGATCCCAGCTGATGTTTTCCTGCAAAATCCAGTCGGCCATTTTCGGGATGGGCGACAGGGTGACAAATGTTTTCAAACCACCAAGTTCGGCCGACAGATCAGCCGCCACTTGTTTGATCAGGAAATTGCCAAAGGAAATACCGGCCAGTCCGGCCTGACAGTTGGAAATCGAATAGAACACCGCCGTGTCCGCGTCATCGGCGGTCATCGGTGTGCGATCTTCGGACAAAAGCTTTTGCACCGAATTGGCGATGCCTTTGGTCAGGGCCACTTCGACAAAGATCAGCGGTTCTTGCGGCATGGAAGGGTGGAAGAAGGCAAAGCAGCGCCGGTCACTGGGTTGCAAGCGGCGGCGCAGGTCATCCCAGCTGTCGATGGCGTGAACCGCCTCATAGGCGATGATCTTTTCCAGAATATGCGCAGGGCTTTCCCAGTTGATGGGGCGCAGCACCAGAAAGCCACGGTTGAACCAACTGGCAAACAGGTGACGGAAATCCAGATCAAGCGCCTGCAGCTCGGGCGCTTTAGCCCCTAGGCGTAAGAGATCGGCCCGTATCCGCACCAGACGCTCTGTGGCGCCGGGCACGCTGTTCAACCGGCGGATCAGTTCCTGACGGCGTGGTTCGCAGGCCTCGGTATAAGCACGATAAGTCTCTTTCGAGGGGCTTTCCTCATATGCAGTAAGCGCTTCGCGTACCGTTGGAGGATCGATATCCATGCCCGTTGCGACTTGGCTGAAGAACGCCAGTTTGTCTGCGTCCGACATGACTTCGTACCGACTAAGGATATCCGAGGCCAATGCCAGCCCCGAGGGTTCGGACGAAGCCCCGACGAGGGCTTCGGCCAGTTCGTAGATCGGGCGGCCATCTTTACCCGATCCGGTCTGATTTTGGTGCCGCCGTTCAAAAACGGTCGACAGAAGATCAGCAAGCAGCGTCATATCGCGGTTCCCATGACAACGTTAGGCAGCCAAGTTGCCAGACCCGGGAACAGGCACAGCAGGATGATGGCAATCACCATGCAGGCCACAAAGGGAAGGGACCCAACCAGAATGGTCTTGAGCGAGATATCAGGTGCGATGCCGTTGATCACATACAGGTTCAGACCAACAGGCGGGGAAATCAGGCCGATTTCCATGTTGATCGTCAGAACAACCGCGAACCAGATCGGATCAAAGCCTGCCGTTGTGATGATCGGCAACAGGATCGGCGCTGCCATCAGGATGACCGCGACCGGCGGCAGGAAGAAGCCCGCAACCAACAGGAACAAGTTGATCGCGCCCATCAGGACCCAACGGTTCACATCCAGCGTGCCAATCCATTCCGCGATGCTTTGCGTGATGAACAGCGACGACAGCATGTAGGAAAACACACCGGCGGCGGCGATGATGAACAGGATCATCACGCTTTCCTTGGTGCTGTCGCGCAGGACGACCCACAGATCACGCGGGTTCCACAGTTTGTAGATGACCATCGCGATGACCAGACACATCAGTGCGCCAACCGCCGCGGTTTCGGACGGTGTCGCGACACCGCCATACATCGCATAGAGAACGCCGATGATGATCAGCAGGAACGGCAGAACGCGCGGCAGGATTTCGAACCTCTCGGCCCATGTGTAGCTACCCGATCCCAGCTGTGCCGCATTGCCAGACTTCCATGTGGAATACAGCGACCACGCCATGAACAGACCCACCAGCAACAGACCCGGGATGACGCCTGCCAGAAACAAACGACCGATCGAGGTTTCAGTGGCGATACCGTAGACGATCATCGTCACAGACGGCGGGATTAGAATGCCCAGCGTGCCGCCCGCAGCGATAGAGCCTGCGGCCACGCCATCGGGATACCCGCGCTTGCGCATTTCAGGGATGCCCATTTTGCCAATCGCGGCGCAGGTGGCGGGGGACGATCCCGACATCGCGGCAAACAGGGCGCAGGCGCCAAGGTTGGATACCACCAGACCACCGGGAACACGGGTCAGCCAACGCTCAAGGGCCTCGTACAGGTCTGCGCCCGCACGGGTCGAGGCGATAGACGCCCCCATGATGATGAACATCGGAATGGACAGTAGGGCGAAGTTATCAAGTTTGCCGAACAGGATTTCCGGCATCAGTTCCAGCGACCTCATTCCATCAAATACGATCAAGAAACCGGCGGAAACGATCAGCAAGCCAAGCGCAACAGACACGCCCGAGAAAAGAACACAGATAGTGACAAGCGCAACCAATGCGCCAAGGACGAGGGGATCCATCAGTCGGCCTCCAGGCCAAAGGGCTTATCCGCGCCGATCAGGACAGCGATCAGATCAGCGATCAGTTGTAGTAGGTAAAGGCCGAAACCGACGGGCAGGGCCAGATAGGGAATCCAAAGGCGTACACCCCAGACGGTGTCAGACCGCCAGCCGCGGTCCCATGCGAAATGCCAGTACTCAAATCCGTACCAAAGCATGATCGCAACGATCACGATCGACAGAATGGACGTGCACAAAAACATTCCAAAGCGTGCCTTGGGTGCAAGAGAGATAGGGATCAGGTCGACATTCACGTGGCCGCGTAGGCGCTGGACGTACGGAAGACCGATCAGGGTCGCCGCGATGACCAGATAGATGACGGCCTCGGTTTGCCACACGGTCGAGCCGTTCAAAACAAAGCGGATAAAGATCATCTGACAGGTGATGCCGACAGCCGCGACAATCATCGCAGCCGAGGTCCAGCCCGCCAAAGTAGACAGGGCAGCAACGGCCCTTAGAAATTTGTTGTCGCCAGTCTGTGCGACGCGCACAGGGGTGCTGTGGCCAGCCATAGTTGACGTCCTTGTGGTGTGTCTGTGTGGTGGGATTGTAGCATAAATTAGGGCGGCTGGTTCGCCGCCCTGACGGGGCGGTTACTCGACCGCCAATGCCATATCCAGCAGTGCCTGACCGTCCGGCACTTCTTCGACGAAGGCTTTGTAGGATGTTTCCTGCGCAAGGGCGCGCCATGCTTCAAAGTCTTCCGCGCTCATTTCCGCGATCTCGACGCCCGCGTCAGCAAAGACTTTGGCCGAAGCGGCGTCCTGCTTCTTCGCTTCTTCCAGATAGAAGGCTTCTGCTTTTGCTGCAGCGGCAAGAAGTGCTTCCTGCTGTGCGTCGGTCAGACCTTCGAACGTGGATTTGTTCATCAGCAACGGCTGATACATGAACCAAAGCGCAACGTCGCCTGCCGGTGTGTAGCAGCTGACCTGTTCGTAGATGCGGTAGGACACAAAGGACGAAGATGATGTGTTCGCAGCTGTCAGAACACCTGTCTGCATCGCGTTGTAGATCTCGGACGACGCCATAGATGCGATCGAGGCACCTGCGCCGGCCAGCATCTGTTCAAACGCCTTGCCTGCCGCACGTGTCTGTAGGCCAGCCACGTCTTCTGGCTTGGTGATGCACTTGTCTTTTCCGACAAAGCCACCGGCCAGATAGCCGTGGACCAGAACCATCACGTCGTCTTCTGCCATCTTGGCTTCAAGCGCTTCCATGAAGGGCGAGTTGCTCAGGCGTGCGGCATGATCGTGGTTCTTCACGAGTCCGGGCATCAGTGTCAGGTTGAACGCAGGCTGCTGACCACCAGCATAGCTGAGCGGCAGAACCGTCATGTCCAACTGGCCGCGGCTCAGCGGTTTGTACTGTTCGCGCGGTTTGAACAGAGACTTTGAGCCAAAGATCTTGATGTCGAGGTCAACGCCAGCGGCAGCCACCTCATCAGCTACGATCTGCGCCACCTGATGGCGGACGTCCTTGTTCGACCACTGGTGCGACAGGCGCAATTCAGTGGCCTGCGCCATTGTACCAAGCGCCAATAGGGCCGTTGCCGCGACAGCGGATTTCAAAATGGATTTCATGGTTTCTCCTCCCTTTGGTTGACCGGCAATGCCAGAACCTGCGCCACACTATGGAGCCTGTGTTTTCAGAGTCAAACATTTTGTATACAAGAATTGAATTCTTGAACTTTGAGAAAACTGCGTCTAATCCTTGATCATGGAAACACGTCGCGCAGATAGCATTGCCACACAGATCGAAGAGATGATCTTCGCAGGTGGTTATTCTGATGGAGACCGTCTGGATGAGGTCCGACTGGCAGAACAATTCGGCGTTTCCCGCACTCCGATCCGTGAAGCATTCCAGCGCCTGTCCCTAACCGGACTGGTCGAACTGATTCCCCGTCGCGGGACATTCGTGCGGCAACCCGGTCCGGTCGAACTTCTTGAAATGTTCGAGGTGATGGCCGAATTGGAAGCCGCCTGCGGTCGTTTCGCCGCGGTGCGCATTACAGATCAGGCTATTGAAAACCTGCGCGACGCCAATGCCAAATGCCAGATGGCCGTCGATGTAGGGGATGCTGATGGCTACTACAATGAAAACGAGCGGTTTCATCTGATCATCTACAAGCAGTCCGGCAATGCCTTTCTTGAACAAGAGGCGCAGCGTCTGCACAACCGTCTGAAACCATTCCGCCGCCAGCAGTTGCGGCTGCGCGGGCGCATGTCGCAATCCATGGCCGAGCATGAGGCAATCGTTTCGGCGCTGGTGAACGGCGACGCGGAAACAGCCGCGAACACCCTGCGTGGGCACGTCGCTGTTCAGGGTGAAAAATTCCAGAACTTGATGGCGGCACTTCGGAACGCCGCCGAATAAACAAACCTGATCCCCACTAGCTTCTGCCTGTTTGTGCTGTCGAGGATGGCACGAATTTTGCGTCGTGCATGGGATTTGTTGTGACCGCAGCCATTGGCATTCGGACACAGCAGTCTTGTCGATGACGTCGTGGAGCGGGTGATTGGTAGGATGCAGGGATGCCTGATGTAGCAAGCTGGGGATGGTACGTTACCACGCCCTGGCCGGGATACAGCATTTTCGACTACAATAACCTTGATGCAATTGGCAACGGATTGGTCATCGATACGTCGCAATATGTCGACGTCATTCTGCGGGACGCGAATGGCGACGGTATCATTTACGATGACGATTCCTTTGATGGATCGCGAACTGATTCCGGTGAGGCCATTATTGGCCCTACGATGACGCTGATCCCGGAAGAGGTCGCACTTTATACCAATTCCACGCTCACAATTTACGGGGTGACGTATACCGACATCTCGTTGCAAGTTACGCTGTTCGATGACGGTAGCTATTCGGTCCGTATCATGGATAGCGACATTCCCGCTGGCCACTATAGCGATGTCACATACCTTCAACTCGGAACGTGGGCCGGTGTCGAATATAGTGGCGTCGCGTTGTCTGCCGTGGATGACCCGTTTGTGTGTTTTGATGCCAGTACGCAGATACGAACACGACAAGGGGACATTCGGGTTGACCGACTGGTCAGTGGCGACGAGGTGATGACACTGGACCGCGGCTATCAAAAGCTTGTTTGGGTCGGCCATTCGCGACTGCCAGGCACGGATGCAAATGCGCCTGTGGTCTTTCATGATCCTGATACAGGCGATGAATACCTCTCAGTCTCGCAGCAACATCGCATGTTGGTTGCTGGTCCCAAGGTTCATGAATTGTGTGGCCAGCATCAGGCGCTGATCGCAGCCAAGCATCTGGTCAACAATGACACGATCAGGATTAAGCCACGATCCAGAGTTCACTTTGTTCATATCCTTTGCGAGGCTCATGAACTGGTGCTTGCGAATGGAGTATGGAGCGAAACGCTTTACCTTGGGCCACGTTCGCTTTCGGTCCTCAGCGACAGCGCCCGCAGCGATTTTTCACGAAAATGTCCCGAGATTTTCGCGGGAGCATTTGATGAAGCACAGCGGATCCCAACGGCGCGATCTTTTTTGACAGGAAGAAAGGCCAAAGAGGCCGGCGCGCGACAGGCATTTGAATTGATCCATGAAAGCCCGGGTAGAATTCTGCGGGGCGTCACATCGCACGGTCTGATCTTGCTTTAATCGGTCTCAGTGAACCTCACCTTGCCGATAAAGGGCAGGTTCCGGTTGCGCTGGGCAAAATCGATGCCATAGCCCACGACAAATTCATCGGGAATTTCAAAGCCGGTCCAATCCGCGCGCACATCAACCTCGCGCCGCGATGGTTTGTCCAGCAAAGCGATGGTCCGCAGTTTATGTGGCGTCCGGTTTTGCAGCATCTTGATCACGTGGCTCAGGGTAAAGCCCGTATCCACGATGTCCTCGACCACCAGAACATCACGCCCTTCGATCCCGCTGCGCAGGTCTTTCAGAACGCGCACCTCGCGGCTCGATTCCATGGCGTCGCCATAGGAGGAAACCTCAAGGAAATCGACTTCGACCGGTAGGGACAATTCACGGACCAGATCGGCGATGAACACAAAACTGCCGCGCAAAAGGCCGACAACGACAAGCTTGTCCGTGTCCGAATATTCAGTGGCGATTTCCTGCGCCAACGCCTCGATTCGGGCGGCGATGGCTTTGGCTGAGATCATTTCATCTATGACATATGGTTGCATGGTCACGTCTTGCCCTTGATTTTTCGCCCCGAGCATACGACATCCAGCACCACTGTCACGATGAAACGGGGCGTCATGCCGACCCACACTGAAACGAAAACGCTGCCTTACACTGCGCAGCAGATGTACGATCTTGTTGCCGAAGTCGCATCCTATCCGAAGTTTCTGCCCTGGTGCGCCGCCGCGCGCATCCGTTCTGAGGAACAGCAAGGTGAGCAGAGGGTGATGCTGGCCGATCTGGTGATCAGCTTTAAGGTATTTCGTGAACGCTTCGGGTCGAAGGTGACGCTGACGGACGGCGAAAAGCGCATTGATACAGAGTATCTGGATGGTCCCTTTCGTCACATGCACAGCCGGTGGCATTTCGAAGATGTCGAAGGCGGTGTGGACGTGCATTTCTTTGTGGACTTCGAATTCCGCAATCCGATCTTGCAAGGGGCGGCTGGCATGTTCTTTTACGAGGCGATGCAACGCATCGTGCGCGCGTTCGAACGCCGCGCTGCCGAACTCTACACCTGATCCAATTGTGCGGCTGCGCCGCTCAGGTTTATCTCGTCCTTAGGCCGTTGGCCTGCGTCCTCGGATCGGGCGTAGGCTTTTATGTATTTTCTTTCCATAAATACCTTGGGGGAATTGGCCGAAGGCCATGGGGGCAAAGCCCCAAAGAAAAACCGCCGCGACAGGCGCGACGGTTCATGTTTTTCATATCAAGCTCTGATCAGCTTGTGATGTCGTAGGCGCGTTCGCCATGGACAGAGATGTCCAGACCGTTGTGCTCTGTTTCATCATCAACGCGCAGCGGTGCGACCAGTTTGGTGATGTAGACCAGCGCTACTGTGACAACGATGGTGAAGACGCCGACAATGGCCAGCGATCCCAACTGGGCAGCCCAGCTGCCAGCACCGAAGGCTGCGATCATGATCGTGCCGAAGATGCCGCCGACGCCGTGGACTGCGAAGACGTCCAGCGTGTCGTCGATCTGCAGTTTGTTGCGGATCAGGTTCACGGCTTCCTGACACAGGATACCTGCGACTGCGCCGATGATCAGCGCCTCAACCGGGCCAACAAAGCCGGACGCCGGTGTGATCGAGGCGAGGCCAGCAATTGTACCGGTGACCATACCGATCAGGGATGCGCGGCCGAACTTGATCTTCTCCCACAGCGCCCATGTCAGCGAGGCGGTTGCTGCCGAAATGTGAGTGACTGTCAGCGCCATCGCCGCGCCACCGTCAGCAGCCAGTTGCGAACCGCCGTTAAAGCCGAACCAGCCGACCCACAGCATAGCAGCACCGATCATGGTGTAACCGGGGGCGTGCGGAGGTGTGGTTTTGTTTTTGCGCGGGCCAAGGAACATCGCGATGATCAGGGCCGCCAGACCGGCTGTTTCGTGAACGACGATACCGCCTGCAAAGTCACGTGCACCTGTTTCGCCAAAGATGCCGCCGTCGGCCAGCATGCCGCCGCCCCAGATCCAGTGAACGACCGGTGCGTAGCACAGCAGCATCCACAGGGACGAGAAGATCAGCACAAAGCCAAAGCCCACGCGTTCAACATATGCACCGACGATCAGGGCCGGTGTGATGATCGCAAATGTCATCTGGAAGGCAAAGAACAGGATTTCGGGCAGGGTGCCTGACAGGCTGTCTACAGTGACCCCGTCTAGGAACATTTTTCCGAGACCGCCCCAGTAGGCATTTCCGTCACCGAACGCGATGGAATACCCGAAAGCGAACCAAAGGACGCTCATTAAACAGGCAATTGCATAACAATGCATGAAAACTGACAGCACATTTCGTGCGCGCACCAAGCCGCCATAGAACAAGGCAAGGCCAGGTAGCGTCATAAACAGGACCAGCGCGGTTGCGACGATGATCCAGGCGGTATCCGCTCCGTTCATTTGATTTCCCTTCCAGCGTTTTTTGTTTGGGCGGGAGAAAGCGTATGTGAGGCGCGAAAAAAAGCAGCGATGGGTGAATCTGAGTGGCTAAAATGGGGGCGTTTTGAAAAAGATTAAAAAATGGGCGGTATTTTTGCGTTGTGCGTACTTATTGATCACAGCAGAGTCGCTCCGTTGAGCAGCTTTTGCAGAGCGTGTTCGGTTGAGGCCTGACGCACTTTGTCACGTCCGATCGCCCCGAATTCTATGGTTTCGCTGCTGGTACCTTTGCTGCTCGACCATCCGAAGCACACCCGACCTTCAGGTTTGAATTCCGATCCGCCCGGGCCAGCGATGCCGCTGATTGCGACGGCGATGTCGGCGTGCGCGGCTGACCGTGCGCCTTCGGCCATTTCGCGTGCGACCTCTTCGGACACCGCGCCAAAGGCATCAAGCGTTTCGGTTCTGACGCCAAGCATGTCGTGCTTGGCTTGGTTTGAATAGGTGACAAAGCCCCGTTCGAAGATGGCCGAACTGCCCGCAATGTCGGTGATGGCCGCCGCGACCATCCCGCCCGTACAGCTTTCCGCCGTTGTGACGGTCAGTCGCTTTTCCGTAGCAAGCGCCAAAAGCTGTTCGGACAGGGCTTGGGTCATTGTGCGGCCATGATCAGAGGAATGTGGTAGAGGGCTGCGGCGATAAACACCACGATGGCCGCGAAAACACCGGCAAATGCGTCGTCCAGCATTACGCCAACAGAATCATTGCGGCGGTCTGCACGCCCGACAAGCCAGGGCTTCCAGATGTCGAAAAGACGGAACGCGGCAAAACCGACGACCCAACCGGGCCAGAGGGCCAGAATGTCTGCGCCTGCGAAAACCGCGCCGTAGGATACGGGCAGCAGGGCAATCCACTGGCCCAGCACCTCGTCAATCACGATTTCGCTGGGGTCGTGATTGTCGCTTCCTTGGGTCATCTGCTTGGTAGCCCAGTAACCGACGACACCCACAGCGATCACGCCGATCAAGGTCGCGACAATGCCACCAAGAAGGTGCAACCCGTAAAACAGGGGCAGGGCTGCCAATGAGCCCCATGTCCCGGGGGCGGGGCGCAGATAGCCTACGCCAAAGACGGTGGCGATCAGGCGGCTCATGTGCGCACCAAAGCGGCTGTGGCGATGGCGGCGATGCCTTCTTCGCGGCCCGTAAAGCCCAATTGTTCAGAGGTCGTTGCTTTGACCGACACCTGGTCGGGGTTCAAACCGGTGATTTGCGCCATGACCTTCCGCATGCGCGCCGCGTGTGGCCCGATCTTGGGCTTTTCGCAGATCAGCGTCACGTCGATGTTGCAGATGGAATAGCCCTTCTGGCTGGCCAGATCGACGGCATGGCGCAAGAAGATGTGGCTTTCGGCGCCTTTCCACTGGGGATCGGATGGCGGGAAATGCTGACCGATGTCTCCCTCTGCCAAAGCGCCATAGATCGCGTCGGTGGCCGCGTGCATTCCGACATCGGCATCCGAGTGGCCTTTTAGCCCTTTTTCATGCGGGACGTTGACGCCACACAGAACGACGTGGTCGCCCTCGCAAAAGCGGTGCACGTCAAAGCCGTTACCCAGTCGCAGATCCATAAAGTTCCTCCAGAATGCGGGCCGCGCGGTCGAAATCTTCGGGCGCGGTGATTTTTAGGTTTAGGTCCGACCCTTGGGTGATCGCAACCTCGATCCCTGCGGCACGGGCGACTTCTACATCGTCGGCGGCGGTGCCCGGGTGGTTTTGATGGGCCGAAAGGATTGTGTGGTAGTCAAAGCCTTGCGGTGTTTGTGCGCGAAACAGGCCTGTGCGATCGCGGGTGCCTGTGACAAATCCGTTTTCCCCCATCCACAGCGCATCTGTCACGGGCAGGGCGGGGGCAGCAGCTTTACCAGTTTTCAGCGCGGCAAGAACGCCGTCGATTACAGCCTTTGGTGTACAGGGGCGGGCGACATCGTGGATCAACACTTTGTCTGGTTGGGCGCTGGTCAATTGCTCAAGCCCGGCACGCACCGATCCTGCGCGCTCGGATGCGCCGGTGGCCAGCATGATCTGGTCCCGTGCCTTCAGCGTGTCGGCAGTATCTGTGTCATCCGGATTTATGACCAGAACCACAGGGCCATAGGGTAGGAACAGATCAATCGTCCAGTCGGCAACCATACGCCCGTTGATCTTCTGCCACTGCTTGGGTTTGGGGCCGCCAGCACGCGTCCCGCGACCTGCCGCGACGATGATGGTTGCTGTGATCATAAAGGGTTCCTCAGGATTTAGCACTTCCTAGGCTTTGACAGGGTGGCGCGCAATCGTCCGAAGGTATTTGCCTAATTTTTAGGCATGTGCCTTTTTGCTGGCCGGAAAACGTTCTATTGCCGTTGATCAAGGCAATGCTGCGGGTTAGCTCGAAGTAGATGCACAATGAATAGGCGCTAAATCTTGCGTATTGGGTCCGCTGATATCCCAAAACCGGTTCTTCTCGCTCCTTTGGCGGGAATCACCGATTTGCCGTTCCGAACACTGGCCTCCAGTTTCGGTGCCGGTCTTGTTGTGAGCGAGATGATCGCATCGCAGGAACTGGTGCAGGGCAAGTGGGCGACGCGCGAAAAGGCCGAGCTTGGTTTTGGTGTTGAAAATACGTCTGTCCAGCTTGCCGGTCGCGATCCCGTTTGGATGGCAGAGGCCGCCAAATTGGTCGAAGGCAACGGTGCCAAGGTGATCGACATTAATATGGGGTGCCCCGCGAAAAAGGTCGTGGGTGGGTATTCCGGCTCTGCACTGTTGCGCGATCTGGATCATGCCCTGCGCCTGATCGAGGCCGTTGTTCAGGCGGTGGACGTACCTGTGACGCTGAAAACCCGACTGGGTTGGGATGACGACAGCCACAATGCGGATCAACTGGCCAAACGGGCCGAGGCCGCCGGCATTCAGATGATGGTCATCCACGGGCGCACGCGCTGTCAGTTTTACAAAGGTCGCGCCGATTGGGCGGCGATTTCCAAGATCAAAGAAGCAGTAGACATACCAGTGATAGCAAATGGTGATATTTGTTCCGCCGCGGATGCGCGCAGTGCGCTTGACGCGTCTGGCGCGGATGGCGTGATGATCGGGCGGGGCGCGCAAGGGCGTCCCTGGATATTGGCGCAGATCGCAGCCGAGCTTTATGGCGGCGCGGCGCCCAGCGTGCCTGAAGGCAGCGAACTGGTCGATCTGGTGTCAGGTCACTATGAGGCGATGCTGGATTTCTACGGCTCTGATCTGGGCCTGCGTGTCGCGCGCAAGCATCTGGGTTGGTACATGGACAACACGCGGACACCGGTTTCGTTGCGCAAACGTGTCCTGACAGCAAAAACCGCAGCCGAGGTTCTGGCGCTCTTGCCTGATGCTTTGGCCGATCATCCCGAACTTGACGAGGCCGCAGCATGAACACCGGCCTAGAATTTGCGCTTTGGTCTTCGCTTCCAGTTCCTGCAATCCTGATCGACGGGTCAGACCTGATTGCCGATTTGAACCCCGCCGCTGAAGGGTTCATGAACAATTCGACCAAGACGCTGCTTGGTCAGCCCGTCTGGGATAAACTGGCTGTCGATGCCCCGCTAGAGGCCAGCTTTAAGCGGGCCCGCGAACAGGGCACGCCTTTGTTTGTGAATGATGTCGATGTCGGCACAGGCAATCGCCCACCCTTGGTCTGCTCGCTGCACATCGCGCCGATCCAGAACCAGCCCGGTTGGATGATCATGTTGATCAGCCCACGTGAACTGGCGGGGCGCATGACGCAGAACCATTCTGTGAAATCGGCAGCCAAATCCGCAATCGGCATGGCCGAGATGCTGGCGCATGAAATCAAGAACCCTTTGGCAGGCATCACCGGCGCGGCTCAGCTTTTGTCGATGAACCTGAACAAGGAAGATCTGGAGCTGACCGACCTGATCGTCGCGGAAACCCGCCGCATCGTTAAACTGCTGGAGCAGGTCGAACAATTCGGAAACCTGTCCGCGCCCGAGCGTCGCGCCGTCAACATCCACGATGTTCTGGACCGAGCACGGCGTTCGGCCTTGTTGGGGTTCGGCGGGCATATGAAGATAATCGAGGACTACGATCCGTCCTTGCCGCTGGCCTACGGTGATCCGGACCAGTTGCTGCAAGTGGTGTTGAATCTGGTTAAAAACGCGTCCGAGGCCGCCGACCCGCAGCAGGGTGGGACAATCCGGCTTCATACGTTCTACGAACACAGCTTCCGCCTGCGCAGATCGGACGGAACAGGGCAGTCTCTGCCCCTTCAGATCGAAATTATCGACGATGGTCCGGGATTGCCGCCGGACATTGAAGGCGATGTTTTCGACCCGTTTGTATCTGGCAAGGAAAACGGTACGGGGCTTGGCCTCGCGCTCGTGTCCAAAATTATTTCTGATCACGACGGATGGATTTCCGTCGACAGCGTCCCCGGGAAAACACGCTTCCGCATTTCCCTGCCGCTGGCCCCCCGTGACGCAAAGGAGACCGACTGATGGACGGTACAGTTCTTGTAGCTGATGATGATCGCACGATCCGGACAGTTCTGACGCAGGCGCTGACACGCGCGGGGTGTAAGGTACATGCGACGTCGTCCTTGACAACGTTGATGCGCTGGGTTGGCGAAGGAAAGGGCGATGTGGTCATTTCCGACGTCGTCATGCCAGACGGCAATGGTTTGGAAATGCTGCCGAAAATCCATCAGGATCGGCCGGACCTTCCGGTGATCGTGATTTCCGCGCAGAACACAATCATGACCGCTATTCAGGCCGCCGAGGCAGAGGCGTATGACTATCTGCCCAAGCCGTTTGACCTGCCGGACCTGATGAAGCGCACAGCGCGCGCTTTGGAAAACCGCAATGTCGCCCCGCGCAAGGACGAGCCCTCTGAAAACGCGGATGGCCCCGAAGAACTGCCGCTGATCGGTAAAACCCCTGCGATGCAGGCGCTTTACCGACTGGTCGCGCGGGTGATGAATACCGATCTTCCGGTTCTGATCTGTGGGGAAAGTGGCACGGGTAAGTCTTTGATCGCGCGTGCAATTCATGACTTCTCGGATCGTCGTATGTTGCCGTTTGTAACAGTGACTGCCGCCGATCTGTCAGATCTGGAAGGCCCTGCACGTGTTCTGGCACGGGTGAAAGGCGGGACGCTGCTGATCGATGAAATCGGCGATATCGACGATGAAATCCAGGCGCGGATCGTTCGCATGATGGATGTTCCGGGCGAACATGTGCCGCGTTTCATGGCGACCAGCCAGACGGACCTGTCGCAGGAAATGGAAAACGGCCGTGTGCGCCGTGATCTGTACTATCGCCTTTCCGGCGCCACTGTCGCCGTGCCGTCCCTGCGCGAACGGGTCGAAGATATTCAGTTGCTGACCGACCACTTCCTTGCCCGCATCGAACGGGAAGGCGGGCCTAAGCGTTGGTTGTCTGATGATGCGGGCGAGATTTTCCGCGCCTATTCATGGCCGGGCAACGTGCGCCAGTTGGAAAACGCCGTACGCCGTTTATCGCTGACCAGCCGTGCTGACGAAATCACCAAGGCCGAGGTGGAGGCGGTTCTGGGCAACCAGCCTGAAACAGGACCGATCTTGCGTGGCGGTGATAGCGAAAAGCTGTCTACCTCCGTTTCGCGCCATTTGCGCCGGTACTTTGACCTGCACGGCTCTATGTTGCCGCCCCCGGGGCTCTATGGCCGTATTCTGAAAGAGGTCGAAGGCCCGCTGATTGAAATCGCGCTGGAAGCGACAGGTGGAAATCAGGCGAAATGCGCCGATTTGCTGGGCATCAACCGGAATACACTCAGAAAGAAGATCACCGACCTCGATATTCGCGTGACACGACGCCGTAAGTTGATGTAAAATCGCCACACAACCGTGGCCGCGACGCACTTTGCATCGATGAGACCACAATATATGGCGGTAGGTCGCGTTTGACGGCCAATCAATGCGAGGGCGGCTGTGGCCACTCGGGCACGACAATTGAAGTTTGCGCAGTTGACGCAACTTAGAAACCAGCGCCGTTTCAAGACGGCTCTGGCGCTTGGGCTCGTGTTTCTGGGGCCTGTTCTGGCTGTTGCAACCTATCTGGTTCTTGGCCCGCTTGGGAATGCGTCGTCGCAAAGCCTGTCTTTGCGTTTGGTCCTCCTGGCTGACCTTGTTTACGTCCTGCTTTTGGCGGCTTTGGTTCTGTCCCGCGTTGCGGGCATCGTTGCAGCACGGCGTGCGCAGTCGGCTGGATCGCGGCTTCACCTGCGATTGACCGGCGTGTTTGCAATTATGGCGTTGTTGCCGACGATCACTGTGGCCGTTTTTGCGGTGCTGACCATCAATTTCGGTTTAGAAACGTGGTTTTCGACACGGGTTCAGAACGTGGTTGGTGCATCCCTCTCTGCAGCTGAAAACTATGAGGCCGAACATCGCGCCGAACTGACCCAAGACGCGCAGGCGTTGGCTGGGTTCATCGACACAACGGCCCGAAATGCGCGGTTTATGGATGACGGCGAGTTGCGGCAGGTTCTGTCGAACGGCCAGTCCCAAATCCAACGCGGTCTGCGTGAAGCTTATTTGATTGACGGGGTTGGCGAAATTCAATCCCGTGGGGAACGGTCGTATCTGTTTGATTTCGAACGGCCTTCTTTGGAGCAAATCAAACAGTCGCAAGACAACGGCATTGTACTGATCGAGGATTGGGACAACAACGAATTCCGCGCCTTGGTGCCGCTGACACAGTTTGCCGACCGCTATCTTTATGTCAGTCGCGACGTTGACGGCACGATCCTGAACCTGCTGGACGAAACACAAGAAACCGCGCGCTTTTACCAACAACAAGAAAGCGAACGGGGCCGCCGCCTGTTCGACTTTGCTTTGTTGTATCTTGGCTTTGCCTTGCTTTTAATCCTTGCGGCGGTTTGGCTGGGGCTTTGGTTTGCTGAACGTCTGTCGCGTCCGGTAGGTAGCCTTGCTGGTGCTGCGCAGCGTGTCGGGGCAGGGGATTTAGATGTGCAGGTTCGCGCCGCCGATGGTGACGACGAAATCGCCATGCTCGGCCGCTACTTCAACCAGATGACCCGCCAGCTGAAGGCGCAGCGCGAAACGCTGTTGGACAACACGCGCCAGATTGAACGTCGTCAGCGCCTGTTCGACTCGGTGCTGACCTCGGTCACATCCGGTGTTGTCGGTCTTGATTCCGAGGGGCGCGTGGCTTTTGTGAACCGGTCGGCCAAGCGTTTGCTGGATTGGCAGGAAACCGAAGAAAGCCTGCCGATCACTGTGGCGGTTCCCGAATTTGGTCCCTTGTTTGATAAGCTGGTCGATAGCGGGTCCGAGGTTCAGCAAGAAGAAATCAAGGTCAGCCGCGACGGGCGTTTGGAAAACCTGCTGGTCCGCATGTCGACGCGTCGTCGTGAAGACGGCGGTTTGGAAGGCTATGTTGTGGCCTTTGATGACGTGACCGATCTGGTCAGTGCACAGCGTATGGCAGCGTGGGGTGATGTGGCCCGCCGCATTGCGCATGAAATCAAAAACCCGCTGACGCCGATCCAGCTGTCGGCCGAACGCATTCGTCGCAAGTTTGCCCGTAGCCTTGAGGCCGAGGATGCCGAGCGGCTTGAGCAGATGACCGATGTGATCGTCCGCCAGACGGGTGACCTGCGCCGGATCGTGGATGAGTTCTCCAAGTTCGCCCGCATGCCAGAGCCGGAAACCAAATCCGAAGATCTGGCCGAGTTGCTGCGCGGCGTGCTGATCCTGCAAGAGGCCGGTCAGCCCGAGGTGCGGTTCCAATCCACGCTGCCGGATCAGCCGGTGATGGCGGAAATCGACGCGACGATGATTTCACAGGCGCTGACCAATCTTGTGAAAAACGCGGGCGAAGCCATTGAAAGCTTTGTCAAAGATGGGGCGCCCGAAGGGTTTGAGCGCGAAATTCGCGTCAGCCTGACGACACACGACAACAAATGCGAAATTCGCATCATGGACAACGGCATCGGCCTTCCAGAAGACCGCGCCCGCCTGTTTGAACCTTATGTCACCACCCGTGACGAGGGCACAGGATTGGGTCTGCCGATTGTCAAAAAGATCATCGAAGAGCACGGTGGCACGCTGGCTCTTGACGATGCGCCCTTGTTTGAGGGGGCTCCACAGGTCGGCGCGATGGCGGTGATTACACTGCCTCTGGCGTTTGGCGCTGAGAAAATAACATCCCAGAAAACAGTGGAAACGGTTTGAAGAAGGATTTGAAAAATGGGTGACATTCTTATTGTTGATGACGAACGCGATATCCGCGAATTGATCGGTGATATCCTTGAAGACGAGGGCTTTAAGACCCGTCTTGCCGGAAACTCGACCGAGGCGATGGCCGAGGTCAACAAAGAGCCGCCCGCTCTGATGATCCTCGATATCTGGCTGAAAGACAGCAAGATGGACGGGATCGACATTCTGAAAACGGTAAAGCGTGACAATCCGGATGTGCCCGTGGTCATTATTTCCGGCCACGGCAACATCGAGATCGCGGTCGCTGCAATTAAGCAAGGCGCCTACGACTTCATCGAAAAACCGTTCAACATTGACCAGCTGTTGGTCGTCATTCGTCGTGCGATGGAAACATCCCGTCTGCGTCGCGAAAACCAGAGCCTGAAGCGTCGTGATACCCAGTCGTCCGAGATGATCGGTGACAGCGCAGCCTTCCGTCAGTTGGTCAGTCAACTGGATAAGGTCACGCGCTCGAATGGGCGTGTCATGCTGACGGGACCTGCGGGTAGCGGCAAAGAAGTGGCGGCACGCTATATCCATGCCAAATCAAACCGCGCCTCGGCACCGTTTGTGACCGTGAACTGCGCGGGCGTTTCGCCTGAGACAATGGAAGAGGTTCTGTTCGGTCGCGAAACGGCTGAACGCGGGGTCGAGCCCGGACTACTAGAGCAGGCGCATGGCGGCGTGATCTATTTCGACGAAGTGGCGGATATGCCGCTTGGTACGCAGTCCAAAATCCTGCGCATTCTGGTGGACCAACAGTTCCAGCGCGTGGGCGGTGCCGACAAGGTGCGCGTCGACCTGCGGGTGATTTCGTCGACCAACAAATCGCTGGATCAGGAAATCAACGAAGGCCGCTTCCGTGAAGAACTGTATCACCGCCTGAATGTTGTGCCGATTGATGTACCGTCGCTGGAAGAACGCCGCGAGGATATTCCAGCGCTGACCGCACATTTCATTGAAGAATGCCACAAGGCCCAAGGTCTGCCGAAGCGCGACCTGAGCGCCGATGCGATTGCGCTTTTGCAGACGATGGTCTGGCCCGGCAACGTGCGTCAGCTGAAAAATCTGGTTGAACGTGTGCTGATCCTTGGCGATGGTACGGGCGAGATCGAGGCGCGCGAATTGCCGCAGGAAACGCCCCGTCAGGATTCGGACGATGGTCGTGTTGTCTTGTCGAACACGCTGGCTACTCTGCCGCTGCGGGAAGCGCGCGAGGCGTT
Source organism: Thalassococcus sp. (assembly GCF_982780845.1). Classification (NCBI taxonomy): domain Bacteria; kingdom Pseudomonadati; phylum Pseudomonadota; class Alphaproteobacteria; order Rhodobacterales; family Roseobacteraceae; genus Thalassococcus; species Thalassococcus sp. The sequence goes on from NZ_CEYADA010000006.1 coordinate 56,682, forward strand.
CGAGCGCGAATATCTGCTGACCCAGATCAACCGTTTTGGTGGCAATATCTCTCGCACAGCCAGCTTTGTAGGCATGGAACGCTCGGCGCTGCACCGTAAGCTGAAATCTTTGGGCGTGGTCACCACGGCCAAGGGCGGGGCACGTATTGCGCGGATCGAAGATGCAGAAGATGAATCCGAGCTTGAGCGCGAAGCGTCCTGATGCGTTTTAACTGCAACGTCCTTTTGGCGTTGCGTTTGACGCGTTGATTGTTGCTGCGCGGCATGTCAGACCAATCGTCTATGATCCGTAGTCTCGGGGCAGGTGCATGAAAGTCATCATTTGTGGTGCAGGGCAGGTCGGTTGGCAGATTGCCCGCCATCTGGCGAGTGAACGAAACGATGTGACCGTGGTCGACAACAATGCCGACCTTGTGCGCCGCGCGACAGATTCTCTGGACGTTCAGGGGGTTGCAGGGTTTGCATCCTATCCCGACGTGCTTGAACGCGCAGGTGCGCGTGACGCGGATATGATCATCGCCGCCACCTATTCCGACGAGGTCAACATGGTCACCTGTCAGGTGGCCCATTCGGTTTTTTCGATCCCGCGCAAGATTGCCCGCCTGCGGTCGCAATCCTATCTGCGGGCAATCTATTCCGATCTTTATCGTCGCGATCACGTACCGATTGACGTTGTGATTTCGCCCGAACGCGAAGTTGCGGCGGCTGCCTTGCAGCGCCTGAGCGCGCCTGCAGCCTTCGATACGGAACGCTTCCTTGAAGGTGGGGCGCAGCTGCTGGGTCTGGTCATTGATGAAAACTGTCCCATCGTAAATACGCCGCTGCGCCAGCTGACGGATCTGTTTTCCACGCTGCGTGCTGTGGTTGTCGGTGTCCGTCGCGATGGCACGCTGTTCGCGCCCGAGCCGGAAGATCAGCTGTTTGAAGGCGACAGCGCGTATATCATGTCCCATGCCGATGACGTGGGTCGGACGTTGGAAATCTTTGGTAAGCCCAATCACAAACAGGAACGCGTGGTTCTGATCGGTGGGGGCAACGTCGGCCTGATGGTGGCGCGCGAACTGGAAAGTCGCGCCGAACGCGTGCGCGCCAAGGTGATTGAAAAGAACCGCAAATGCGCGGAACACGCGGCTGAAGCGTTGGAGAAAACCATCGTTCTGCACGGGGATGGTCTGGATGCGGCCCTGTTGGCCGAGGCGAACATCGACCGCGCCGATGCGGTTCTGTGTGTGACCGACGACGATAAAACCAACATGCTGGCGGCGGTTCGGGCCAAGGCCGAAGGTTGTCCTATGGCCATCGCGCTGATCAACGACCCGACGCTTGTGCCGCTGATGGACCCGCTCGGCGTTGACGCCTACATCAACCCGCGTGCGACGACCGTTTCATCGATTTTGCGCCACATCCGACATGGCCGCGTGCGCGCGGTCTATTCCATCGGCGATGCCGAGGCCGAGCTGATCGAGGCCGAAGTGCTCTCTACCTCTCCGATCGCTGGGCAGCGCGTCCGCGATATCCAGTTTCCGGAAGGGGTTCTGGTCGGCGCGGTTCGCAAGGGCGACAAGGTGGTCAAGATCAGTGGTGATCTGAGGATCGAGGAAGGCGATATCATCGTGATCTTCGCCCTCAGCGAAGACGTGGCAGAGGTTGAACGTCTGCTACAGGTTTCGATCGATTTCTTCTGACGATGTCGCGGCTCGTCGAACTTCCACTTTTGCTTTTGCTCGGAGGCGTCGCGTCGCTTTCGATGTGGGTGCCGGCGATCTATGCCTTGGCGCTTGAACACTTCCACGACGCGCGGACGTTCTTTTATGCAGGCCTGATGGGCATGATCTTTGTCCTGTTCGTGTCCTTGGCGCAGATGGGGCGCGAGCATAACAAAAACCCGCTTCGCCAATTGCTGGGGCTGTTGGTGGCCTATCTGGTGCTGCCCGCCTTTCTGGCGATGCCGTTTCAGGAAGCGGTGCGGAATACGACGTTTGTGAACGCCTATTTCGAAATGGTGTCGTCCATGACGACGACAGGGGCCACCTTATTTGCGCCCGATCGGCTTGATCCTGCAGAACATCTTTGGCGCGGCTTGGTCGGATGGCAGGGCGGTTTGCTGTTGTGGATTTCCGCGGCGGCGATCCTTGCCCCACTGACCTTGGGCGGGTTCGAAGTGACGGCGGCGTCAGAACCGGGCCAAACCTTTGCTACCGGCGCTGCGCGGCGCGACTATGCCGATCCGCGTCAGCGTCTGGCGCGCGCCTGTGCAAGCCTGATCCCGGTCTACGTGGGCCTTACCGCGTCTTTGTGGGTCATGCTGATGGCACTAGGGGACACACCGTTCATCGCGTTGATGCATGCTATGTCTACCATGGCGACGTCGGGGATTTCGCCGATCAACGGGTTGGCAGAAAGCGGATCGGGACGGTTGGGTGAAATGCTGATCTTCCTGTTCCTGCTGTTCGCTTTGACACGCCTGACGTTTTCGAACGACACCAGCGCCGCGCGGCGTCAGGGGATCTGGTACGATCCTGAATTCAGGATGGGGGCGATGATCGTCACCATCGTTCCGATTATCCTGTTTACACGCCATTGGATCGCGTCGTTCGAAGTTGCTGTAAGCGATACGCCGATCGTCGGTCTTCAGGCGCTTTGGGGGGCCATTTTCACAACGCTGTCTTTCCTGACCACGGCCGGTTTCGAAAGCGCCGACTGGTCGGCGGCGCGCAGCTGGTCCGGTTTGGGCACGCCCGGTTTGATTCTGATGGGGCTGGCGATCACTGGCGGCGGCGTTGCGACGACTGCTGGCGGGGTCAAGCTGCTGCGCGTGTTCATCCTGTATCTGAATGGAAGGCGTGAACTGGAACGGTTGATCCACCCGAGTTCCGTTGGACGGTCCGGCCTGTTGACGCGGCGCACCAGAAGGGAAGGTGCGTTTATCGCTTGGGTCTTCTTCATGATCTTTGCTTTGACCCTGTCAGGGCTGGTTATGGCCTTTGCTGCCTCGGGCGTTACGTTCGAGCCGTCCTTCGTTATGGCCGTCGCGGCGCTGACCAACACAGGCCCTGTCGTGAACCTTGCCGCCGAGGTTTCGCTGTCCTTGTCGCAGCTCGAGCTATCGGCAAAATTGTTTTTTTGTGCGGGAATGATCCTTGGCCGTCTTGAAGTGCTGGCCATCGTGGTTATGGTCACGCCCGAGTTGTGGCGCGATTGATCTCATGCAACAGGCTTGAAAAAGGGTGTTGATTTCCTCTGGAAGTTCCTGAGCGAGCAATACATACTCTTTTGAACGAGGGCGCGCTTACGATGGCGCATACAAGAATAAAGGCTTTTTCAATGGCTTCCGACCGTCAAAACCTTCAAGATGCATTTCTGAACCATGTCCGCAAAACCAAGGTGCCGGTCACAGTATTCCTGATCAACGGCGTGAAATTGCAGGGCGTGATCACTTGGTTTGATAATTTCTGCGTCCTTCTGCGCCGCGATGGCCAGTCTCAGCTGGTTTATAAACACGCGATCAGCACAATAATGCCTGCGCAGCCGATCAACCTGTACGACGGCGACGGGGAATAATTGGGCTTCACCGAGACGGAAACGCCAGACACCCGCGCTTGGGTTCTGCATCCCGACATCAAATCAGATCGTGACCGCCGTGAAGCGCATGGCTCGTTGGAAGAGGCTTTGTCCTTGGCCCTGGCTTTGCCGGGGCTAGAGGTTTTGGGCGGCACCGTTGTGCCATTGCCCAAGCCCCATCCGGGCATGCTGTTCGGGTCTGGCAAAATCGAAGAACTGAAACAGCAACTGGAAAAGGACGAGATCGAACTGGTTTTGATCGATGGTCCTGTGACGCCTGTTCAACAGCGCAATTTGGAAAAGGCGTGGGGCGTTAAGCTGCTCGACCGTACCGGTCTGATCCTTGAGATTTTCTCGGATCGGGCGGCGACGCGGGAAGGTGTTCTTCAGGTCGAGATGGCCGCGCTCTCTTATCAGCGGACACGTCTGGTGCGCGCTTGGACCCACCTTGAACGTCAGCGGGGTGGATTGGGGTTTGTGGGTGGTCCGGGTGAAACGCAGATCGAGGCTGACCGCCGTGCAATCGACGAACAGCTTGTCCGGTTGCGCCGCCAGCTTGAGAAGGTTGTGAAAACCCGCGAATTGCACCGTAAGGCACGGGCCAAGGTGCCGTTCCCGATTGTCGCGCTTGTCGGCTATACCAACGCCGGTAAATCCACGCTTTTCAACCGTTTGACCGGTGCCGAGGTGATGGCCAAGGATATGCTGTTCGCCACGCTGGACCCGACTATGCGGGCGGTGAAGCTATCCTCTGGCCCCGAGGTTATCCTGTCAGACACGGTTGGTTTTATTTCCGACCTGCCGACTGAACTGGTCGCGGCCTTCCGCGCCACGCTGGAAGAGGTGCTGGCCGCCGATATCATCGTGCATGTGCGTGACATCAGCCATTCAGAGTCCGAAGAACAGGCGAAAGACGTCCGTGATATTCTGGCCTCTTTGGGTATTACGGACGAAACACCGCAAATCGAGTTGTGGAACAAGATCGACAACGTCGATCCGGACGAAGCCGAGGCGCTTCAACTTCGGGCGTCCCGTCAGGACGATACCTTTGTTGCGTCTGCGATCACTGGGCAGGGGCTTGATGCGTTTCTAGAAGACGTTGCCACAAAGCTGGCAGATGGCATTCGCGAAGAACGCCTGCTGCTGAGCTATGAAGATGGTCGTAAAAGAGCGTGGTTGTTCGAAAAAGGTTTGGTTTCGGAAGAAAAGCAGACCGAAGACGGCTATGATCTTTTAGTACGCTGGTCGCCTACGGATGCTGCGAAGTTCGACAGCCTGTAGTCGATTGGACTAGACAAAAACCAGCCTGTACAGCATCAGAACAGCCAGCGCCGCCAGCGGATAAACCGCTGTGGGAATGTGTTTATCGATCCAGGAACGGGTCTTTCCGCAACGCGGGCACGCTTGTTCGCTTTGCCAATGTTCTTCGCGGCAGCGACTGCAGGTGGTTCTATTCGCAGTGTTTTGCAATTTATAGTATCCGGGAAATTGAATAATAATATCTTTAATCATTATGACTGTACCTCGGTCACTACATATTGTTCAACTGTGGTGTAAATCCAATCCAATTAATGTTGCCTTAAAATCCCAGTGCGGACGGGATGGCTTTCTTTTTCGGGAATTATTCCAATGTCAGGCGGGTGATCCCGACGGACGCGGCCCGTGCCAGATCATTGTCCAGCGACATGGGAATATATTCACCGCGCCGCCAAAGCTGACCCAGATCGTCGTAATGGCGCGACAGGAAATGGCCGGACTGGCCCGTTGAAATCACAAAGACGGAACTATCCGGATCAGCAAAATCATAGACCCCGCGATAGCCTGCACCATGTACGTTCAGGAAGGGTGCTTCGGGCTTTCCGCTCGTTTTGCCGCGCAGCAGGGTGAAATCCCCGCCGGATGTGGATTGCCGGATGTTGGTGAAATACTTCAACAGGGGAACCTCGCCCAGGACCTGATGGTCGTGCGTCGCTTGGTGGGCGTCCCCCCAACGCAAGGATTCCAGCGTGGTGCCATAGGTTTCCCCGATCCAGATCAGCGCGTCGTCCAGCGCAAGGCGGGCAATATCCGTGCAGCCTTCGACGGCGCTGGATTGCTTGATGTCGCACCAGGCGGACGCGCCGTTGATATTGCGGAACACACGTTCGATGAACAGCGGTTCGACGTGGCGGTATTTGTCTGCAAGCGGCCCGATATCGTCGCGGATCAGCCGATCTTGTAGGGCGCGCATCCACGCCGAATAGATCAGCGGTTCTGGCAAGTGTTCGCTCATTTCGCCGTTCCAATTGGCCAGCATGGACAAGGCCTGCGACCGGCGGCGTTCGGGCGTGCCTTCGGGCGCTGCCTCGCCGGTGAACCAAAGGTCTTTGCCGACCAAAGGCAGAAGCGAACGTGCCGCGAAGGAAACCGTATCAAGTTGTGCCTCGATAAAGCTTTCGCGGGTGTGAACTTCTCGGCCCTGCATCAAGGTTTTCCAGCGTTCAATGCGCTGCGTGTCGCCCCATTCAAAGCTGACATGCAGCGGGAAGGGGCGGTCGACGGTTTTGTTGTTGGTGTTGCCGACGATGCCGCCACGCGGAGCAAAAAAGGACGGGTTCGACGCATAAGGCAGCATGCCCTGCCAGCGGTTCTCGGCGATCCAGCCCGGCGCAGGCATCCGGCCCTGACTTTGATGGTTTGCGTCCCGACGGGGCATCTGCCCGACGGTTTGCATCGCGATTTTGTCTTTGTCGATCAGGGTCAGGTTCTGTGACGGGGCCATATAGGCCGATGAAACGGCCACGGCTTCGTCCACGGATTTGGCGTCCATCAGGGCGATGGCGGCCGACATCGACGTGTCGCGCGCGGACAGGGCTGTCCAGCCGAGCGACATGACATGCCCGCTGGGGGTGATTGTGCCGATATCGAATTGTGTGGCGGGCAGAACGGGGCCGTTGTCGGTCCAGCGCAGTGTCACGGTGACCGGTGCGGCATCTTTGATGTTGATGATCGATTTGCGTGTTTCGAACTGCTTCCAGCCGGTCGGGGTCCGGTATTCCTCGGGGTTGTCGGGGTTCAGCTGTTCAAGGAACAGGTCCTGATCATCCAGATAAGACGAGGTCAGACCCCAACCCAGCGTTTCGCTTCGGCCGATCATAACGGCAGGAACACCGGGGATGGTTCCGCCGATGACGCTGCCGGATGTAAGGTTCAACTGCGCCAGATACCAGATTGCGGGTGCCGAAAACCCAAGGTGCGGATCGTTCGCCAGAAGTGTGCCGCCATTGGCCGACCGGTTTGGCGCCGCGGCCCAAGCGTTCGACGCGCCAGCAAGGCCACGCGGTGCAATGGGCATCAGCATGTTGCCGCCAAGCTCGGGCAGTTCGGCATAACGCATCGCGCCGGGGGCAAGGCTGGCGTAATCGGGCAGGGCGGCGGTGCCTGCGCCGGGAACATCCGGCAGAATATCGGAAAGCCTGCGTTCGTCATCAAGCGCAAGGGACGTGCGGGCGCGCAGCACCTCTTCTGACAAATGGCCGGACAGCTGCAGGGCCATCAGCTTGATGATCGCCAGAGAGTCCGCCGGGACCCACGGCGACAAGGTCGGGTCAAACAAGAAGAATTCCGGCGCGCCGCGTCCAAGGCTGTCGCGGTTGATTTCGTCAATGCGGGCGTTGACGCCCGCGGCATAACTTTCAAGCGCGTCCAGCGTTCGGGCATCTTGATGGGATACAGATGCGCGGGCCAGCGTATAAAGATCGAACCGGCGCAAAAGCTTGTCGGTTTCAACAGTGCGCGTGCCAAACAATTCAGACAAACGCCCCTGCGCGGTCCGGCGCATCAGGGTCATCTGCCAAAGGCGATCCTGCGCGTGGGCATAGCCAAGGCCAAAGAACACATCGCGATCCGCCGCGGCTTGGATGTGTGGGACGCCTGAATTGTCGCGGATGATTTCGACATCGGCGGTGATGCCACTGACGGTCAGCGTCTTGTCGTATTCAGGCAGGGATCGTGACGCCAGATAATAGACGCCAAACGCGGCCAGCGCGGCCAAGGCGATGGCGAAAGCGGTCAGTCGAACAAGCCAGCGGAATACCATGGACATCCTGAAAATCCTTTTTCTGGACCTGCGCGTGTCATGGCCCATCTTCCCTTTCTAGCGAAGTAACGGGAATGACTGGCCTTGCCAAGGTTGCGCGGGGCGGCCACAACTGCGGTCAAAGAATATGTCCGCAAAGGAGGAAATCATGGCAAAGCTCGCGTTTTTGGGACTTGGGGTTATGGGATACCCGATGGCCGGACATCTGGCAAAGGCGGGGCATGATGTCACCGTTTATAATCGGACAACCGCCAAAGCACAGAAATGGTCGGCGGAATTCGGCGGAGGGGTCGCCGAAACGCCGCGTGCCGCTGTCGAGGGTGCCGAGTTTGTCATGTCCTGCGTTGGTAACGACGATGATTTGCGGTCTGTCTGCGTTGGTGACGACGGTGCGTTTGCGGGAATGGGCGAAGGTACGGTTTTCGTCGACCACACGACAGTGTCTGATGCCGTTACGGTCGAGCTTTATGATGCAGCCAAGACAGCCGGCATTTCTTTTGTCGATGCCCCGATCTCGGGCGGGCAGGCAGGGGCCGAGAACGGGCAACTGTCTGTGATGTGTGGCGGTGATCAGGATGCCTATGATCGCGCCGAGCCTGTGATCGACGCCTATGCCAAGCTGTGCCGCCGCATTGGCGAAAGCGGCGCAGGCCAACGCACCAAGATGTGCAACCAGATCGCGATTGCGGGTCTGGTTCAGGGCCTTTCCGAAGCGCTGCACTTTGCCGAAAAGGCAGGGCTGGATGGTCGCGCTGTGGTGGAGGTGATCAGTCAGGGGGCCGCTGGATCGTGGCAGATGTCCAACCGGTATGAAACCATGTTGGACGACCATTTCGAACACGGGTTTGCTGTTGACTGGATGCGCAAGGATCTGGGCATCTGTCTGGACGCCGCCGACGACAACGGTGCATCACTGCCTGTGACCGCTCTGGTCGACCAGTTCTACAAGGATGTTCAGAAGATGGGCGGCGGGCGTTGGGATACGTCAAGTTTGTTCAAACGTCTGCGTGCGATGGGCTAATTTCTTTTCCCTTTATTAACCTTTGAACGCGCCGGGCCTCGTCTGGCGCTTTTTCGCGTCGATGTTTTCGGTTGCGCAAACAATTGCCCATTGTGTTTTGCGTGTCGGTCAGCGTACACTCTTCGCTAGGCTAGTCGCATCTGTGCGGCTTCAGCCCAAAGAATTCGCCGAAGGGCGCAGCGCCAGACATGAAAGCTGGACACGCCCTTAGGACCGATAGCGGCCTGATAGGCCAACGAAAATTGCCCTGACCGCTACCAAGCGAAGGGCCATTAATGGGCGCTACGTCACCAGACAGGTTACGGATGCGTCGGAGAAGAACCGCGATGACGCGCGCTAAGTACATGAGGCAGACAGGAGCGGATCACACATCCGCCCGTGCCCGAGCGCTGTCTTTCGCCCTGACAAGACACACCAAATCGACGCTTTCCTTACGAGGGAGGGCGGCAATTTGACGTGCAACTGGATACAATGGCAAAGAAAATGCTTATCGATGCCACCCACGCGGAAGAAACCCGCGTCGTGGTGGTCGACGGAAACAAAGTTGAGGAATTCGACTTTGAATCTAACAGCAAGCGTCAGCTTGCAGGAAACATCTACCTCGCAAAAGTAACACGGGTAGAACCATCACTTCAGGCAGCTTTCGTAGACTATGGCGGCAACCGTCATGGTTTCTTGGCGTTTTCTGAAATCCACCCCGATTACTATCAGATCCCTGTCGCAGACCGTCAGGTCCTGATGGATGAGGAAGAGGCCGCCGCACAGCGCGAGGCCGAGGAAGAAGACAACCCCAAGCCCAAATCGCGCCGTTCGCGGTCGCGGCGGTCGAAATCCAAAGCGGAAAAGACCACAACCACTGATGCGGTCGTGTCGACAGAACCGTCGCAGATCACTGGTATGGAAACCATCGATCTTGATGACGACAGCGACGGCGACAACGACAGCCTCGCTGTGGTTGACGCGCAGCCTGTGGACCAGGTCGTTGCCGACGACGCGGCACAGGACACTGCGTCGGATGCCGAGGTGTCTGAGGATACGCCGACGGAAGAGGCGGCTGAGCCTTCTGCCGAGGCGGAGACTTCTGATGCGGCTGTCGCAACAGCAGATGAGACCGAGGCATCCGACGATGACGCGTCCGCTGATGACAGAGCCTCTGACGAGGCCGAGTCGGACGAAGACGAAGATGACGAGCCGAAGGTAAAAGTTGCCGACGACGACAGCATCGAGTCTGTCGCCGATGATGACACGCAGGAAGAAATCCGCCCGCCTCGCAAGGCGCGTGCACGTCGTTACAAGATCCAGGAAGTGGTCAAGGTTCGCCAGATTATGCTGGTTCAGGTCGTCAAGGAAGAGCGCGGCAACAAGGGCGCTGCTCTGACAACGTACCTCAGCCTTGCAGGCCGTTACTGCGTCCTGATGCCGAACACCGCCCGTGGTGGTGGTATCAGCCGCAAGATCACCAACGCTGCCGACCGTTCCAAACTGAAAGAAATCGCCACATCGATCGACGTACCGAAGGGTGCGGGCCTGATCATCCGGACTGCGGGCGCCAAGCGCACCAAGACCGAGATCAAGCGCGACTACGAATACCTTCAGCGTCTGTGGGAACAGATCCGTGAACTGACGCTGCAATCGATTGCGCCGGCCAAGATCTATGAAGAAGGCGACCTGATCAAACGGTCGATCCGTGACCTGTACAACCGCGACATCGACGAAGTGTTTGTCGAAGGTGAACGCGGCTACCGTACGGCCAAGGACTTCATGAAAATGATCATGCCGTCCCACGCCAAGAACGTGAAGCACTACTCGGACTCGCTGCCGCTCTTTGCGCGCTATCAGGTGGAAAGCTACCTTGGTGGCATGTTCAACCCGACGGTCCAGCTGAAATCCGGTGGCTACATCGTGATCGGCGTGACCGAAGCGCTTGTGGCGATCGACGTGAACTCGGGTCGTGCCACAAAAGAAGGCTCGATCGAGGAAACCGCGCTTAAGACCAACCTTGAGGCCGCCGAAGAAGTGGCGCGTCAGTTGCGTCTGCGCGACCTTGCCGGTCTGATCGTCATCGACTTCATCGATATGGACGAGCGCAAGAACAACACAGCTGTTGAAAAGCGCCTGAAGGACAAGCTGAAAACCGACCGTGCACGCATTCAGGTGGGCCGCATCTCTGGTTTCGGCCTGTTGGAAATGTCGCGCCAGCGTCTGCGCCCGGGCATGATCGAAGCGACGACACAGCCGTGCCCGTCCTGTCATGGCACCGGTCTGATCCGTTCGGACGACAACATGGCGTTGCAGGTCCTGCGTCAGATCGAAGAAGAGGGCACGCGCAACCGGTCGCGTGAAGTTCTGGTCAAGGCACCCGTGGCCATTGCCAACTTCATCATGAACCAGAAGCGTGAACACATCATCCAGATCGAAGCGCGCTACGGCTTGTCCGTCCGCATCGAAGGCGACCCGCATCTGGTCAGCCCTGACTTCACGATGGAGAAGTTCAAGACAGCGACACGCGTTGTTCCTGAACCGACAGCACCTGTTGTGTCGGCCTCGATGGCATTGATGGAAGACATCGATGCCGAAGAGGAAGAAGCGGAAGAGCTGAACGCCGAAGTCGAAAACGAAGCCGAGACAGAAGAAAAGCCCAAGCGTCGTCGTCGTCGCCGCCGGAAGAAAAAGACCAACCAGACCGAAGGCGAAGACGGCCAGTCCGACAATAACGAGTCGACCGATACCGCAGATAACGGTTCGGAAGAGTCCAAGGACAGCGCGGCTGACGAGGCGAAAACGGACGCTTCGGAAGACGCACCTGCCGCAGAAGAGACCACGCCCGACGCCGAGGCCGAAGAAAAGCCCAAGCGCCGTCGTCGCACCCGCAAAAAGCCAGAGCCTAAAACTGAAGAGGCAGAGGCAGCGGATGCGGAAGTGAAGGATGCTGACGCAGCTGCGGAAGTGGCTCCGAAAGAAGAGGCGGCAACAGAAGAAGCTCCGGCTGAAAAGCCCAAGCGTCGTCGTAGCCCGCGCAAGAAAAAGGTCGAAGAGCCTGTCGCCGTAGAACCGGCGGCCGCAGAGCAGGTAGCCGAGGAAGAGGCAGCAGCCCCGACACCGGTTGATGAAAAGCTGGCGGAAGCACCGGCAGAACCTGATCCGGCGGTTCCTGAGGTGAAGGACACATCCTCGGCCACGCCCGAAGCTTTGGAAGAGGCGGTGGTTGAACCGACGCCGGTACCGGAAGCGGTCGAGGTCGCAGAAACCGTTGCAGAGCCTGCCGAGCTGGTGACAGCCGAGGCCGAAGCCCCTGCGCCGGAACCCGCCCCGGCGGAACCGGTGGCCGAAGAAAAGCCGAAGCCAAAGCGCAAAGGCTGGTGGTCCATCGGACGCTAAAAATACAAAACCCCGCGCCGAAAGCGCGGGGTTTTTGTTTGTGGGGGTGGGATTAGCGTTGCGGGATCAGTTCCTGTTCGTCCATCGCTTCAAGACAGTGGATCAGGCCGTTCTCTACATGCTGCGCCAGCAGCTTTTTGGTCAGTTCGGCATCTCGGCTCAGCGCGGAATCAAGCATTGCCTTATGTTCGCGCATTGCGACTTCGCCACGATAGGTCAGGACCAACATCTGATAACGCAGGTATTTGTCAAAGATCGTGGCGTGCAGATCCAACAGGTTCTTTGAATCGCAGGCTGCGATCATGGCAAAGTGGAATTCCCAATCGTAGCGCTTCCAGTCCTCGGTCTTGGTCTGGTTGCCCGCCAGTCTTTCCTGCTCCATCCGGTAAAGCTTGTGGTGGGCAGCAACCAGGTTGCCTTCCCATTCCGTGTCGCCCTTTTGCAGCGACAGGTCCAAAGCATGGCATTCCAGCAAAACGCGAAGGTTCGCGATCTCGCGCAGGTCATCCACTGAAATGGGGTGCACATAAAAGCCGCGCTGTTCCGGCGCGTCGACAAAGCCTTCGCTTGCCAGACGGTTCAGGGTTTCCCGTAAGGTGGACAGGCTGGCGTCATAACGCTTTTTCAGCATGTCGAGCTTGAGCTTTTCGCCCGGCTTCAAGGCGCCGAAAATGATGTCATGCTTGATCGTCTGATAGATCGTTGATCCGACAGTCATACAGCCCTCCCAAGCCGCGGTTTCCGTAGATTAGCTTAAATACCTGATATTTTTGTGTAACGACAACCGGCCAAACGAATAAATAAAATATGGTACACTTAAGAATATCATATATTATTTTTGCGGAGGCGATACAGATTTCTGTCTGTGTCGGGAAACGCGGGCACTTTGATGCACGTCGGGAGGACATCTGAATATGAAGACGAAGACGCGCCTTGCGATTGCGGGGTTCGGGCTGATCGGCCGTCAGCACGCCAAAGCCATCGCAGAAAGCGACCATGCGGAATTGGTGGCGGTGATTGATCCTAGTGAGACCGGCCAGAAGGCTGGCGCGGATTTGGGCGCAAAGTCTTTCGCCGATCTTGATCAGTTCTTCGCGGCGGGCGGCGCGGACGGCATTCTTCTGGCGACGCCGAACACACTGCATGTTGAACAGGGGTTGCAGTGTGTCGAACAGGGCATTCCGATGTTGATCGAAAAGCCGATTGCCACGCGTTCAGGCGATGCATGGGCCTTGGTCGATCGTGCGAAACAACAGGATGTGCCATTGATCGTGGGACATCACCGCCGCCACAGTCCCTTGATGCAATCCGCCAGGGCCGCAATCGACGCAGGACAGATCGGAGACATCCGCGCGGTTCAGGCCACGTGCTGGCTTTACAAACCCGACAGCTATTTCGATGAGGCCGACTGGCGCAAGAAGCCCGGGGCAGGGCCCATTGCAGTCAATTTGGTCCACGACATCGATCTGCTCCGCTACCTGTGCGGAGACGTCAAAACGGTCCGCGCGGTGGCCAGCCCATCTTTGCGTGGCTATCAAAATGAAGACGTCGCCAGCGCGCTGCTTGAGTTCGAATCGGGGGTGATTGGCACCATCACCGTGTCCGATAGCATCGTGTCACCGTGGAGTTGGGAGCTGACAGCCCGCGAAAATCCGGCCTATCCCCCACAGCCTGAAAGCTGCTATCTTGTCGGAGGGTCGCACGGATCATTGTCTATTCCGGATATGAAGCTGTGGAGTTACGGCGAAAATCCGCGACATTGGTGGCATCCGTTGGGCGTGGAAACGCGTAGCGTCCACCCCGAAAACCCGTTGGTTAAACAAGTCGACCACTTTGTTCAGGTCATCCAGAAATCCGCTAAGCCCTTGGTTTCCGGCGAGGAAGCAACAAAGAGCTTATTGGTTGTAGAGGCCATTCAGCGTGCGGCGCAAACCGGCGAAACTGTCAGGATCGACCAAGGTCGATTCTGAGAATTCGAACGTTTAGCAAAAATATCTGATATTTTTAAAAATATCTTGCAAAGCTGCGATGGCCAAGCAAACATGTTCGCCACAAGAGGATTTAAAACGTCCAGGGAGGATGAAATGGACTTCAAACTGACACGTCGTGCCGCGCTTGGCGCAGCACTTTCCGCAACGATGCTTGCAGGGTCCCTTGGTCCCGCTTTGGCGGCGGACAAAATGACTTTCACTATGGCAACAGCCGGTTCTGAAACAGACCAGCGTTCCGCGGCCTTGGCGAACGTCTTCGCGCCGATGGTTGCCGAATTCGCTGACTACCAGCCGGGCTACAACGGCACTCTGTTCGCACAGGGCACCGAGCTTGAGGCGATCAGCCGTGGCAACCTGACCATGTCCATCGCGTCCGCGCAGGAAATGGCACAGTTCTTCCCCGAGTTCTCGATCTTTGCGACAGGTTACGTCCATCAGGACGCCGCGCATCAGGTTCGTGTCTTCAACGACCCGCTGATGGACCCGTTCAAGCAAAAGGCCGAAGACGAACTGGGCGTAAAGCTGCTGTCTGTCATGTATCTGGGCCGTCGCCACGTGAACCTGCGCCAGACGCGCGAAGAGGTTGATGTACAGACACCTGCCGATCTGGCCGGCGTGAACCTGCGTATGCCGGGCACAGACGCATGGCAGTTCCTGGGGTCCGCTCTGGGTGCATCCCCGACACCGATGGCCTTCAACGAGGTTTACACAGGTCTGGCGACTGGCGCTGTTGACGGTCAGGACAATCCTCTGCCGACAGTCGTGGACAAGAAATTCTACGAAGTGACCAAGCAGATCGCGCTGACGTCGCACCTTGTCGACCTGAACTACATCGCGTTCTCGAAGGCGGTTTGGGACGAACTGACACCTGATCAGCAGATCACTGTGCAGCGCGCCGCAGACGCGGCTGCCGCTTGGGGTCGTCTGAAGCAGCTGGATCTGGAGAACAATCTGGCTGATTTCATTCGCAGCCAGGGCGTAGAAATCTACACCCCTGATCTGGAAGCCTTCCGCACACACGTGCAGGCACAGTATGCTGGCAGCGAAGTTGCCGCATCCTGGCCGGAAGGTGTTCTCGAGCGCATCAACGCTCTGGGCAACTGATCTGATCACGACTTAGTGGCCCCGTTTCAGGGGCCACACCTGTGCTGACGGGGGACATGATGAAAACGATTTCAACTTGGTTCCGACACGGCACCGAAGCCATCGCTGCCAGCTTTTTGGCGGCGATGTTTATTACCTTCCTTCTACAAATTTTTTCGCGCTATGTGCTGAAGACACCCTTCGGCTGGACACTTGAACTGTGCTTGATCCTTTGGGTCTGGATCGTGTTTTTCGGCTGCGCCTTTCTGGTGCGCGAAAACGATCACGTGACCTTTGATATCTTCTATCTATCAGCCCCGCGCCGCGTGCAGAAAGTGCTGGCACTGATCTCGGCTGCGGCCATTGCTACGGGCATGCTGTATGCGTTTCTGCCCACATGGGATTACATCGACTGGATGAAGATGCGCAAAACAACAACGGTCCGTAACCCGTTGGACGGAAATAAAATTCCGATGCGCACCATCTTTTCGATCTACGCGATGTTCATGTTGGTCGTAGCTGCGCGCTACATCTGGCGCTTTGTCGATGTGTTGCGCAACGGACCGCCCGAAACAGACCACGAACTTCCCGGTCACGATCACGAACCGCCGGCCATCCAAGAAGGGGATGAAGTGGTATGAGTATGGAACTTGCGCTCTGCCTGATCACCCTGTTCGGGCTGGCGGGTATCGGGACACCTATCGGTTATTCGATCATGCTGGCGTCGCTGGTCTACCTGGGCATGGCCGGTATGGACCTTGCGCTGACGGGCGAAAAAATCCTTCAGGGTTTGTACAAAAGCTTTGTGCTGCTGGCGGTGCCGTTGTTCATCGTGGCCGCCAACATCATGAATGCGGGTACGATTTCCGAACGTCTTCTTAACTTCTGCGTGGCGGCCGTTGGCCGGTTCCGTGGTGGTTTGGGCCATGTGAACGTGGTCGCATCGCTGATCTTCTCCGGCATGTCGGGTTCTGCGGTCGCGGATGCGGCGGGTATCGGTAAGATTATTATCGAGATGATGACCAAGGATGGTCGTTATAGCGGCGGATATGCTGCGGCGATCACGGCGGCCTCTGCCACCATCGGTCCGATCATTCCGCCGTCGATCCCGATGGTTCTGTATGCGCTGGTATCTAACGCATCCATCGGCGCGCTGTTTCTGGCGGGCATCGTGCCCGGCCTTGTGATGGGCGCGGTTCTGATGGCGATGAACACCTATCTGGCCCACAAGCGCGGTTTCGCATTGGAAGAGCCTGTGCCCCTGCGCCAGTTGCCCAAGGTCACAGCAAACGCCTTCCCAGCGCTATTGATGCCGGCGATCCTGCTTTACGGCATCTATGGCGGTGTCACAACGCCGACGGAAGCGGCTGCGGTGGCTGCGCTTTACGCGCTGTTGTTGTCCGGTATTTTCTATCGCGCTTTGTCGCTTAAGGGGCTGTACAGCATCTTCGTGGAAAGCGCGCGGGCGTCTGCCTCGGTTGGTGTTGTCATCGGCGGTGCGCTGATCCTGAACTTTATCGTGGTGTCGGAAAACATTCCGGGCATGGTGTCGGCCTACCTGACAGGCATCGACATGCATCCGCTGATGTTCCTGCTGCTGATCAACGTTTTGATCCTGTTGTTGGGCTGTGTGCTGGATGCGACGACGATCATTCTGGTCATCGTGCCGCTGTTTATTCCCGCCTGTAAGGCTCTTGGGATTGATCTGGTGCACTTCGGGGTTCTGGTTGTCGTGAACTCGATGATCGGCCTGATCACGCCGCCCTATGGCATCTTGCTGTTTGTCATCAACGCGGTCACAGGCATCAAACTGCGCGACATCATCAGCGAAATCTGGGCGTTCTTGGGCGTACTGCTTCTGGCACTGATTGTCCTGATCCTGTTCCCTGATCTGGTCCTGTTCCTGCCCCGTCTGTTTGGATACGCGGGATGAAGGCCGGATTGATCGGGCATGGGATTGGACAATCCCTGACCCCCGCGATGCACGAGGCCGAGGGCCGCGCCCTTGGCTTTGACTACACCTATCAGCGCTTTGACACGGGCGAGGCGCCTTGGTCGGGCATGAGCCTGCCGGACATTCTGGATCATGCCGAAGCCAGTGGTCTGGCAGGTGTGAACATCACCCATCCCCACAAAACCGAGGTGGGCACCTATCTGGATCATTTGGAAGGGCCCGCGCAGGATTTGGGCACGGTCAATACGGTCGTTTTTTGCGATGGGAAACGGGTGGGGCATACCACGGACTATTCCGGTTTCCGCGAAGCGATGCGGCGGACCGGTGTGGCGTTGGCTGGGAAGCCTGTCGCGCAGTTCGGGGCAGGGGGCGCTGGTACCGCGACGTCTTTGGCTCTGCTCGACGAAGGTGCCGACCTAAGCATCGTGGACGTCGATCTGTCCCGCGCGGAGGCATTGGTCACCCGCTTGAAAGAGGTCCGGCCAAACGCGCAAGTGCAAGCTGTGTCCGGCAGCGACATCGAATTACAGGCCGTGTCTGGTGCGGTGAATGCAACACCCTTGGGCATGAATTCATATCCGGGAACGGCGTTCGATCCCGTCGATCTTCCGGACGACGCGTGGGTGGCGGATATCGTCTATTTCCCGATGAATACAGCGCTGTTGCAGGCGGCACGCGCGCGTGGCCTACAGGCGTTCAACGGTGGGGGGATGGCGCTTTATCAGGCGGTCTTTGCGTTCGAGTTGATCACTGGCCACACGCCCGATGCCGAGCGTATGGCCGATTGTTTTGCCCGTTTGTCGGGCCAAAGCTGATCAGTCGAACTGTTCGCGCAAATCTGCCACGGCCTGTGCGAGTATCACCAGATCTACACCCACAGCGGTAAACAGTGCGCCCTTGGCCATGAAATGCTTGGCCATATCCACATCCAGCGCCATCACACCGGCAGGGACGTTCACCGCCTGAAGGCGTTCGATCCCGTTCTCGATCGCCGCGACCACCTCGGGGTGGTTCACCTGACCGGGATACCCCATGCTGGCGCTCAGGTCTGAGGGGCCGATGAATACTGCATCGACACCGTCGATATTTGCAATGTCTTCCAGCGCGTCCATGCCTGCCACGGTTTCGACCTGAACGATCAGGCACAGATCCTCTTCGGCTGTTGTGTAATAATCCTTGATCTTGCCGTAGCGGGTGGCGCGGGTCATGCCGGCCATGCCGCGAATACCACGCGGACCATAGCGCATCGCATCTACGGCAGCTTGTGCTTCCTCTGCGGACTGTACGAACGGCACCATCAGCGTCTGAACGCCCATGTCCAGCATACGTTTGATCAGGACAGGGTCATTGCCTGCCACACGGGCGGTCGCAGATACCTCGGGCACGGCGGCCAAGGCCTGAAGTGCAGGCAGCACTTCGACGGTTTCGATGGCAGAGTGTTCACAATCGATCAGGACCCAGTCGTATCCGGCCCCGCCCAACAGTTCGGCAACGGTGTTGCCCCCGATTGAATTCCACATGCCAAGCTGATGAGCGCCCGACAAAATGGACGCTTTAAAGTGGTTTTTGGGATTTTTCATGATGGTTGACTTCTGTCTTTGAAGGGATCGGCAGTGTACTGCGGATGCCTTGGGAAGACCAGAAAACAACGCCGAAAAACCGCAGGCCAAGGGTGATTTGGCCCGCGGTTTGGTGTTGGGTTGTGCGGCGGATGGTCAGCCGTCGCTTCGGCGTGTCACCGGGAACAGTGACACCGGTTTCCAGCGCTGGATCAGGCCCCAGAGGCCTTTGGGCTCGACAAGGATGATCACCACCGAAACCGTGCCAAGGATGACCATGTACCACGACCCCAGATCGGCCAGAAATTCGCGCAGTACAAAGAACAGGATTATGCCAAGGATCGGCCCCTCTAGCGTACCGATCCCACCGATCACCACGATAAAGATCACCAGCACCGACCATTCGTTGACCGAGAAAGCCGCATCAGGTGTCACGCGCAGTTTCTGTAGGAAAATCAACGCTCCGATCAGGCCGGTGATACCTGCCGTCGCGATGTAGATCAGGAACTTCAACTTGCGTGTTTCGACGCCCACACTGATGGCCGCTTCGTCATCGTCCCGCATGGCCGATAGCGACAGCCCAACGCGCGATCGCATCAGGGCCCAGACGCCCAAGACAACCGCCAGCATGATGCCCAAAGCGATCCAGTAGGTCATGCTTTCCCGCGCCGATCTGCTGGATGCCATTGCCTTGACGATGTCGGCAGGCAGGGAAATGCCGCTGCCGCCGCCAAGGGCAGGGATCTGGGCAAAGACCAGACGGTAGACTTCGGCGATCACCCAAGTGCCGATGGCAAAGTAGGGGCCTGACAGGCGGAAGGCGACAAAGGCTGTGGGCCATGCGATCAGCGCGGTCAGAAGGCCCGCCAAGGGAAGGCCGACCAGAATGGGCACACCAGCAAACATCGCGAGCGAGAAGATCAGGTATCCGCCCAATCCGACGAAGGCCTGCTGCCCGACCGAAATAAGGCCCGAGTAGCCCGCAAGCAGGTTCCAGATTTGTGCAAGCGCGAGGAAATAGAACACCTCGATCAGCAGGCGCATGGTGCCACGGCTGGCCCAGTAGGGACCCAACAGAAGTGCGCCGATGACGAGTGCGAAAAGGCCGAGACGGAACATGTTTTGTGTCGACATTTGCTTAACCCCGCTGCTTGGGGAACAGGCCCTGAGGGCGCAGGACTAGGATGATCAGGAACACAATGTGTCCTGCAAGAATTTGCATTCCGGGATCGATTTTCGCACCCAGACCCTGAGCCACCCCAAGGATGACACCACCCGCCAAAGTGCCCCAGAGCGATCCCAAACCGCCGATAATCACCGCTTCGAATGCAAAGAGCAGACGGACAGGGCCCGCAGCAGGATCAAAGTTGGTTTTGACCGCCAGCAAAACACCGGCCAAGGCAACGACGCCTGAGGCCAGCGCCATGGCGATGGCGAACAGGTGTTTTTTGTTGATGCCCATCAGGCTGACAGTTTCGGGATCATCCGATGTCGCCCGCAGTTGGCGGCCAACAGCTGTATGCGCAAAAATCCAGTTCAACAGGGCGATGACCGCGATGGCCGAAACGAACAGCAACAGCGGGATCACCCCGACGGCCAAACCGCCGCCAAGCGGGATCGCAGCGGTGTCGAGCGCCCCTGCACTGACGCGGCGGCTGTCGGCTGAGAAGGTTTCCAGCATAAGGTTCTGCAGGATCACCGACAGACCGAATGTCACAAGGATGGATGGCAAAAGGTCTTTTCCAGACAGTCGGTTAAGAACCACTTTTTGTCCAACGTAACCCGCAATCATCATGGCGGGGACAATCGGCACAATGGCCCAAAGCGGGCTTAGTCCGGTCAGATCGACGAATACCAGTGTCATGAAGGCGGCTGCGATGATGAAATCACCATGGGCCAGATTCACAAAGCGCATGATGCCGAACATCAGGGACAGACCCGCTGCGAACAGCGCGTAAAGCCCCCCAAGCAAAATGCCTTGTAGGATAGCGTTGATCCATTCCATCACGCGTGCTCCTTCTTGCGGCCAAAGTAGGCTGCGGAAATGTCTGCGCGGTCCAGCGTGGCCGATGGGCCCTCAAGACTGATCCGGCCCTCTTGCAGGCAATAAAGCCTGTCTGAAACGGCGACGGCCTGTCCGATGTCCTGTTCGACGAGAATGACCGACGTGCCGTTTTCGCGGATGCGGGGCAGCGCGCTATAGATGTCGCGGATGATGACGGGGGCCAGACCAAGGCTGACCTCGTCCAGCAACAGGATTTTCGGGTTCGCCATCAGGGCACGGCCAATCGCGACCATCTGTTGTTGGCCACCCGACAGAAGTGTCGAAGGCGTGTCGGCCTTTTCCGCCAGAATGGGGAACAGGCCTTCGACAGCTTGCAGGTTCCATGGGCCTTCGCGGGCCACGGTGGCGCCCAGCAGCAGGTTTTCACGCACGCTAAGCGACGGGAACAGCCTGCGGCCTTCCGGCGACATGGCAATGCCAAGCATAGCAATCTCGTGCGCGGGATGTTGTGTCAGGTCGGTGCCGTCGAACGTTAGGGATTGACCTGGAACAGGCAGCAGGCCTGTCAGCACCTTAAGAAAAGTGGATTTTCCAGCGCCATTGGCCCCGATCAGCGCGACGCTTTCGCCTTCGCTGATGCGAAAATCCACGGCGAAGAGCGCCTGAAAATCACCGTAGAAGGCATCAAGTGACGAGGCGGTCAGCAAATCTGTCATGCTTCGATCCCCAGATAGATTTCCTGCACGTCCTTCGAATTAAACGTTTCTTGTGGGTCGCCTTCGGCCAAGACCGCGCCGAAGTTGATGACGACCAGCCGATCGACCACGGCCAACAATGCGTGCACGACGTGTTCGATCCAGATGATGGACGTGCCGGATGCGCGGATGTCGTTGATGGTTTGAACCAGTGTTTCGCATTCGTCCTCGGTCAGGCCGCCCGCGATTTCGTCCAGCAGTAACAGCGATGGTTCCGTCGCCAGCGCGCGGGCCATTTCAAGGCGTTTGCGGTCCAGAAGGCGCAGCTGACTGGCTGGGACATCGGCAAGGTCGCCCAATCCCAGATCCTCAAGGATTTCGAGGCTTTTGTCTGTGGCATCCGGCAGGCTAAGCGCCCCGCCATTGGTGGCGGCGACCAGCAGGTTTTCCAAAACTGTCATGCCGTTGAAGGGTTTGGGAATCTGGTAGGTGCGCCCAACGCCCATGCGACAGCGAAGGGCAGGTGTGCTTTTGGTAACGTCCTGACCAGACAGGATGATCTGGCCTTCGTTCACAGGCTGGGTGCCCGCGATCAGGTTGAACAGCGTGGATTTTCCAGCGCCGTTCGGGCCGATAATCCCAAGCGCTTCGCCGTGTTTCAGGGTCATCGATACGTTGTTCGTGACCTGCAAAGCCCCATAAGATTTCGAGAGGTTGCGCACCTCTAGGATGTTTTGCGATGTGTCTGTCATATGCGTGCAGCAAGCCGGACGCATTTCTGCGTCCGGCTAGATGCAGTCCCCCGATGATTAGTTGCCGATCAAACGGACGTCGGCCGTTTTGGCGATATTCGGGTGATCACCGTTTTCAACGATGTCGATCACGGGCTTGCCGTCAACGATCCGCCATTGGCCACCCACCAGAGGTGTCTTGGAGATGTTTGGCACAGGGCCCGTCTGGAAGTTGATCGGCCCGACAATGGACGCATAGTCCGTCGCGGCAATTGCGTCGCGGATCGATGCTGGATCGCTTGGGTCTTCGGTGCGGCGCAGGGCGTCGATAGCGATTTCGAACAGCGAATGCTTGAAGCCCAGCGGCATGGTCCAGACGTTGCCTGTGGCTTCCTCGTAGGCGGCGGCCAGTTCTGCGGATGTCTGGCCGTTGAAGCCGGACGAGAAGGGGTGGTTCGGCGACCACCAGAGCTCGGTTGTCAGCGCTTCGCCACGATCACCCAAAGACGAGATGACCTGTGGGAATTCCAGCGCTTTTCCGAATGTCACGACCTTGGGGTGGAAATCCTGCTGGGCGGCTTGCAGCCAGAAGGTTGTGAAGTCCGGCGGCGGAACAACACCCGTGACGATTTCGACACCCGCCGCTTTGAATGCGGAAATCTGGGCCGAGAAATCATCCGACAGGATCTGGTAGCGACCGGGATCGACCAACGTGTAACCGCGGGCTGCCAGCAGCGGGGGATAGCCGCGTTCGGGGTCGCCGAATGCGTTGCCATCCGGATCGTTCGGCCAAAGCGCGCCAACGACTTTGTTGGTTTCGACCTGGTCCCATGTGCCGATGTTGGCCGATGCGATGTCTTCCAGACCCCAGAAGAAATGGAAGGTCCAGTCAAAGCCCTTGGACGGGTCGCCTTGACGACCAAAGAAATGCGGCTGCCACGGGGTATCGTTGGTGATGCAGGGCACCTCGTTCAGTTCCGCCTGATCCGCCACAGGGTTGGTCGTGTCGGGCGTCGAGGTGGCGAGGATCAGGTTGACCTCTTCATCAAGGATCAGTTCCTGTGCAACCGTCGATGCGCGGTTCGAACTGGACTGGCTGTCCTTGACGATGAATTCGATGTCGTAGGTTTCCTCCGCGATTTCCAGCCCACCGGCAAGTGCAGTTTGGAACTGGTTCAGCACAAAGGCATCGGATTCCGCGAAAACGGCCAGCGGGCCTGTTTGCGGCGAAACGAAACCGATTTTGATTTTCTTGTTGGCTGCCAGCGCGGGTGTCCCCAGTGCGGCTGCCCCTGCGATTGCGGCGGCTCCTCGGCCGAAATCGCGACGTGTGATCTTTGTTGCCATTGGTTGTCCTCCACTTCCAATAATCGTGCCTTTGCGGCTTTTGGTGAAACGGTGGTCGGACGGCCGGATTCAAGCAATGCTTGGGCAGGTATGGGGTGATACCGGCTGTTAACTTCTTCTGATAAGGCAAGAAATGCTATAATCGGCCATACGCAAAATGCATCGAAACCTGTCTGTTTGGGTATCACCTGAGACCCGCGTTATCATCGACAGAAAACACCCCGAAAGCGCAATCTAGGCCTTGGCAGTCAACGACACCAAGGAACCAGAGCTGTGCCCAAAATTGACGTGATCGAAACCATGATCGTGGATGTCCCGACAATCAGAGGGCATGTCCTGTCGATGGCAACGATGCGGACGCAAACGGCTGTTCTGGTCCGGATACGGTTTTCTGATGGCTCGGAAGGACTGGGGGAAGGGACCACCATCGGTGGTCTCAGCTATTGTCCGGAAAGCCCTGAAAGCATCCAGTCGGTGATCGAAACCTACATCGCACCTGGCATTGTTGGGCTGGACGGGGATGACATAAACTCGGTCACGCAACTGGTTGATCGCATGGTGCAAGGCAACCGGATCGCCAAATCTGCGATCGAGATCGCGCTTTGGGATGGTCTTGGAAAACGCCTTGGCGTGCCTGTGTCGCAGTTGTTCGGTGGCGCGGTGCACAAAAGGCTTCCTGTGGCGTGGACGCTGGCCTCGGGCAACTCGGACACAGACATTGCCGAAGCCGAAGAGATGATCGAACGTGGTCGTCACAACATATTCAAACTGAAAATCGGTAAGCGGGCCGTCGCGGACGACGTCGCGCATGTGTCCAAGATCGCCAAGGCGCTTGGGGATCGGGCCAGTATCCGCGTGGACGTCAATCAGGCGTGGAGCCTTCAAGATGCGCGCTGGGGATTGAAAGGCCTGCAAGAGGCGGGCTGTGTTCTGGTCGAGCAACCTATCAAGGCGCGTTATCGTAACGCCATGGCCGAGCTGACTGCGAAATACGAAATAGCACTCATGGCGGATGAAATTCTGAACGGGCCGGAAGATGCGCTTGTGGTTGCCGCTAACCATTGTGCCGACGTCTTTGCAGTGAAGGTTGCGCAATCGGGTGGCCTGAAACGCGGGGCCGAAGTGATTGCCATTGGTCAGGCCGCAGGGCTTGGGCTTTATGGCGGCACAATGCTTGAGACGGGGTTAGGCACCTCAGCGGCGCTGCAACTGTTCGCGACGGTTGACCGGTTGGAGTGGGGGACAGAACTTTTTGGGCCGCTGCTTTTGACCGATGAAATTCTGACCAACCCGATTGTGTATACGGATTTCAATGTTGAAGTGCCGCAAGGCCACGGCATTGGGGCCGAGCTCGATATGGATAAGGTCAACTTCTACAGCCGCGACCGGAGCAAAACCGTCAGGGCCGTGTCCGGAACGTAACCGGTGATCAGATCGTTTTGCGTGCGACGCTTTGGGCGATCCTGATAAAGTTGTTGATGTGGCGACCCTGTTCATCCAACCGGTAGTTCACTGACAGCGACGTCACGCCCAAGGGCGGATTGATCTTGTGAAACCGCATGCCATTGCGTGTGGCGGTCCCGACCGAGGCGGGAACAACACAAATCCCTTCGCCAATCGACACAAGGCTAAGCGCAGTTTGCAGATCCATCGTCCAGACGCGGCGTGACGTGTCGACACCCATCTTTTTGCAATTAGACAGCACCACATCGGCAAAGCTGGGGCGGGGATACTCGGGATAGAGGATCAGGCTGGGCGCCTTGAGCGTCCGTAGGTCCAGCCCGCCGGGGCCAGTGACCTCGAGCGTGTCAGGCACAGCGGCGATCAGTGGTTCTTCCAGCAGATGTTTTGTGATGAATTCGCTGTCGTGCAGTTCAGGGCGGGAAAAGGCCACGTCGATTTCGCGCGAGATCAGGGCGCGATGCAGTTGCGCGTTGTTCATCGGCAAAAGGCTCAGGTTCACCTCGGGGTAGTTCGCGCGGAAAGATTTGATGATGTTGGGCAGGATGCCGAATGTCGCAGACCCGACAAAGCCCACACGCAGACGGCCCTCGGCGCCTTGGCCCAATCGACGGACCTCAAGACAGGTGTCATCCAACTGGGCCAGAATGGATTTGCCACGTTCCAGCAGCCGTTCGCCCGCTTGGGTCAGGCTGATCTGGCTGCGGCCCCGGTTGAATAGGGTGGCGTCCAGATCGGTTTCCAACTGCTTGATCTGGCGGCTTAGCGGCGGCTGCGCCATGTCCAGACGTTCTGCAGCGCGCCCAAAGTGCAGTTCTTCCGCGACGGCGATGAAATAGGTCAACTGTTTAAAGTTCACGGCGCGCTTCCTTTTGGCTTGATGGATAGGCTAAAGCCGAAAACGTGAACAGACCCCCAAAGGATTGGGGGTCTGCGACATAACCGGACATGGGCCTTATTCGGCGGCCATGGCCTGCGGTGTCAGAACGAAGTCGAACTCGAGATGCACGTCTGTGCCGTGTTCTTCTTTCGCCGGTTTGAATTTGCCGATCAGGCTGTCTTTCACCGCAAACACGCTGTCATCTTCCAGCCATTCGCTGTCCGCATCGTAGATCTGGCTGATCAGCGGGCGGTAGCCATCCTTCGAGATGATAAAGTGCATGTGGCCCGGACGGTTGGGGTGGTGACCCATGTAGCGCAACAGTTCGCCCGCTGTTTCGTCCTCGGGGATCGGGTAGGGCACGGGGCGCACGGCGACAAAGGCGTAGTGGCCGTTTTCATCGGTTTCGAAACGACCGCGCAGGTTATATTCCGGCTGATCGGGATCAAGGTTTTCGTAGATGCCGTTCGGTGCATCTTCCCACACATCCAACGTCACGCCGGAAATGCCGTTGCCATCCTTGTCGCGGATGTAGCCTTCGTAATAGGCGGTTTCTTCGTTGTCGAAGTGCTTGAGGATTGTGGAGGCACCCTTGGGCAGGACAGGCGGGTTTTCACGATAGAACGGGCCAAGTACCGTGGACTCGCTCGCGTCGCCCTCGACGGGGTTGGTCATCATGTCGACCAGCGTTTCAACACCCAGAATGTCGGCGAGCAGAATGAATTCCTGACGGCTTTCGTTACATAGCTTGCCTGCGCGCTCGAGGTAGAAGCACGCGTCAAGAAATTCGCTGTGCTGCAGTCTCACGTCTTTGACAAAGCTGTGCAGGTGTTTGATCAGCGATGTCATGATCTGGCGCTGACGATCCGAAATTTCGCCGTGTTCCCCAAGGCTTGCAGTAACGACGTCGGTAATATTCTCTTCTGTAACGATGCCCATCTGTTTGGTCTCCTCCTGACAGCACGGGTAGATTGTCGGGCGCTCCTCAGGCCCGTTGACCACAGACTTGTTAGAAATCGCGCGTCATCCCAATACCTTTTCTGGTATTGGTTGATACCGATCAGGCATCTGGTGTGCTGGTAGGGGCCGTCGTAGGAGTTGGCTGGCAGGGGTATGGGCTCATACCCGCTGTGGCATAGAGTTCACCGTACGCCTGTGGCACCCGATGGGCCTGCCGACCTAAGGGAGACAGCAAGGTGATCGACATCTTCACGCATATCCAGAAAACACTAGATCAAACACCGCACCTGTTGCGGTTGGGGCGTTTGTTCTCGGAAACCGTTCTGATCGAAGTGGACGGAGAGGAATTCTATCTGACCTTCGAAAAGGGCCACCTTGTTGCCGTTGTCGAAGGCCCGAGCCGGAAAACACCGTGGAGCTTTGCTTTGCGCGTTGATCGCGATGCTTTGGACAAGTTCTGGCAACCGCTTCCCGAACCGGGGTTTCACGACATCTTCGGCTTTGTGAAGATCGGTCGCGGGCGCGTGGATGGCGATATCCTGAAACTGGTCAAGAACCTGCGGTTTTTCAAAGAAGTCATGGCGCTGCCGCGCGGAATGAAAGGGGCCTGAGGATGACAATCGAAGCAATCACAGGCCGCTATTTGACCGTTCAGATCGCCGGTGCACCGCGCCGGATCTATTTCGAAGAAGCAGGCCAGGGCCGCCCCGTGATCTGCCTGCACACTGCAGGCGCGGACACGCGCCAATGGCGGCATCTGATGAATGATGCCGAGATCACATCGTCAAACCGGCTGATCGCGTTTGATATGCCGTGGCACGGCAAATCCCTGCCGCCCGAAGGGTTTGAAACCGAAGAATACCTGCTGACGACCGAAGCCTACATCGAAACGGTTCTGTCCGTGATCGACGGGCTGGGATTGGACAAACCCGTACTGGCGGGCTGTTCCATGGGCGGGCGCATTGCGTTGCAGCTGGCCGCTTTGCATCCTGACAGGTTCAGCGGATTTATCGCAATCGAGGCGTCTGATTTCCAACCGGCTTGGTACGATATCGACTGGTTCCATCGCCCCGATGCGCATGGCGGCGAAATGGGGGCGGCGCTGGTATCGGCCAATATCTCGCCCTATGCGCCGAATGCGGAACGCTGGAATACGCTTTGGATGTTCATGCAAAGCGGGCCGGGTGTGTTTCGTGGGGATCTGAGCTTTTACACCAAGGATGACAGCCTGATCCTGCGCTTGCCGTCAATCGACACAAGCCAAACGCCGGTGCACATCATCGTGGGTGCTTATGATCTGACCTGCACGCCCGAAGACGCAAAGCGCACAGCAGACGCCATTCCCGGCGCGACGCTGGCTGTGATGGATGAGTTGGGTCACTTCCCGATGAGCGAACACCCAGAAGGCTTCCGCCCGTTTTTTGTGGATGCCTTGGCGAAAATGCCCTGAGCAAACCGTCTGGGTTATCCTTTGCGGATATCCCAGACCATCGCGTCGCCGTCTTCAGCCTGACTGATCAGTTCGTGACCGGCTTCGGCGCAGAAATGCGGGATGTCGATAATCGCGGCAGGATCATCTGTTGTGACCTGAAGAACATCCCCATGATCAAGCGCCATCAGACGCTTGCGCGCTTTCAGAACGGGTAGGGGACAGAGCAGTCCGCGGGCATCAAGTGTGTTGTTCATATTCAGGGACATAGGTCTGATATTTCAGCCTGTCCACAGAGATGTGACAGGATTTCCAGTGACCTTGCCCGCGATTTGATCTAACGCTGGGCCATGTTCGGAATTGAGATCATAGACGCGGGCCTGTTGCCTGCCTTGTTGGTGGCGCTGGTTGCTGGCGTTATCAGCTTTCTAAGCCCCTGTGTCTTGCCTGTTGTGCCGCCGTATCTGGCCTATATGTCGGGCACCACCATGTCGGATTTGAACAGCGGCAAGAACCGTGCGCTTCTGCCTGCACTGTTTTTTGTCATGGGGCTGTCGACCGTCTTTTTGATCCTTGGGTTTGCGGCCTCGGCCATCGGGTCGGTGTTCTTGCAATACCAGTCATGGTTCAACACCTTTGCTGGCATTCTTGTCATGATCTTCGGCGCGCATTTCGTGGGCGCGATCAACATTCCTTTCCTGAACCGCGAAGCGCGTTTTGATGCCGGTGATCAGGGCGGTACGGCGTTCGGTGCGTATCTTCTGGGTTTGGCTTTTGCCTTTGGCTGGACACCTTGCATTGGTCCACAGTTGGGCGCGATCCTGTCTCTTGCGGCGTCCGAGGCGAGCATCAGTAAAGGGTTGATCCTGCTGGGGGTTTATGCGGCGGGCTTGGGCATTCCTTTCCTTCTGGTCGCGGCCTTCCTGCCGCGCTTGACAGGGCTGATGGCTTGGATGAAGCGCCATATGCAGCAGATCGAACGCATCATGGGGCTTTTGCTTTGGACCATTGGCTTGCTGATGCTTACGGGTGGCTTCTCGGCCCTGTCGTTCTGGCTGTTGGAAACCTTCCCCGCTTTGGCAACACTGGGCTGATCTAAACTTGATGCGGAAAGCGCAACAATGCGCGTTCTTGCGCGGTGATTGTCCCGTTTTGCCTTAAACCTGCCTGAAACCGGCGTTAGCTTATGCGCAAATGTCAGTGGTTGAATGGATGAGTGATGGCTGAGACGGGGCAACAGGTGAAAGCGCGGCGGGTGTTTTACATCCCCGGCTATGATCCGATCCATCCCCGCCGCTACCGTGAACTGTACCGGAAAGAGGGCGCCGCGCAGGCAGCGATTGTCGGCTACGATCTGACACTGCGCCCTAGAAAAGCCAAGGGCACCTATGGCTGGCATGTGGATGGGCGCTTTGACGGGCAGGACACACAGGCAGATATCGATGTGCTGGTCTGGTCCGACATCGTCCGCGACAGCATGTCGAACAGTATTCCGGCGACCTATGGTCAACTGGTGCGCACCGCTTGGGCCTATATCGGATCGGGCGCGCTGTGGCGTCTGATGCGGTTGCGCAAGGGGCCGGTGATTGCGGCGCTTTATCCTATCGGGATGCTACTGTTGCAACTGGTTGTCGCCGTGCTGCTTGGTTGGCTGCTGTACAGCGTGGTGACCCATTTCGCGGCGGAGTTCGGGGTATTTGCGCGCTTGATCGGCGGTATCGCTGCCTTGGCCTTGATGGTTTTCGTTCTGAGGTGGTTCAAAGCCAAAGACGGCAAATTATTCGCCTACTACCTCATGCATGACTACAGCTATTCTGCCAAGTGGAAGGGGGCGAACCCGCCCGAGCTTGAGGCTCGCATGACAGAATTCCGCGCCATGATTGCGGATGCGTTGAAAAGCGATGTGGATGAGGTGTTGGTGGTTGGCCATTCCTCGGGCGCGCATCTGTCCGTGTCCATACTTGCCGATTTGATCCGTGCAGGCGACGTGCCCGATAACGGGCCAGCCTTGGCGTTTCTGTCATTAGGGCAGGTGGTGCCGATGGTGTCGTTCCTGCCTAAAGCTGACCGCCTTCGCGCAGACCTGCATTTTCTGGCCTGTCAGGACGTTCTGACTTGGGTCGACGTCACCGCCCCCGGCGATGGCTGTGCCTTTGCACTGTGTGACCCTGTTTCGGTGTCCGGCGTCGCGCCAGCGGACAAACGCTGGCCTTTGGTTTTTTCTGCACAGTTCACCAAATCGCTGAAGCCCGAGACGTGGAAGGCGCTGCGCTGGCGGTTCTTCCGTCTGCATTTCCAGTATCTGTGCGCTTTCGATCAGCCGCTGGATTACGACTATTTCCAGATCACCGCTGGCCCCACAACCTTGGGCACCCGCTATGCAGACCGTCCGCCGTCGGCCAGCCGGATCGATTATGCGGTGTCGAAATACACGTCGATGGCCGCATGATCCCGCCCAAACCCCCATCCCGCCCCAACAGGGTGCCGCTCTGGCGCTATGCCAAGCTGTTCAAGCAGGACATTCTGTCTGCGCAGCCTGCGCGGCTCTATCGTGCGTGGATGGCCGAGTTCAAAACGCCGTTCTTCAAATCCTTCCTGATCAACCAGCCTGATCTGGTGAAGACTGTCCTAAAAGACCGCCCCGAAGATTTTCCGAAATCCGGTCGCGTGAGCGAAGGGTTGCGGCCCCTACTGGGGGACAGCGTGTTTCTGACCAACGGAGCGCAATGGGAACGCCAGAGGCGCATCATAGATCCCGCGTTCGAAGGCGGGCGGTTGCGCGATACGTGGCACCCGATGCGCGAGGCGGCAGAGGCCGCCGTTAAACGATTGCAGGCGCGGGCAGGGGGCATCGTCGAGATCGAGGAAGACGCCAGCCACGCCGCGGCCGACGTCATCTTTCGCACGCTGTTTTCTATTCCGATCGAAGACCGGATGGCGCAGCAGGTGTTCCACGAATTCCGCGCCTACCAGCGCAGCCAGCCGATTGTGAACATTGCTGCTCTGATTCCGCTGCCCCGCTGGATGCCGCGGTTTTTCCGACAGGACACACGGCAGGCGGCGGATCGTATCAGGGGGCTGATCCGGCAACTGACGGAACGCCGTCTGGACGAAATCAAGAAGGGCACTGCACCGGATGATCTGGCGACCAAGATCATGACCTCGGTCGATCCGGACACGGGCGAAACCTTTGATATCGACGAAATGGTTGATCACGTCGCGATCTTCTTTCTGGCGGGGCATGAAACCTCGGCCTCGGCTTTGGCGTGGGGGCTTTACCTGCTGGCGATCTATCCCGAGTGGCAAGAGAAGGTAGCAGACGAGGCAGCCGTGTTTTCTGGCGACTTCTCTGATCTGTCGAAACTGCGCGTGACGCGGGATGTGTTCCGCGAAACCCTGCGGCTCTATCCCCCGGTGCCGATGATGGTCCGCGAGGCTGCGCGTGCGGAAACCTTCCGCGACAGACGGGTGCCCAACGGCGCGCAGGTGGTTCTAAGTCCGTGGCACCTGCATCGCCATGTACGGCTTTGGGACAACCCCGATGGCTTTGATCCAAGTCGGTGGGCGACCGAGAACGGCAAAGCCTGCGCCCGAGACGCCTATATTCCGTTTTCAGCGGGTCGACGCGTGTGCACCGGCGCGGGGTTTGCGATGGCTGAGGGCATATTGTTGCTGTCCGCGATCATTGGCGCGTTCCGCATCGAGGCCGTCGAGGGCAAAGTCCCAGAACCCGCTGCGCATCTGACGGTGCGGGCCAAGCACGGTATTCATCTGCGGATAGAGGTGAGAGGTAGCTAGGGCATCCAAGCCAAAGGGCACCACAAAACATAGCTACGCAGTTTGCCGGGAATTTTGGCGTGGATTGGCAGCAGAAACGTTCGAAAAGTTTTGCGCGCGTCAATTTTCAGGGCGTATAGCTGTGAAGAAATTCAATGCGTTAGCGCTAAACATCGGATTGTCTATCTATCTTCGCTTCGCGCGATGGATTATTGAAACCGGAAATTGGGACAGCCAAGGGAATTTCGGTTCAATGAGTCACACGTCTGAACGCTTTGACGCACAAGCAGCCCGTATCACATCGGGCAAAGGCTTTATCGCAGCTCTGGATCAGTCGGGTGGATCGACGCCAAAGGCGCTGCGTCTTTATGGCGTGGAAGAGTCCGAATATAACGGCGACGAAGAGATGTTCGGCGAAATCCACAAGATGCGCGCCCGTATCATCACCGCACCTGACTTCACGTCGGAAAAGGTTCTGGGCGCGATCCTGTTCGAACGCACCATGCGTGGCGACGTGGATGGTAAGCCGACAGCGGCTGCGCTGTGGGAAGACCGTGGCATTGTACCCTTCCTGAAGATCGACAAAGGTCTGGAAGATAAAGCCAACGACGTTCAGGTGATGAAACCGATGCCGGGTCTGGAAGATCTTCTGGCAGAGGCGGCGGGCCATGGTGTATTTGGCACCAAAGAACGCTCGGTTATCCATGCGGCGAATGCAGAAGGCATCGAGGCCGTTGTTGCCCAGCAGTTCGAAGTGGCGCGCACCGTGATAGGCGCGGGTCTGGTTCCGATCATCGAGCCGGAAGTCGACATCCATTCCGACACCAAATCCGAAGCAGAAGCGATCCTGCATGACGCGCTGGCAAAGCATCTGGATACTCTGGCCGAGGGGCAGGACGTCATGCTGAAGCTGACGATCCCGAACCAAGCCGGCCTCTATGATGATCTGGCGGATCACGCGCGTGTCCTGCGTGTTGTTGCGCTGTCGGGTGGTTATAGCACGGACGATGCCTGCGCCCGTCTGGCCAAGAACACCAAGATGATTGCAAGCTTCAGCCGCGCGCTGACAGAAGGTCTGTCGAAGAAACAGTCTGACGAAGATTTCAACGCGGCGCTGGGCGCGAACATCGACAAGATCTATCAGGCGTCCTGATCGGCCTGATCCGGTAAATACCGTTAGATTTCAAAACCGTGCCTTGGAAAACAGGGCACGGTTTTTTCGTTGGTCACTGGCTTGGCGCTTGTTTCCGATAGTGGCACGATGATTTCCATCGTCAAATTGTATGCCATTGTGTTCCTTTAACATTTTGAAATTGTTGATCTTTTGCTTTACTTGTTAAATCATGCGCGTATCTAGTGGAATTTAACCAGTCCACGATGGAGGGCGCGTATGTCGCCAATCACTGATCACCCGCTTCGATACAAACTGTCGAACGAACTGCATGCGCGTCCGTTTCCGGCGCTGAAGGCTCCGTGCCGTGCGGTCTATCTGGCTGTGAAAAAGGCAGAAGAGGCGGCATCGCGGGATCGCAATCTGGATCTGGAACATCTGTTCGATCTGTTGGACCGCTACGGTGCCACGCACCCGCAGCCCGGTGCCACGCATTACTTTGGCAAATTCGGCCAGTACATGTTGAAGTGGGAACAGCACACAGAATTTGTGACCTATACGGTCTTTCTGAACGGCCTGTCGGATCGCCCCTTTGACCCCGCTGATTTCGAGGTCTTCCCGAACGACTGGCTGGAACGCGCGCCGGGTGTGCGTATGACATCGGCCCTGATCCGCTGTGCGCTGCGTCCTGACGATGCGACGATGGAGCAGCACATCGAAGACTGGTTCGTGTCGGAATCTGTGGCGATGTCCTCGGTCATTGATGATCAGGCGGTGATTGCCGGTGACTTCCGTATTGATACGGCCGGGCACTTGCGGTTCGGCCTGTTCGTGGGCCCTGATGTGGGCGAACGCCGCATGGGCCGGATCGTTCAGCGCCTCTGCGAGATCGAGACATATAAGGTCATGTCGATGCTTGGCTTTACACGGGTCAAGTGGATCGCCCCGCGCATCAGCGAGATCGACAAGGAACTGACCGATTTGATGGATGCCATGACCCATGGCAACAAACGTACGGACCAGACGTTGAAATCGCTTCTTTCGGTTTCGGCTGAGCTGGAAACACTCAGCGCGCAGACGTCGTTCCGTTTTGGTGCGACAGGGGCCTATGAGGCGATTGTCACCCAACGGATTTCGGTTTTGCGCGAAGAGCGGTTCAATGGTCGCCAGACCTTTGCCGAGTTCATGATGCGCCGGTACGATCCCGCGATGCGGACAGTGAAAGCCACAGAACAGCAATTGGCCAATCTTTCGAACAGGGCCATGCGTGCCGCAGATCTGCTTCGTACAATGGTTGAGGTCGAACGTTCAGCCCAGAACCAGCAATTGTTGGAAAGCATGAATCACCGTGCCGATATGCAGCTTCGTTTGCAGGAAACGGTTGAAGGCCTGTCCGTGGTCGCGATCAGCTATTACGCGGTCTCGCTCATGAGCTATCTGCTTTATCCGGTGGCCAGCCTGATCGGGCTGTCCAAGGGCATGCTTACGGCCTTGGTGACACTGCCGGTGGTTCTGTTTGTCTGGATGATGATCCGGCGTATTCGCAAAATGGTCGAGGCCAAAGGCCCCGACATGTAATTTGCGTTGCTTTGTCCGGCCCGCTTATTCGGCGGGCTGGACTGCGTTCGGCGTTGCTCCGCGTGCGTTCAGGACGCGGTGGGTCAGAACACCGCCAACACCGATCGCCAGAATGGCCAGCAGGGCGGCGAAGGACAGGGTGGGGACACCGGCCAGACCGGCACCCACGGTGCAACCGCCAGCCAGAACGCCACCCATACCCATCAGTGCGCCACCAGCAATGTAGCGACCTGTTTCGGACGGGGCGCTAAAGCTTTGCCATTGGAACGTTCCAAAGATCACGGCTGCAACCAGCGCGCCTGCCAGCGTGCCGCCGATCAGGCCCACGCCAAAGCCAGCGGGAATAGATGTCGAGGCGACGGTAAAGAACAATGTGTCTGCCCATGGCGATGTGAAGGACAGTGTCTCCATCGCGATCGGATCGAATTCGTCCTGCAGGATGAACCCTGTGCCAACCCAACCAGCAGGAACCAGCAAGCCGATCAGAACCGCCATAACGACCAGTGTCACGCTGTTGCGGCCACGCAAGCCCAGTGCCAGGGCGCCTACGCCCAGAACGACGGCCCAGACGGCTGCGCCACCGGGAAGCTGTGCAAAGGAAACGGCGTCGCCCATCGGAACGGTGACGGCACCCAGCGACACGCGGATCGGGGCCAGCAGACCCTTTAGCGTGGCATGTGCCACGATGGCGAAGACCAGCAGAACGGTCGCAGCGCGCAGGTTGCCGCTGGCTGTCAGAACAGTCAGGCGCGATACGCAACCACGGGTCAGAACCATACCGGCACCAAACAAAAGACCACCCACCAGAATGGCAAGGATCGGCAGGTCGGCGTTCATGAACCGGTGATCGGCAAAATCGATCAGGCCGAAGATGGCTGCGGCTTGGGTGCCTAGAATGGCGACGCCCAGTGCTGTCAGCCAGACACCCGACGCGGATTTCGCATCATCGCCGATCAGGCTGCGGCGGAAACAGAACTTTGTGCGCTCGGCCAAAAAGCCAAAGGCCAATCCCAGCAAGAGGGCAAAGCCGACAGCCACTTGGGGGGCTGTGTAGTTTTCGAAACCCAAACTCTCGAACATTCTGGATACTCCGGTGTCGCAGGTGTCAGTTCGCCCACTTAGTTAGGGCGTTTCCCGCTCATTCCAGAAAATCGGGGCCGGTTGCAAGTTCGCCTAATAAACAGGCGTTCGTGTCTTGGCGTCGAGTAGAACAAAGTGTTTTGCCAACTGGTCAAAAGCAGAACGCCTGATCCGGTTTTTGCGGATCAGGCGCTCGTTTGCCCTTATTTTACTGCTTTTCAGCGCCCGCGCATGCGGGGATCAAGCGCATCGCGCAAACCGTCACCCAGATAATTCACCGCCAGCACGGTCAACGAGATGGCTGTACCCGGCAGGATCACCCGTTCGGGGAAGTCGACCATGCGGGGAACCGCGTCGGCTAGCATCTTGCCCCATGTCGGAAAATCCGAAGGAAATCCGACACCTAGGAAGGACAGGGCGCTTTCTGTGATGATCGCTGTCGCAAGGCCAAGTGTCGCGGACACCATGATCGGTGACAGCACGTTTGGCAGAAGATGGCGGGTGATTGTCTTCCACGACGTGGTCCCGATGGAGCGTGCGGCCAGAATAAATTCCCGTTCCTTCAGCGTCAGGATATCGCCCCGCACGATCCGCGCGGTGGGCATCCAGCTGGTGATTCCGATGATCGTGACGATCAGAACAAACATCCCGCCTTCGGGGCCAAAGTTGGCACGAAGTGGTTGGCGGAACAGCGTCACAGCAACCAACAGAAGGGGCAGGATCGGCAAGGATAGGAACAGGTCTGTCAGGCGCATCAGTGGGCCGTCCAGACGACGGAAAAAGCCCGCTGCAACGCCGACGGCCGTGCCAATCAGAAGCGATAGCAACATTGCTGCCCAGCCAACCGCCATGGACGCCCGTCCGCCTGCCAGCATCTGCGCCAGCTGATCGCGGCCAAGGTTGTCGGTGCCAAAGGGATGGCCCCACGCGGTTTTGGCCGTGCTGTCCCAGATCGCGGTGTAGATCGGGCGCAGGTCCTTGTTCCGAATGTCGAGCTTTTGCGGATCAAGCGACCAGATGTAAGGTCCGATCAACACAGCGAGCGTGATGAAAATCAGAAAGAACCCGCCGATCATCGCGCCTTTGTGACGTTTCAACTGGTCCCAGATGTCCAGCCACTGGCTGCGTGGCGGGGCGAGGGGGCCTTTGTCCTGCAGGGCTGCAATGGCCTGAGGGTCTGTTGTCGCTGGCTCAGTCATAGCGGATCCTCGGGTCAAGTACGCCATACAAGATGTCTGCGATCAGGTTGAAGGCGACAATCAGGAAGGCAAAGATAAACGTCAGCGTCATAACCATGGGCAGGTCATTGGCGAAGAGCGCGGTGATCAGAAGCTGACCGATGCCGTTCACCTTGAACACGTTTTCCGTAATGATCGCGCCGCCAAAGATGCTTGGGACGCCAAGCGCGATGACAGTGATCACCGGGATCATCGAGTTGCGCAGCACGTGAACCGTGACAACGACCGCCTCGGACATGCCTTTGGCGCGGGCGGTGCGGACGTAATCCATATTCAGGTTATCAAGCATCGACGCGCGCATATAGCGGCTGATTTGCGCCGTGGTTTGCAGGGCCAGAACCATAACCGGCATGATCATCTGCTGCAGCTGGATCTTGAAACTCGCCCAGTCATTCACGACGTGGGTGGTGTCATAGATCGACGGCAGCCAGCCCAGTTGGACAGAGAAAATCACGATCAGCAGAGGTCCGGTAAAGAAGGGTGGGATCGAAAAGCCGATCATCGTCACGAACGTGCCAGCCTGATCGAAAACCGAATACTGGCGATATGCGGAATAAACGCCGATCGGGATCGCGATCAGAACGCCGACCACATAGGCCAATGCAACGACCCACAGGGTTTGCGGAATACGCTGGATCACGATGTCCATCACCGGCGAACGGGTCTGCCAAGAAATCACGCGCAGTTCGTTCTGGTACAGGTTCGTGTCCGGCAACCAGCCAAGAAGCCAGCTGTCTTGCGTAAGCCAGTCAATCAGGATTTTGGGTTCAATCCAGAGAACCTGAACCAACCACTTCCAGTATTGCACCAAGGGGGGCTGACCAAGCCCCAACGCCTCGCGCATTTGTTGTTTCACTTCGGGGGGGACGGTCAGTGGCACTTGGGCCATCGGATCGCCGGGGGCCAGTTGCAGCAGCATGAAGATCGCAAAACTGATAAACAGCAGCGTCGGGACCGCCAGAACCAGACGCCTGATCGTGAATGTCAGCATTTAGGCCAGCCAATTCGCATGTGTTGGAAAGGGCCGTCTGGCCCTAGGAGCAGATAGGAAAATACCGCGCCCCCGTTGGGGGGACGCGGTTATCGTCTGGAAAGGATTATTCCTTGATCCGGTACCAGTCGGCAGCGTTCCAAAGTTCGCTGTCCCATGTGTTCAGCTGAACACCACCCAGTGTCGTTGCACGGGCAGATACACGACCACGGTCAACCAGCGGAACGATTGTCATCGTTTCTTTGGTCAGCATGTCGTTCAGCTTTTTCGCGATTTCGCCGCGCTTTTCCAGCTCGCCTGTGCGGGCCAGTTCGTCCAGCAACGCATCATACTCTTCGCTGCAGAAGCGGTTGATGTTTTCACCCTGCCACTGCGAAGACGGCTTGGGTTCGTTGCCGCAACGGTACATGGACAGGTAGGACTGCGGGTCTGTGCCGTCGAAGTTGTTGGCGTACATTTCCACGTCTGCGTAGAACTTCTGGAATGTGTCGGGCGAGCCCGGATCACCACCGAAGAAGACCGACGCATCGATGTTGCGCAGTTCTGTTTCCACGCCGATTTCAGACCACCACTGTTTGATCAGCGCCTGGAAGTCCTGACGAACGGCGTTTGTCGATGTCTGGTACAGCAGGGACAGTTTAACGCCGTCCTTGTCACGGATGCCGTCACCGTCGGTGTCGGTCCAGCCAGCACCTTCCAGCAGGGCCTTCGCGCCTTCGATGTCCTGTGTCAGACAATCTGTGTTGTCGGACGCGTACAGGGCAGGGGCGGGAACCAGGTTACAGGTCGCACGACCGGCCTGACCGTAGCCGACTTCAACCAGCAGTTCGCGGTCGATCGCCATGGACAATGCGCGGCGCACGGGTTCTTCCGACAGGAAGGGGTGCGGTGCTGCAACTGTCGAACGTTCGCCTTCCGGAAGGTCCGGCGACGGGTTGGTCAGGTTCATTTCGATCCGCTCGACCAGCGTGCCGAATGCTGCGATCGGCTCGCCTTTGCCGGCCTCTGCCATTTGCGCCAGTACGTCTGGCGCCAGCTGCAGGTTCCAAGCGTAGTCGTATTCGCCTGTTTCGAGAACCGCACGGCCGGATGCTGTCGCGTCGCCGCCACCTTTGAAGTTCACAGTCGCAAATGCCGGTTTTGCCGGATCACGATAGTTCTGGTTGGCTTCCAGAGAAATTACGTCGTTCGGGCGGAAGTCTGTTACGACAAACGGGCCCGTACCGATGGGGTAGAAGTTCTGATCGGTACAGGACGATGCCGCCGCGCCGACGCAGTTTTCAAACTGTGCTTTCTGGATGATCGGGGACTGACCGCCCATGAAAGGACCGTAGGGGTTCGGGGTCGGCTGGCCGAACGTGACTTTGACTGTCAGATCGTCCAGCGCTTCTACAGATGTCACGCCGTCGAACTTGGCACGCTGCGCGCAGCCACCTTCGGGGGACATGCAGTACTCGGCGGTGAAAACCACGTCGGCTGCGGTCAGGGCAGAGCCGTCGGACCACTTCATGCCTTCCTTGATCTTCCATGTGATCGACGTCAGGTCGGCGGCCACGCCACCGTTTTCAACGGTCGGGATCTCTTCTGCAAGGTAGGGAACCAGAGCGCCGGTGGGATCATAACGACCAAGGGGCTCGATCACCAGCGATGCGGCTTCGATGTCTTTCGTACCACCAGAGAGGTAGGGATTCATGATGGACGGAGCTTGCCAATAGATAATGTTGACTTGGCCGTCCGCGCCACGCTCGGCCATGGCGGCGGGCGCCATCGCTGATGCGGCAACTGCGCCAAGCAGCAAAGATTTAAGTTTCATTGTAGTCTCCATGTTGGGCATGCTTTTTTGAGGTCTTTGATTTTGTTCTGAGATTTTAGGTGTTTGATTGGTCTGCAGGTTTGGCTGCAGTAGTCATTTTGCGTCATTCCCCATTTGACACGAGTTCACCATGCCAGCATCGAAAACCGCATCGACGTAAAAAGCAAGTGTTCCGATACACAAAATCTGCAAAAACTTGACTGGCTGGTCAGTAACCGCCTGAAAAAAGTTTAACTTTTGATCAAAAAATATTTTTTCAAGCAATGGTTGTGTTTAAGTTGTTGGTATGACTGAATTTCGTGCAGGTGTACGGGTGACGTAGGGTCGGGTTGTCTTTGTCCTGTCTGGTTTGACCGATTAGTCAAATGTTGGTTTGACAAGGGCGTCTGGCTTCGCCTTACTCTTTGCACAACCGTCTGGACGAACCTTGGGGGACAGTATGCTCGACGCGCCGATTGCACGGATTGAAAACCTACGGGTCGAGTTTGAAACAAAGGCCGGAACGGTCGTCGGCGTTGAAGATGTGTCGTTCGAAATCGCCTCGGGTGAAACGGTCTGTGTGGTCGGGGAATCAGGGTCGGGCAAATCAGTTTCTTCACTGTCTTTGATGCGCCTGATCGAATTCGGCGGTGGCACGATTGCGGGCGGCAAGCTGGTTTTTGATCGAAAAGAAGGCGGCGAGATCGATCTGGCCGAAGCCGAGCAATCCCTGATGCGCACGATTCGCGGCAATGAGATCGGGATGATCTTTCAAGAGCCGATGACTGCCTTGAACCCAGTGTTCACCATCGGCCGCCAGCTGACCGAAGGGCTGAAGGTGCATCGCGGGATGTCCGCGTCCGAGGCTGATGCGCGGGCGCTTGAACTGCTGCGCGAGGTGCGTATTCCGGAACCCGAACGCCGGTTGAAGCAATATCCGCACGAACTGTCCGGTGGTATGCGTCAGCGGGTGGTGATTGCTATGGCGCTGGCCTGTAAGCCGCGCTTGCTGATTGCGGACGAACCTACAACTGCTTTGGATGTGACCATTCAGGCGGAAATTCTGGCGCTAATCGACCGGTTAAAGCGCGAAACCGGCACGGCGGTGATGTTTATCACCCATGATATGGCGGTTGTGGCGCAAATGGCTGACCGCGTCGTTGTCATGTTCCGCGGCAACAAGGTCGAGGAGGGGACGGTCGAGGAAATCTTCGAGAATCCCAAGCATCCCTATACTCAGGCGCTATTGGCTGCTGTCCCGCGTCTGGGCGAGATGACGGGCACCGATTATCCCAAACCTATGAAGCTGGTCGGTTCGAACGCCGCAGAACCAGAGCCGATCATCGGATCGGATGAAACGCTGCTTGAGGTTAAGGGTCTGACAACGCGCTTTCCGGTGAAGGGCGGCTTCTTCCGTCAGACGGTGGCCAACGTGCACGCGGTCGAGGATTTGTCCTTCACCATTCCCAAGGGCCGCACGCTGAGCCTTGTCGGTGAATCCGGCTGCGGGAAATCGACTGCAGGCCGGTCGATCCTGCGACTGGTCGAACCGATGAAGGGCAGCGTCAAACTGGATGGTCTGGATATTCTTGGTCTGTCCGACCGTGATCTGCGTAAAGCACGCGCCGATATGCAGATGATCTTCCAAGACCCGTTTGCATCACTCAATCCGCAGATGAAGTTGGCTGACCAAGTGTCTGAGCCAATGGAAAATTTCGGGATGTACTCGGCTTCCGAGCGTATGGATCGCGTGGCGGCGCTTTTCGACCGTGTGGAACTGCCGCGCAGCTTTATGCAGCGCTATCCCCACGAACTATCCGGTGGTCAACGTCAGCGTATCGCGATTGCGCGGGCCTTGGCGCTGAACCCGAAACTGATCGTGGCGGATGAGGCCGTGTCTGCCTTGGACGTTTCGGTTCAGGCTCAGGTCGTGAATCTGATGATGGAGCTTCAGTCCGAACTAAACCTGTCCTACCTGTTCATCAGCCATGATATGGCCGTGGTGGAACGTGTCAGCCACGACGTCGGCGTGATGTATCTGGGGCGGATCGTCGAAATCGGGCCGCGTCGCGCCGTGTTCGAAAACCCGCAGCACCCCTATACGCAGGCTTTGATGAAGGCTGTTCCCATCGCGGACCCACGCAAGCGGAAGCAGGAAAAAGACCTGAACTTCAAGCCGATCCCGTCGCCCATCCATCCCGTCGGCTATGAGCCGGTGAAAAACGAATACAAAGAGGTCGGGCCGGGTCACCGAGTTCTGATTTCGGACAGCGGATATTGATCGGTTGTGCGAAATCCGCGCGCTCTGACTGGTGTCGCGGCTAAGGGCCTGCTAAGGCGCGCGCCATGAACACTGTGAACGTCATATGCATCAAGTGGGGCACTGCCTTTGGCCCTGAGTACGTGAACCGCCTGTATTCGGGCGTACGCCGCAATATGTCGCGGCCGATCCGGTTCATGTGCATGACCGATGTGACAGACGGCCTGCATCCGGATATCGAGGTGCTGGACCTGCCCACCGAACCGTTTCGCAAGGAAATGGATGCGGCGCTGGCAGTGGCCAACCGGCAGGGCGCGATGCGCAAGACGTCGCTTTTTAAAGAAGGTCTGATCCCCGATCTGGAAGGGCCCGTTCTGGGCTTTGATCTGGACGTGGTGATCACAGGCAATCTGGACGAAATCCACGACATGGCGCCGGGCAAGGTCGCCATGCGCCACGACTGGACCGAAAAGCGGAAAGGGCGGCCTACGGGCCATGGCTCTGTCTTCCGCTATGATCCTGCGTTGCATGGGTTTTTGTATGACGATCTGGCCGCAAACCCATATGCCGAGGTTGAAAAAGCGCGCGGCTCCGAGCAGCGCTATACCTCTCATAAAGCCATGGATCGTGGTGTGTTCGAATACATCCCCGAGCCGTGGGTTGTCAGCTTTAAGTACGATTGCAATCCGTTCCCGCGGAACTGGTTTACCCCGCCTCAATTGCCCGAAGATGCGCGTGTCGTGTGTTTCCATGGGCGTCCGAAAATGACGGATGCTTTGGGTGGATACACAAGGTCGATCATTCGCTATTCCAAACCCTGCGACTGGCTGCAGGATCACTGGATCGACCGGACCAAGGCCGATCTGGGTGCGGAATGGGGCTGAAAACCTGACGTAGGTGGTCGCAATCCCGCCTGCGCGCTTGCTTACACTTGCTCCCCCCGCCCTTGGCAGGGTAAGAGCAAATCAACAAAATTCATATCATGAGGACAGCAGTCATGCGTCGCGTCGTAGTAACCGGATTGGGTCTTGTCACACCGCTGGCCAGTGGGGTCGAAGCAACATGGGAACGCCTGCTGGACGGTCAGTCCGGCGCGGGTACCATCACCAAATTCGATGCAAGCCATCTGGCCACCACTTATGCCTGCGAAGTCAAACACGGCGATGGCACAGACGGCACGTTCAATCCT
The DNA here is from genome assembly GCF_982780845.1 of Thalassococcus sp. NCBI lineage: Bacteria > Pseudomonadati > Pseudomonadota > Alphaproteobacteria > Rhodobacterales > Roseobacteraceae > Thalassococcus > Thalassococcus sp. Next base: position 99,831 of record NZ_CEYADA010000006.1, read on the forward strand.
GATGAGTGGATGGACAAGAAAGAACAGCGCAAAGTTGACGATTTCATCCTTTACGGAATCGCGGCTGCCGAAATGGCCGTTAACGATGCAGACTGGCACCCCGAAGATCAGGAAAGCCTGGAGCGCACGGGTGTCATGATCGGTTCCGGCATCGGTGGTCTGAACTCGATCGCCGAAACCGCCTACCTGATCCGCGACAAAGGCCCGCGCCGCGTGTCGCCGTTCTTTATTCCCGGTGCTCTGATCAACCTGATCTCGGGCAACGTTTCGATCCGTCATGGCTTTAAAGGCCCGAACCATTCGGTTGTGACCGCGTGTTCCACGGGCGCGCATGCCATCGGTGATGCGGCGCGCATGATCAAATACGGTGATGCGGACGTGATGGTTGCCGGTGGTGCCGAAGCGGCGATTTCCGAGATCGGCATTGCGGGCTTTAACGCGTGTAAGGCGTTGTCGACCAAACGTGGCGATGACCCCAAAGCGGCCAGCCGTCCCTATGACGCAGACCGCGACGGTTTCGTTATGGGCGAGGGCGCAGGCATCGTTGTTCTGGAAGAATACGAGCACGCCAAAGCGCGTGGCGCGAAAATTTATGCCGAAGTTTGCGGCTATGGCTTGTCCGGCGACGCGTATCACATCACCGCGCCGTCCTCTGACGGTGAAGGCGGCGAACGCTCCATGCGTGCGGCGCTGAAAGACGCGGGTCTTCAGGCATCTGATATCGACTACATCAACGCGCACGGCACATCGACTATGGCCGACGTGATCGAGTTGGGCGCTGTTGAACGCCTGCTGGGCGATGCGGCGGCAACGGCCACCATGTCGTCGACGAAATCGGCGACTGGACACCTGCTGGGTGCTGCTGGCGCGATCGAGGCTGTGTTCTCGATCCTTGCGATCCGCGATCAGGTGGCACCGCCGACCATCAACCTTGAGACGCCGGCCGTTGAAACGCCTATCGATCTGGCCCCCAACGCCAAGCGTGAGCGCGAGATCAATTATGCACTGTCCAACAGCTTTGGCTTTGGTGGCACAAACGCCAGCGTGATCTTCGGCAAGGTCAGCTGATATGTGGCGCAACATCGCTTCTAACGCGATTACGTTCCTCGTCGTCGGGGTTTTCCTGTTCGGCGGTCTGATCATCTGGGCGCAGAAAGAATACACATCGGCAGGGCCACTGGCCCAACAGATCTGTGTCGAGGTGCCACGCGGCACCAACATGACACGCGTTTCCGAAAACCTTGCAGAGCAGAACGCCGTATCGTCGGCCGCGCTGTTCCGCATGGGCGCGGATTACGCCAAGAAAACGCAAGACCTGAAGGCAGGGTCATACCTTGTGCCTGAAGGGGCTTCGATGTCCGAAATCGTCGATATCGTCACCCGTGGTGGCGCATCGACATGCGGCACTGAGGTTGTGTACCGCATCGGTGTAAACGCGGCTTCCGTTGAAGTCCGTGAACTGGATCCTGCGACTGGTCGCTATGTCGAACTGGTCAAGTTCGATCCGGAAGCTGACGAAGTTCCTGCTGAATACACGGCTGTTAAAGCCGAAGGTGACACGCGCTTCCGCATTCTTCTGGCCGAGGGTGTTACCAGCTGGCAGGTCGTGAACGAGCTGGGGCAGATCGATGTGCTGGAAGGCACTGTTGACGTCCCCGCCGAGGGCAGCCTTGCGCCCGACAGCTATGAGGTCACAGTCGGTGCCACACGCGCCAGCCTGATCGAACGGATGCAATCCAGTCAGGAACGCATTCTGGCTGAGGCATGGGCGAACCGCGCAGATAACCTGCCGCTGAACAGCCCTGAAGAGGCGTTAATCCTTGCGTCTATCGTCGAAAAAGAAACAGGTGTGTCCAGCGAACGTCCGCAGGTCGCGTCGGTCTTTATCAATCGTCTGAACGACGGCATGCGTCTGCAAACGGACCCGACGGTAATCTACGGTATCACTAAGGGTGAGGGCGTGTTGGGCCGTGGTCTGCGCCAGTCCGAATTGCGCGGTGCGACGCCCTACAACACCTATGTGATTGAAGGCCTGCCGCCGACACCTATCGCCAACCCGGGTCGTGCGTCTATCGAAGCCGCCCTGAACCCGGCAGAGACGGATTATATCTTCTTCGTGGCTGACGGCACCGGTGGTCACGCCTTTGCAGTGACGCTGGATGAGCATAACCGCAACGTCGCGCGCTGGCGCGAGATCGAAGCGGAACGGGCGAACCAGTAAGGTCTGTCGAAACTCAAAAGCAAAAGGCGCAGTCTGTTGGCTGCGCCTTTTGCTTTGTGTCATCCTTGTCGGATAACTAGGGAAGCGGGCCCAAAAAGCCGATGGTTGCCACGCGCCTGTCCTGACCAAAATCGATCTCTGCCGTCCATTCAGAGGCGTCACCCGCGACAGTCGGACAGATCGGCAGCGTGAACTGATCATCAGCGGCGTACACGCCAGCGGGCACATGGCCCAGAATTCTGACGACCTCGCCTCGGGTCAGACCAACTTTCAGGCCGGACGGTGTAGGCCAGTCCTCGGTGGCGGCAGTTATGCCTATGACTGCCTCATTCATCAGGCTGATCTCAATCCCATGCGCGGTGATCTGATCTATTGGCAAACCTTTGGGCGTGGTTCCTGACATGGCCTCGGGCGATCCGAGTTTTGCCAGAGACATGGCCGTGTCATGTATCGTGACGCCGCCTAAGCTGAATTCGGACGCAGGCAGGCAGTCTTTTGGCCCGTTCGCGCCTTGTTGGCTGATCAGAAGTGGCGGCTCGGACGTCTTGATCGCTTTGTCGACCCATGACAGCGCCAGATCGTCCCATTCATATCCGGCGGCTTCTTTCACATCATATATGCCACCACCAAAGCCAAAGCTGACAGTGTCAGGAACACATTCCAGCGTGGCCAGAGATTTCCCTTGCTTAGAAATGTCGATCCAACCGAAATGGTGGGGGCCTTGCTCCATTTCTTCTTCGGTGAAGGGGCGGTCAAACCCGCCGCCGACCTGATAGGCATAGTCTCCGTTGTAGAAGGTCACGCTTTCGAAAATCGCTTTGCCGACGCCATGCCACGGTTGGTAATCCACGGTGTCGATTGGTTCGGTCAGGAACAGTTCGGGTGGTTTGCCTACGGGGCCGTAACTGTAAGTGGCTGTGTTATTGTCATAGCAGACGGAAACCTCGGTGTTGCGGCCTTCAATCCGACACGAGTTGAAATCGTATTGGCCCTGCGGGCATTCCGCGTTCGCCGCCGTCGCGGCGCTGAGGGAAAGACATAAGATGCCGGTTCGAGTATGGGATGTCACGGAAATGGGCCTTGGTCGGAATGCATCAAAGTCCGGACACCTTGGGCGGGTTGCCCATTATTGTCCAGCGCAGCGCAAGGCGGTGACGCCAAACAAAAAACGCGACCCGAAGGCCGCGTTTTCCAAATCCGTCAGGATGAAGCGGATCAGCTGTCTTCAAGCTGGGCCATAACTTCGTCGGATGCTTCGAAGTTGGTTGTGACGCGCTGAACGTCATCGTCATCTTCCAGCGCATTGACCAGCTTCATCAGGGTCTGCATGCCGTCCAGATCCAGTTCCGTCGTTGTTGTCGGCTTCCAGATCAGGCGGGTGGACTCAGATTCACCCAGTTCGGCTTCAAGCGCGTTGGACACTTCGTTCAAGTCTGTGTCCGCACAATAGATGATATGACCGTCTTCCGAGCTTTCGACGTCTTCCGCGCCGGCCTCGATCGCGGCCATCATGACGGTGTCCGCATCGCCTGCTGCGGGCAGGTACGTGATTTCACCCTTGCGGTCGAACATGAAGCCCACGGAACCTGTTTCGCCAAGGTTGCCGCCGTTCTTCGAGAAGGTCGAGCGCACGTTGGATGCGGTCCGGTTGCGGTTGTCTGTCATCGTTTCGACGATCACTGCAACACCGCTCGGGCCGTAGCCTTCGTAACGGATTTCGTCATAGGAATCTGCGTCGCCACCTTGCGATTTCTTGATCGCGCGGTCGATCACGTCCTTGGGGACCGAGTTCGACTTGGCTTCTTTTACCGCCAGACGCAGACGCGGGTTCTTTTCCGGATCAGGGTCGCCCATTTTCGCGGCGACGGTGATTTCCTTTGAAAGTTTCGAAAACAGTTTCGAACGGGCGGCGTCTTGGCGCCCTTTGCGGTGCTGGATGTTCGCCCATTTTGAGTGGCCGGCCATAACGTTTCCCTTGCATCGAGTTCTTTGAATTTCGCCCGCTTCTATAGGGCAGGGAGGGTGGAAAGGGCAAGGGCGACTGGCGTCTGTCTGTGGGCTGGGATAAGTCCGACTGCGCAGAAGGAGAATTCGATGTCCGCCGCTCTTGCTGGATTTTCACTCGGTTTGTCCCTGATCCTTGCGATCGGGGCGCAGAATGCGTTTGTCCTGAAGTCCGGCCTGACGCGGCAGCACGTGTTTGCCGTGGTGCTGACGTGCGCTTTGTCGGATGCCGTATTGATTGCCGCCGGTGTCACAGGGTTCGGCGCATTGGCCGAACAGGTGCCGTGGCTAGAGTTTGCCATGCGTATCTTTGGCGCGGCCTTTCTGATTTACTACGGCATCCGGAACCTCATCGCCGCATGGAAGGGCGGGGCGGCCATGGATCTGGCTGGCGGTGCACCCAGTTTGCGGTCCGCATTGCTGACCTGTCTGGCGCTGACATGGCTGAACCCGCACGTCTATCTGGATACGGTCGTTTTGCTGGGCAGCATCGCGGCGCAGTTCGACAATAAGCTTGCCTTCGGTTTGGGGGCCTGTACGGCATCCTTCGTTTTCTTCTTTTCGCTTGGGTATGGCGCGCGCTTTCTTGCGCCTCTGTTCCGGCGTCCGGTGTCTTGGCGGATACTGGACTTGCTGATCGCTTGCGTCATGTTTGCAATTGCGGCGTCGCTTTTGTGGGAATGAATGCGGCTTGTGCCGCTTCGCGACTGCTGACTTGATGAGAGACCATGACCAAGCCCGATATGAACAGCAAAAGCCCAATTGCAGGCATCCTCTGGATGGTCATGACAGGCATTTGCTTTGTTATGGTCACGGCTCTGGTTAAAACACTGGGCGGATCGGTGCCCGCCGCGCAGAGCGCGTTCCTGCGCTACGTGCTGGGTTTGGTGTTTCTTTTGCCGATCTGGCGCGAGCTGGTTCAGACCCGTTTGACCAAGCGCCAGCTGGGTTTGTTCGGAATCAGAGGCGCTGTTCACGCGGTCGGCGTGGCCTTCTGGTTTTTCGCAATGTCCCGCATTCCGATCGCCGAAGTAACGGCGATGAACTATCTGACACCGGTTTTCGTCACGATTTTGGCCGCGTTTTTCCTTGGGGAAAAGCTGGCTATTCGCCGAATACTTGCAATCGTGGCGGCGCTTGCCGGGGCGGCACTGATCCTTAGGCCGGGGTTTCGTGTGTTGGATCCGGGGCATCTTGCGATGTTGGGGACGGCAACGATGTTTTCGGCGTCTTACCTGATCGCCAAGGTCGTGTCGGATGAGCTGGACGCAAAGATGGTCGTTGCCATGCTATCGATCACGGTGCCGATCGGACTGTTGCCTTTGGCGTTGATGGACTGGATTACCCCCAATTTTACACAAGTTTTCATATTGTTCGGCGTTGCTTTGTTCGCCACCGTCGGCCACTACACGATGACACGCGCCTTTGCGGCGGCCCCTGTATCCGTCACACAGCCCGTAACATTCCTGCAGCTTGTCTGGTCGGTATTGATTGGCGCTGTTTTCTTTGCTGAACCACCGGATAGCTTTGTCATTGCGGGTGGTGCGGTGATCATGGCTGCGGTCAGTTTTATCACCTGGCGCGAGGCGCGCGCGAAGAAGCGTTCTGTAACGCCGCTAGTGAATGCAACAAAGGGTTGAGTTACCCCTGATTGTTGCGAAATCAGAAAATAGGCAGGAAGTTTTCGCAAACTTGCCGCAATTGGCGCTGATCTTGAAGCCTGTGGAATGGGTAACAAGGAGTGCGAGATGTTTACAGACACCCACATGACAGACAGCTTTGGCGAGGTGCGCAGTTTCCTGCTGCGTGAACGCGACAAAGTTCTTTCCGAGGCAGAGTGGCGTTTCCGTATGCGGGGTTATGGGTACAACGTCCGGAAAACCGACCACGGGTTCGAGGTCGCGCAACTACCAAAGAACCAAATTATCGGAACCATCGAGGAATAAGCTTTATGCTTTGCGAAGTACGTTAACCCGGCAGATCGTCTGCCGGGTTTTCTTTTGCCTGATCTCAACATTGATTGACGAGTCAATCAGATTCACCTAGGGTCTGTCCAAATAGCGGCCATCCGTGTGCCTTGAGTGCACACTGGCTGCGTTGAGTTCTGCAACTTTCTGAACGGGCGGCTTAGCCTTTTCGCGAGGGGACAAGATGACCGATCTCTATGAAACCCAGCCCACTTCCAGCCATTTCGTCGATGGTGTGTATCTTGAGGATACGAACGGCGATGTGATCGACGTGACCTATGCTGCCACGGGCAAGGTGATTGCCAAGGTGCATGCCGCAACTGATGACGTCATTGCCAAAGCCATCGACAGCGCAAAACGTGCACAGGCGGAATGGGCGAAGGTGTCGCCGCGCGATCGGGGCCGCATTCTGACAAAGGCGGCGCATCTGATCCGCGAACGCAATCACGCGCTGTCTGTTCTGGAAACCTACGACACCGGAAAACCGCTGCAGGAAACGCTGGTGGCGGACGCGACCTCGGCTGCGGACGCGCTGGAATATTTCGGGGGCATTGCGGCCGGTTTGACCGGCGAACATATCCCGCTGGGCGAGGATTGGGCCTACACCGTGCGCGAACCTTTGGGGGTTTGCGTCGGTATCGGCGCGTGGAACTACCCGACACAGATCGCCTGCTGGAAAGCCGCCCCTGCGCTGGCTTGTGGCAACGCGATGATCTTTAAGCCATCCGAAACCACGCCGCTCTGCGCTCTGAAGGTTGCGGAAATTCTGGTCGAGGCTGGCTTGCCCGCTGGTCTGTTCAATGTGGTGCAGGGTATGGGGCCGGTAGGTGCCGCTCTGACGACGCATCCAGATGTGGCCAAGGTGTCCTTGACCGGCTCGGTTCCCACAGGCGCCAAGGTTTACGCTGCTGCCGCTGCGGGCCTGAAGCACGTGACAATGGAATTGGGCGGCAAATCCCCCCTGATCATCTTTGATGATGCAGATGTCGAAGACGCCGTTGGCGGTGCGATCCTTGGCAATTTTTACTCGACTGGCCAGATTTGTTCGAATGGCACGCGGGTATTTGTGCAAAGCGGAATCAAGCAGAAGTTCGTTGAACGTCTGGCCGAACGCTTGAAAGGCGTCGTTATGGGCGACCCGCAAGATGAGGCAACCAACTTTGGCCCGATGGTCAGCGCGCGCCAGCTTGAAATCGTCGAAGGCTATATCGCCAAAGGTCAGGACGAAGGCGCCAAGCTGGTGACAGGTGGGGAACGTCTGGAACAGGACGGCTTCTGGATCACGCCTGCGGTGTTCGACGGTGTGACCGACGGCATGACCATCGCGCGCGAAGAAATCTTTGGCCCGGTTCTGTCGGTGTTCGAATTCAGCGATGAAGACGAGGTCATCGCGCGTGCGAACGACACTGAATTCGGGCTGTCTGCCGGTGTCTTCACCCGTGACGTCAGCCGCGCTCACCGCGTCGTCGGTCAGTTGCAGGCAGGTACGTGCTTTATCAACTCTTACAACGATGCGCCGGTCGAGGTGCCCTTTGGCGGTGTGAAGATGTCTGGTGTGGGCCGCGAAAACGCCAAGGCGGCGATCGAGCATTATTCCCAGATGAAGTCCGTCTACGTCCGTATGGGCCGCGTCGAAGCGCCGTTCTGAGACGCAGCGCCTGCTAATAAGTGAGAGCCAAGATGGAAGCTGATTACCTCGTTATCGGTGCGGGCAGCGGTGGCTGCGCCATGACCTATCGCCTTGCCGAGGCGGGAAAATCCGTGATCGTCATCGAACACGGCGGTTGGGACGGTGGCCCGTTCATCCAGATGCCCGGTGCGCTAAGCTATCCGATGAACATGAAGGTCTACGACTGGGGCTATCAATCCGAGCCCGAACCGCATCTGGGCGGTCGTCGTCTGGCGACGCCGCGCGGCAAGGTGATGGGTGGATCATCCTCGATCAACGGGATGGTCTATGTGCGCGGTCACGCCCATGACTTTGATCACTGGCGTGATCAGGGGGCGGATGGCTGGGGCTATGCTGACGTGCTGCCATACTTCAAACGCATGGAGCAATCGCATGGCGGGCAGGATGGTTGGCGCGGCACAGATGGCCCCCTGCATGTGTCCCGAGGCAAGCGCGACAACCCGCTGACGCAGGCCTTTGTCGAGGCTGGCATTCAGGCCGGATACGAGGCGACCGACGATTACAACGGCGAAAAGCAAGAGGGCTTTGGCCCGATGGAGGCGACGATTTTCAAAGGTCGCCGCTGGTCCGCTGCGACCGCCTATCTGCGTCCGGCGGAAAAGCTGGGCGCGCAGGTGATCCGTGCCTTTGCGCGCCGTGTGGTGATGGAGAACGGCCGTGCCACAGGCGTTGAGGTGGAACTCAATGGCCGGATCGAGGTTCTGAAAGCGCGGGCCGAAGTGATCATCGCGGCCTCAGCGCTGAATTCGCCCAAACTTTTGATGCTGTCGGGCATTGGCCCTGCGAAGCATCTGGCCGAACATGGGATCGACGTGGTCGCGGATCGCGCAGGCGTTGGTCAGAACCTTCAAGACCATCTAGAGCTTTATATCCAGATGGCGGCAAGCCAGCCCGTCAGCCTGTTCAAATACTGGAACCTGCTGGGCAAGGCCTATGTCGGTGCGCGCTGGCTGCTGTTCAAAGACGGCCCTGGCGCATCGAACCAGTTTGAAAGCTGTGCGTTCATCCGGTCGCAGGCTGGCGTGGATTATCCGGACATCCAGTATCACTTTATCCCGATCGCCGTGCGTTATGACGGTAAGGCCGCAGCCGAAGGCCACGGGTTCCAAGCCCATGTCGGACCCATGCGGTCGCCGTCACGCGGCGAGGTCACTCTGCGGTCCTCTGATCCGAAGGACGCGCCGCGGATTTTCTTCAATTACATGAGCGAAGAAAAAGACTGGGAAGACTTCCGTCGCTGCATCCGTCTGACGCGTGAAATTTTTGAACAAGACGCGTTCCAGCCATTCGTCAAACACGAAATCCAGCCCGGTGCCGATGTGCAAACCGATGACGAACTGGATGCATTCATTCGTGAACACGCCGAAAGCGCCTATCATCCCTGTGGAACCTGCCGCATGGGCCGTGTAGACGATCCGATGGCTGTGGTCGATCCCGAGGGCCGTGTGATTGGCGTCGAAGGTCTGCGGGTTGCCGACAGTTCGATCTTCCCGCGGATCACCAACGGTAATCTGAACGCGCCGTCGATCATGGTGGGCGAAAAGATCGCCGATCATGTGCTGGATCGCAGGTTGCCATCCGAGAACGCTGAGCCTTGGGTGCACCCCGAGTGGAAAACCGCTCAGCGTTAATGAAGGTTAACTAATTCCGTTGAACTCGCCATGGCGTTAACAGATGTTAACGCCATGTTGAAATTCGTCCTTCCGCTCTTGTTCTCCGCCTCAATCGCGCACGCCGATTTTTACGGTCGTATCAATGTGATCGACGGAGATACCTTTGATGTCGGATCGGTGCGCGTCAGGCTTCATGCCGTCGATGCGCCCGAGTTTGATCAGACCTGTAAACGTTCGGACGGGGCAGAATGGGCCTGCGGACAGTGGGTGACTGACGAGGTGCGCAAAAGGGTGCAGGGCAAGCGCGCCAGTTGCTATGCGGTGACCGTGGACCGGTATGATCGCACCGTTGCCAAATGCGAGGTGCAGGGCCGTGATCTGGGGCAATGGCTTGTTTCTGACGGGCTGATTTTTTCCTTCCCTCGTTACGGGCAGGATTACGTCGCCACGGAAAAAGAAGCGCTTGTCGCCGGGCGCGGGCTTCATGCAAGCGAGGTCCAGTCTCCTTCTGAGTATCGCGCAGAAAAGCGGGCGGTGTCGGTACAAATTGCGCCGCAGGCAAATTGTGTGATCAAGGGCAATATCAGCAGCAAGGGCACGCGGATCTATCACATGCCCGGACAGTCGGATTACGCCAGCACCCAGATATCCGAGCGCAAAGGTGAACGCTGGTTCTGTTCAGAGGCCGAAGCACAATCTGCAGGGTGGCGCAGGGCTGCGCGATAAATTTTCAAAGTTTTTCGCGCAATTTGATCGGGATCAAACACCCGTGCGGCCTGACGTGCGATCTTCCTCTCGAACAAGTTGAGAATAGGAGACGCAGGTGTCCAACACGCCGCATGAACTCGCCGCTGAATTCCCGGAATTCGCTGACAAAATGAGCACGCTGAAACAGTCTGACGCGCATTTTGCGAAACTGGCTGACACGTACCACGAAGTGAACCGTCAGGTGCACCGTGCTGAAACGAACGTCGAACCGATGGAGCAGTTGGCCGAAGATCAGCTGCGCAAACAACGCGCTGCGCTGAAAGATGAAATCTACAACCTTCTAAAGGCCTAACTTCCCCCTCTAAGGTCTTTGAAAAACCCGCGTCTGATAATTCAGGCGCGGGTTTTTTTTGAGCAGATATTAATGCAACTGAGGGCATTTGTAGTCGTATTGATAGCTTTCTGTGGCGAAATTGCGGGAAAGGAAGTAGCGTTACAGGCATTCTTTTACAGAATTGAGATCGCAAAATGACTTACAACGATGACGACAAAATCGACGGGCGCGTCTACGGAGAACAGCCCGAAGTTAAAGCCGACGGCATGGGTAGCCGCGTTCTGTATATGCTGCTTTTGTGGTTGATGCTAAGTTTGGCGCAAACCGTTCTGACGGTCGCAACAATTATTCAATTGGCCATCATGCTGGTGAGCAATAACAAGCCGAACGAACGGTTGGCTGAATTCGGCACGGACTTGGGTGTCTGGATGGCCAAGGCCGCCCGGTATCAAACGGGCGCTTCCGATGTGAAACCTTGGCCGTGGACCGAACTGGACTGAGCCAACAGATCAGGACAGGCCGGCTTCGATCAGGTCGGTGATGGGTTTAGCGAGTGGTCGGGTCATTGATCCGAATGTCCCGACCACGGCGCCATCGGGGCCGATCAGAATTTTGTTGAAATTCCAAGCGGGCTCGAACCCGGTTTCACTTTTGACCCATTTAAAAAACGGATGCGCCTGATCGCCCCGAACATGGGTGATGTCGGTCATCGGCATATCAAGATCAAAGTTCAATTCGCAGAAGTCTTTGACCTGCTCGGCAGTTTTCAATTCCTGCCGGAAATCATTGCTGGGGACAGCCAGCACGACCAGACCCTGATCACGATACTGATCGAAGAGCAGCTGAAGCGCATCGTATTGTGGTGTGAACGCGCAGCGAGAGGCTGTGTTGACCACAAGGACCGGACGACCTGCATAATCAGCCAGATCGATGTCGCCTCCATCGATGGACGGAAAAACAAATCGTTCTGCCGCGAGTGCAGGCAAGGCAAGAATGATTAAAAGAATACTTAGAAGTTTATGCATTGAAGGCCTCCTTGGACGCAACCTAGCGCCCAAGGAATTTAGTCAATGCCGGATAGCTTGGATCAGTCTTCCATCGCTTCCAGTTCGTCGATGAAGCCCTCGATCATCGACAGGCCCTTATCCCAGAAGGCCGGATCTGTCGCGTCCAGTCCGAAGGGTTCCAGCAGCGCCTTGTGGTGCTTGGAGCCGCCTGCCTTCAGCATGTCAAAGTAGCGGTCTTGGAAGCCTTCGGGGTTCTCTTCGTAGTTCGCATAAAGTGCGTTCACGAGGCCATCGCCAAAGGCATAGGCGTAGACGTAGAAGGGCGAATGCACAAAGTGCGGGATGTAAGCCCAGAAGGTTTCATACCCTGGCATGAATTCGAACGCAGAACCAAGGCTTTCGGCCTGCACGGACATCCACAGCGCGTTGATGTCGTCGGGTGTCAGTTCGCCGCCGCGACGGGCGTCGTGCAGTTTGCATTCGAAATCGTAGAACGCGATCTGGCGGACGACCGTGTTGATCATGTCCTCGACCTTGCCAGCCAAAAGAACCTTGCGTTCGGCCTGATCCTTGGCTCCGGCCAGCATCTGGCGGAACGTCAGCATTTCACCGAAGACCGAGGCCGTTTCCGCCAGTGTCAGCGGGGTAGAAGACAGCATTTCGCCCTGATCGGCGGCCAGAACCTGATGCACGCCGTGGCCCAGTTCGTGGGCCAAAGTCATCACATCGCGCGGTTTTCCTAGGTAGTTCAGCATCACGTAAGGATGCACGTCCGTGACGGTCGGATGGGCGAACGCACCGGGCGCTTTGCCAGGTTTCACGCCGGCATCGATCCAACCCTTGGTAAAGAAAGGCTCTGCCAGATCGGCCATGCGCGGGTCAAAGCTGCCGTAGGCGGACATCACCATATCGCGGGCTTCATCCCAGCCGACGATCCGTGTGCTTTCCATCGGCAGGGGCGCATTGCGGTCCCAGACCTGCATCACGTCCAGACCCAGCCACTTGCGCTTAAGCTCGTAATAGCGGTGCGACAGGCGGGGGTAAGCCGCGACGACAGCGTTACGCAGGGCCTCAACGACCTCGGGTTCGACATCGTTCGACAGATGGCGGCCGGTTTGCGGCGTAGGCATCCCGCGCCAGCGATCCATGATCTCTTTTTCTTTGGCCTGCGTGTTGTGGACGCGGGCAAAGGTGCGGATGTTTTCGCCAAAGACGCGGGCCAGTTCATGGGCCGCTTTTTCGCGCTGGTCGCGATCCTGTTCGGTCAACAGGTTCAGCGTCGCTTCGATGTTCAGCTCTTCGCCGTCGATGTCAAAAGTCAGGCCCGCGATTGTTTCGTCGAACAGACGTTCCCACGCGTCACCCACAACGCCCATGTCGTGCAGGAATTTCTCCATCTCGTCAGAGAGTTGGTAGGGTTTCATTGCACGAACGCGGTCAAAGGCGGGCTTGTAGCGGGCCAGTTCGTCGCTTGTTTTGAAAAGCGCGTTGTAATCGTCGTCCGCCACGCGGTTCAGTTCCAGTGTAAAGAACACAAGCGGTGTGGTGTATTGCGTGATCTTTTCCTGCATGTCGGACAGGAATTTCGTGCGCGAAGAGTCTGTGGTCAGCTGGTAATAGCGCAAACCGGCGAACGACATGATGCGACCGGCGATGCCCTCGATCTTTTCGTGGCGCTGGACCATTTCCAGAAAACCCGCGGCGTCCTGATCGGCGATTTTGCCTTCGTAATCTTCCGCGAACGAGGCACAGGCCTGTTCCAGCCAATCCAGATCGCGCTTGAGTTCCGGCGCGTCTTCGGACGGATACAGATCGCTCAGATCCCACTCTGGCAAATCGCCCAAATCCTTTCCTCCGGCAGAGGCATTGGCGTCGAAAACGGGGCGGATGGTCATGCGGGGGCTCCTTATTATGCGTTGGGTCTGAAAGTGGCCTGTGCGGCGGGCAGGTTCAAGGGGCGCAGGGGGTGTTTTGCCCTACGGACGTTAACTCTTTGCCTTAGCCGTAGGTTTCCAGCATGGCGTTCAGGTCATCCAGCGTGTTGGCCTCGGACATGGGTTTGTCGTGGCGCCAGCGGCTCATACGGGGAAAGCGCAGGGCCACGCCTGATTTGTGGCGCGGGCTTTTCTGGATGCCTTCAAAGGCAATTTCGAACACATGGTGTGGCGTGACCTGCCGGACGGGGCCGAACCGTTGGATCGTGTTTTTTCTAACCCACTGGGTTATTTTGCGAAATTCGGCATCGGTCAAGCCAGAGTAGGCCTTGGTGAAGGGCACAAGATCATCGCCGTTCCGCACGGCAAAGGTGAAATCGGTGAACAGGTTGGCGCGGCGGCCGTGGCCTTGCTGGGCGTAGATCATCACTGCGTCGATGGTCAACGGGTCCAGCTTCCACTTCCACCAATCGCCTTTCTTCCGGCCCGCAAGGTAGGGCGCGTCGAGGTTCTTCAGCATTAACCCTTCTGCCTTGTGATCGCGGGCTGTGGCACGTTGGTCGGTCAGGCTTTGCCAGTCTTTGAAATGCAATGCGGGCGACAGGCGCACGGGGGCGTCGTCGGGTAGGGGCGCAATCAAGGTTTCAAGCTGTGCACGACGTTCCCGCAGCGGTGCGTCGCGCAGATCCTGTCCATCATGTTCCAGCAGATCGTAGGCCAGCAAAATCGCGGGGGCGTCTTTCAACAGCTTCTTGGGGACGGTTTTGCGCCCGATCCGTTGTTGCAGCGTGTTGAAGCCCATCGGCTGGGTGCCGTCCCAAGCAACGACTTCACCGTCAATCACGGTGCCATCTGGCAGGAAATCAAGGCTGCGGGCCATTTCCGGAAAGCGGTCGGTGATCAGTTCCTCACCGCGCGACCACAGGTGATGCTGGCCACCGCGCAGAACCAGTTGCCCGCGGATGCCATCCCATTTCCATTCCGCTTGCCAGTTTTCCGGTTGGCCGAGTTCTTCGGGTTCGTTTTCCAGCTGATAGGCCAGATAAAACGGGTAGGGGCGCGACAGGTCGGCTGTTGGATCGTCGTCTAGGATCAGGCTTTGGAATGTGACTGTTTCGGGCGTCCATCCGCCCATCAGGCGATGGGCAATCGTTGCTTCATCCTGATCCACGGCCTTGGCTAAGGCGCGGGTCATCAGTTTCTGGCTAACCCCAATGCGGAAACCGCCAGTCAGAAGCTTGTTGAACAGAAAACGTTCGGTTGGTTCAAGCTGCGACCATGCCTGAAGAATACGCTCTTTCCGCTGTTCCGGTTCCAGCGTTGCCAGCTCTCCCAAGAACGCGATCCATTGGGTCAGCGACAGGTTGCTGCGGGTGTGTGGTGGGGGCAGGACTAGGGCGATGGTTTCTGCCAGATCGCCCACAATGGAATAGCTTTCTTCCAGCAGCCACAGGGGTACGTCGGCCACCTCGGATGCCCATTCGCGCAACTGTGTCGTGGTAACGGCGCGCTTGGGGCGGCGGCCGGAAAACAGGGCGATGGTCCAGAGCTTGTCCTCGTCCGATGCGGTCAGGAAATAGTCCGTCAGGGCCGCAACCTTGACCGAAGTTTTTGTGGACTGATCGATGGCTTGAAACAGGTCTGCGAAGGCCTTCATGCGGCATCCTCGCTATCCTGATCGGTGTCGCCGAATTCGGTCGGAACAACCTGTGCCTTGTATCCGATGTTATTTAAGTGTTGCGTGAATATATCCGTGTAACCATGCGTTACATATATTTTTTCTGCGCCTGTGTTTTTGATCGCGCTTAGCAGTCCGGTCCAGTCTGCGTGATCTGAAATGACAAAGCCGCGATCGGCGGCCCGCCTGCGACGGATGCCGCGGAGCCGCATCCAGCCAGAGGCAAATCCGCTGGAAACAGGTCCGAACTTTTTCGCCCAATTGGACCCCAACGCGGCTGGCGGCGCGATGACGATACCGCCTTTGTGGGCCTTTGCGTCAATGTCCTGCGTTACCGCAATGGTGTCTGGCAAAGCGTACCCTTGGGTGCGCAAAATCGCGTTTGTTGCCTCGACGGCTGTGTGGGTGATGATGGGGCCTATGGACGGGTCCAGCATCTTCATCAGGCGCTGCGCTTTGCCAAGCGAATAGGCCCCCAAAATCGCGGTTTTCCCGTCTGCCGCGCAGTCGGCCCACCATTGGTTCAGGTCCTTCGTGACCTCGGCTTGCGACGGCCATGTGAAAACCGGCAGGCCAAAGGTGCTTTCGGTGACAAAGCTGTGGCATTTTACCGGTTCGAAAGGTTCGCTCAACCCGTCATCGGTGACCTTATAGTCGCCCGAGACAACCCAGATTTCGCCGCCGACTTCGACCCGTATCTGTGCTGATCCGGGAATATGCCCTGCCGGATGAAACGACACAGTCGCATCGCCGATCTTCTGCGTTTCGCCATAGGCTATGCCCTGACTTTGAATGTCGCCTAACCTGTGGTGCATCACCGGCAGCGCCTGATGCGTCGCCAGATAGCGCTGGTGGCCCGAACGCGCATGATCCGCGTGGCCGTGCGTGATCAACGCGCGGTCCACAGGACGCCACGGATCGATGTAGAAATCACCCGCGGGGCAATAGATGCCTTTTTCGGTAAAAATCAGCGCGCCGTTCATCCCCTAAAGATAGGACACGCGGCGCGTTGTGCCAGTGATATCAGCCGGATGCTGCCAAGCGTTGCGTATCCTGATGGGCGTCGTAGTGGGCAACCATCCGTTTTGTCAGCGCATCGCGCGTATCGGGGCTGTCCATAAGCACTTCGTGTTCGCCATCGGTGACGCGAACAAGTTCGCCGTTCGGCCATTTCGCCATACGGCTTTCGATCCTTGGAACATCAACGATACGTTCATTTGTTCCCAGCAGCGTCAGGCAGGGGATGTCCGGCGAATCCTGCGATGCCAGTTTGCGGCATTCCTGAAGCGCTTCGTTCAGCCAGCGCAAAGACGGGCCGCCCAGTTCCAGATCAGGGTTGGCCGTCAGTTGTGATCGCATCAGATCGAACATCTGGCGATCCGTGGTCAGCAGATTGTCTTCGAAATCCGCGGCTAGCACATAGCTTTCCCCACGAGATCCGGGAACGCTCAGGTGCCCGAGGCCCAGTTGCTTGCCACCCCAACTAAGCACCCAAGCGGCAGAGCGCATGGGCGTCGTCAGTTGAATGCCCCACATCGGGCCCGAGAATACGGCGGAATTCACGGGCAGGCCATTGATCAGGGATCGCAACCCGATGCAGCCACCCATGGAATGAGCCAGCAGATGATAGGGGCGTGGAAGGTCCAGTTCCTCAGCCGCGGCCAAGACGGCCTCGACATCAAGTTGGTAGTCAGAAAACTGATGCACATGGCCGGGCATCGGGTCTTCCAAAAGGCGATCTGCCAGACCTTGGCCACGCCAATCCACGGCAAGCGTTGTGTAGCCTGCAGCGGCCAAATCAGCTGCTGTTTTCCCATATTTTTCAATGTATTCCGTTCTGCCCGGGAAAAGCAGAACGGTGCCTTTTGCCTCTTCTGACGGAAAGTGGCCGACCCGTAGGCGGACACCATCGGACGTTTTTATCCAGTAGGCGCAAGACCCGTCGGGCGCATGTGCGAGTTCCGTCAGAAAAGGCGCTTTTTCCATCAGGAAAGAACCTGCGCCAGCTTCATCGCTGTGCCCATGTCGCCGTCGATGGTCAGGCGACCGCCCATAAAGGCCGCTGTTGGGTCCAGTTCGCCGTCAAAGATTTCGCGGAAAGTGTCGGCATCTGCGCTGAGCGTTACGTCGGCGTCGTCATCGCTGGCACGTGCGCCGTCACCGTCGATGACAAAGCTGCCTTCGCCTTCGATGTCGAACTTGGCGCTGCCGTCGAACCCGTTGCCGTCCATTTTTTCGTTCAGGGCCTTGATTGCCTCGTCTACGATCGTGCTCATGTGCGCAGTCCTTCCATTCTTTTACTGTGCAAGCACAGCGCGGCTTTTCATTCCCGCGATGTGCGCTAAACTCTGGGGTACCATGAGCACCTTAAGCGTCAATTTCAAATCTACCGTCGCGGCACTTTTGATCGGAGTAGGGAATTTCTTACCCGCAGCCGGATATGCCGAGGTCGGAACCGAACGATCGGACGACCTGATCAGGCAGCTTGCAGAAGCGCCGGATGCTGACTCTGCACGTTCACTAGAGCGCGAGGTTGAGCTTGAGTGGTCGAAATCGGGCTCGGTTTCGATGGATTTTCTGTTGAAACGGGGGCGGGATGCGCTGGCTGTGAACGATTTCGAGCTGGCAATTGATCATTTGACCGCACTAACGGACCATGCGCCGGATTTTGCCGAAGGCTGGCACACGCTCGCTATGGCTTATTTTAATGCGGATATGGTGGGGCCGACGATGTATGCGCTTGAGCGTACTCTAGCCCTTAATCCGGATCACTTCGGCGCGCTGCGGGGCTTGGGCGCGGTTTTTGACCAAATCGGTGATCCTGCGCGGGCATACGATGCCTACGATAAGGCGCTGTCGGTTCGTCCGTTTGACAAGGAAGTTGAAGAGGCACGTGATCGTCTTGCGGCCCATTCGCGCGGAACGACGCTGTAATCTGACAAGGAAACCCCAGCCTTATGGCGCAACGCTCTCGGATCGCGGCCATCCTTGGCCCGACCAACACCGGAAAAACCCATTACGCAATCGAACGGATGCTGGCGCACAAAACCGGCATCATCGGGCTGCCGCTGCGTCTGCTCGCACGCGAGGTCTATGACAAGATCGTCATGGCGCGGGGCCCGTCTGTAGTCGCTCTGGTAACGGGCGAGGAACGGATCGTTCCGCCGCGCGCCAAATATTGGGTCTGCACGGTCGAGGCGATGCCGGAAGGCATGGGCACGGACTTTGCCGCGATCGACGAAATCCAGCTTTGCGCAGACCCCGAGCGTGGCCATGTCTTTACCGACCGTTTGCTGCGCATGCGCGGCACGAGCGAGACGCTGTTCATGGGGTCCGATACCATGCGTGGCCCCATTGGCGCGCTGGTTCCAGGTGTCGAATTCCTGCGTCGCGACAGGATGAGCCAATTAACCTACACTGGTTCGAAAAAGATAAGTAGGTTACAGGCAAGGTCGGCAATCGTCGGGTTTTCGGTTGATAATGTATATGCGATAGCCGAGCTTCTTCGTCGCCAAAAGGGCGGTGCGGCGGTCGTAATGGGGGCGCTAAGCCCGCGTACTCGGAATGCTCAGGTCGAGCTCTATCAGAATGGCGAGGTCGACTATCTGGTGGCCACCGACGCCATCGGGATGGGTCTGAACCTTGATATCGATTACGTCGCATTTTCGTCCCTGACCAAGTTCGATGGTCGCCGGATGCGGCCCCTTGCGCCGAACGAACTGGCCCAGATCGCAGGGCGCGCGGGCAGGGGGATGAGCAACGGGACGTTCGGGGTTACGGGTGAAGCACCGCCGCTTTCAGAAGATGTGGTCGATGCCATCTGCAACCACCGCTTTACTCCAATCAAAAAGCTGAATTGGCGGAATGCCGATCTGTCTTTCGGGACCATCGATGCGCTGATCCGTTCGTTGGAAGCGAGCCCAAAAAACGAACTTCTGGTCAAAGCGCGGGAAGCCGATGATTTGATGGCGCTGAAAGCGCTGTCCAATCAGGCCGAGGTTCGGGCGCGCGCCAGCTCTGCGCCTTCGGTCAAGCTGTTGTGGGATGTCTGCCGCGTTCCTGATTTTCGTGGTATCAGTCATGCGGAACACGCGTCACTTTTGGACGTTATCTATGGGCATCTGCACGAAAGAGGCACATTGCCCGAAGATTTTGTCGCACGACAGGTAAACAGGCTTGATCGTACCGATGGGGACATTGATACCCTATCCAAAAGACTGAGCTATATACGAACGTGGACATATGTCGCGCAAAGGAATGGCTGGGTTTCTGACGAAATGCATTGGCGCGACACGACCCGCGCTGTAGAAGACAGACTGTCGGACGCACTACACGAGCGTTTGACTCAAAGATTTGTAGATCGGCGCACCAGCGTTCTGTTGCGCCGATTGAAACAGAAGGAGGCCCTCTTGGCCGAAGTAAATGACAAGGGTGAAGTGACCGTCGAAGGCGAATTCGTCGGTAAACTGGAAGGGTTCCGTTTCCGTCAGGATAAGGATGCCACTGGACAAGAAGCCAAGACGCTGAAGGCCGCGTCCGTTCAGGCGTTGCAGCCGCATTTCCATTTGCGGGCGGACCGGTTCTATAACGCGCCGGATACCGAGATCGATTTCACCGAACAGGGTGGCCTGATGTGGGGCGACCAAGCGGTGGGCAAGCTTGAAAAGGGCGACGATCCTCTGAAACCGCGTGCGGTGGCCTTTGTCGACGACGAAGCTGGTCCCGATGTTGCGCAAAAGGTCCAGCGCCGTTTGCAGCACTTCATCGACCGCAAAGTCGCCAGCCTGTTCGAGCCTCTTCTGAACATTCAGCGTGACGAAACCCTGACCGGTCTGGCCAAGGGCTTTGGTTATCGCATGGTCGAAGCGATGGGCGTTGTGGCCCGTGCCGACGTTGCTGATGATGTGAAAGCGCTGGATCAGGACGCGCGCGGCACGTTGCGCAAACATGGTATCCGCTTTGGCCAGTTCACCATCTTTATGCCGCTGCTTCTAAAACCGGCTCCGACGCGCCTGCGTCTGGTTTTGTGGTCTTTGAACAATGGCTTGGACGTGTTTCCTGAAGCGCCGCCTCCGGGTCTGGTAACGGTTCCTGCGCAGGCCGACACGCCTGCAGAACACCACACCGTATCCGGTTATCGCGCCGCTGGTGCACGTGCGATCCGTATCGATATGCTGGAGCGTCTGGCTGATATGGTGCGTAGCGAAAACAGCCGCGCGGGCTTTGAAGCCACCGCTGACATGCTGTCGATCACCGGCCTGACACTGGATCAGTTCGCGGATCTGATGGGCGGTCTGGGCTATCGCGCTGAAAAGGGCGAACGCGCCAAGGTGAAGCCGGTTGATGCGGTTGTTTCCACCGATGGTGCCCCCGAGGTCGACGCGGATGCACCGGTGATGGATGTTGCAGCAGAAGCAGACGCCCCACCTGCGCAGCCCGAAGCGGACACATCTGCGACACAAGAGCCCACACCCGAGTTCGAAGCCGCGGAAACTCCGACCGGCGAAGCCCCTGACGGCGACACCGGCGGCCCCGAAATGGAGGTGTTCTACACCTTCACTTGGGGTGGCAACCAGAAGCGTGGAATTGCCCGCCGTGATGGTCAGAACGCACCGCGTGGTGACCACAAGGGTAAGGGTGGCAAAGGCAAGCCGAAAGGCGGCAAGCGTGGTGGTCCTCGTGACAACGCGCAAGGCGGCCGCAAGTTCGAGGCGCGCCCACCGAAAAAGGAAAAGGCTATCGATCCCGATAACCCATTTGCCGCAGCGCTTATGGGGCTGAAGGATAAGGGCTAAGTGTCCGAGACACCTGCCAAAATCCGTATCGATAAATGGCTTTGGCATGCGCGTTTCTTCAAGACGCGCAGCCTTGCCGCCAAAGTGGTTTCATCCGGACATGTCCGGGTGAACAGCCTGTCGATCGCCAAACCCGCGGTTCAGGTGACTGCAGGCGATGTCCTTACCTTTCCCCAAGCCAAAGACGTTCGTGTGATCCGTGTCGTGGCCTTGGGTGAACGGCGCGGCCCAGCCCCCGAAGCGCAGGCGTTGTACGACGATCTGGATCCCCCAAAACCCAAAGAGCGCGCACCGGCAGCGCCTAAATATGAGGGCAAAGGGCGACCTACAAAGCGCGACCGTAGACTTATTGATCAATCTCTCCGTGATGCGCTTGAATGATCTGGCAGCTTGTTCTAGCTGTCTCTCAGACAAAATGACGGACCCGAGAGAATGACTTACATCGTCAATGACAATTGCATCGCATGTAAATACACCGACTGTGTGGAAGTTTGCCCAGTAGACTGCTTTTACGAAGGCGAGAATATGCTGGTCATTCATCCCGACGAATGTATCGACTGTGGTGTTTGCGAACCGGAATGCCCCGCTGACGCGATCCGCCCCGACACCGATGCGGACGCCGAGAAGTGGGTAGAATTCAACCGTAAATACTCGGAACTCTGGCCCGTTATTATCACCAAGAAAGACCCGCTGCCCGAAGCTGAAGAGCGTGACGGCGAAGCTGGCAAGCTTGAGAAATACTTCTCTGAAGCACCCGGTGAAGGCGGTTAACACCCGATTCGGCAAAACGCTTCGAGCAGGCAGGATTAGCCTTCGTCTTTTGGCGTAAGGCTATGAATACTTGGCGCTTTTTGCCTTTTTAGCTGCCGCTATCATAGGCGCTGATTTTGTGGTATACTTTGCCACGGATATGAAATCACCTTTGTCACATACGAACGGGTTAGCTGCACCCGAGATCAACTGATCTGACAACCGAAATCAGACGGGCGGAAAATTTATGTTTTCCGGTCGTCTTTGTTGTCGTCTAAGGACGTAGGTGGATACCTGAGGAAGCCTGAATGACCAAAACAAAAAAGTCCGAATTCCGCCCGAACGACTACGTTGTATACCCCGCGCATGGCGTAGGACAGATCGTGTCGATCGAAGAGCAGGAAGTCGCCGGCATGTCGCTGGAACTGTTTGTTATCTCTTTTGAAAAAGACAAAATGACCCTGCGTGTGCCCACGCACAAAGCGACCGAAATTGGTATGCGGTCCCTGTCGTCGCCCGACGTTGTGAACGCGGCGATGAAGACGTTGAAAGGCAAAGCCAAGGTCAAGCGCGCAATGTGGTCGCGTCGTGCTCAGGAATACGAACAGAAAATCAACTCGGGCGATCTGATCGCGATCGCTGAGGTTGTTCGCGACCTGCACCGCGCCGACGATCAGCGCGAGCAGAGCTATTCCGAGCGTCAGCTGTACGAAGCGGCGCTTGAGCGTCTGACACGCGAAGTAGCCGCTGTTTCCGGTGGTGACGAAGTCGCAGCCGCAAAGCAGGTGGACGACGTACTGGTGTCCCGCGCGGCGTAAGCTTTACTTCGATACGATTGGAAAGGCCGTGCGACTGCGCGGCCTTTTTTGATTCCGCCGTAACCTATTTGGCCGAGGTGCTGTGCAGCGCCGACAAAAGGGCGGTTTCCAAGTCTTTCTCGAGCTCTTTGGCGCGTTCGATATAGGCTTGGTTGTCCTCGGGTGCGATGTTCGGATCCCAGACCTTGGCCAGTTCTCGAACGGTCATCCGGTCGTGGTGGAAGAAGGTCTTCTGCGCCTCGGCGGCCTCGTATTCGGTCAGGCCGATGTTTTCGAGCACATAGCGCCCCGCGCGGATCGAGCTGTCAAACATCTCTCGCACGATGTCATCCGCACCGGCCTGATAGAGCTCGTATACGTGGGTGCGGTTGCGGGCGCGGGCGATGATGTGCAGGTCGTCGCCACGGGTTTTCCGTGCATAGGCCACCAGCCGGTTTGTCGACTGCGGGCTGTCCAGAGCGACGACAAGGACCTTGGCGGTGTCCAGACCCGCTGCATGCAAAAGCTCGGGTCGTGTGGGATCGCCAAAGAATCCCTTGAACCCGAAGCGTCGCATCAACTGAATGGTTTGCATGTTGTGGTCCATGACCACCGTTTTAAAGCCGGTGCTTTGCACCATGCGGTTCACAATCTGGCCGAAGCGGCCCACGCCAGCGATGATCACAGGCGCGGTGTCGTCGATTTCATCATGGGGCTGCGTTTCTTCGGTGTCGCCCATGCTGCGCGTCAGAAGCTCGAAGAAGATAAAGAACAGCGGTGTCAGCAACATCGACAGGGCAATGACCAACAGCAGGATTTCCGACAGCGCAGGCGTCAACACGCCCTGAGTGAGCGAGAAGGAGATCAGCACAAAGCCGAATTCACCCGCCTGCGCCAGGCCAAGAGTAAAAAGCCATTCATCGCGGTCTTTCAGGCCGAACGCTTTGCCCAGAATGAACAGGATGATGCCCTTGAGGAACATCAGCCCAAGGGCAAGGGCCGTCAGTGTCAGGGGATCGGCAAAGAGGGTTTCAAAACTGATGCCCGCACCAACCGTGATAAAGAACAGGCCCAGCAAAAGCCCTTTGAACGGTTGAATGTCGGATTCCAGTTCGTGGCGGAATTCGCTGTTCGCCAGAACGACGCCTGCCAGAAATGTGCCCAAAGCGGGCGAAATCCCCACAAGGATCATCAGAAAGGCGATGCCGATCACGATCAACAAGGCCAAGGCTGTGTACATCTCGCGCAGGTGGGCGCTGTGAATAAAGCGGAAGAGGGGGCCGACAAGGTAAACGCCCCCCAGAATAATGGCGCCGATCACCCCCAAGGTCACCAGTGCCACACCCCAGCCGGGCAGGCCTTCGACCAGCGACATGCTGTGATGAGCTGCATCCTCGAGATCGCGGGAGATGGACCCGTCGGGACCAAAGCTTAGGACTGTGGGACCTGCGAGAAGGGGCAGCAGTACTAGCATGGGAATGACGGCGATGTCTTGTGTCAGAAGGACCGAGAAGGTCGATCTACCACCGGCAGTCTGGATCAGGCCCTTTTCCGTCAGTGTCTGAAGGACAATCGCGGTCGATGACAGCGCGAGGATCATGCCCACCGCAATCGCTGTTTCCCAAGCCAGTCCCAGCATCATGCTGGCGGCCGTGACCGCGGCCATGGTCAGGACGATCTGTAAGCCCCCCAAGCCCAGCAGCTTATGGCGCATGTCCCAGAGCGTGCGGGGTTCAAGCTCGAGCCCGATCAGGAACAGCATCATCACAACACCGAATTCGGCAAAGTGCTGTAGGTCCGAAGATGCTGTGACCAGCCCGAAAACCGGTCCGATCAGGATGCCTGCCGCCAGATAGCCAAGGACAGATCCCAGCCCCAGCCGCGAAGCGATCGGTACGGCGATCAGTGCTGCCAGAAGGTAAATAGATGCTTGAGAAAGGAAGGTTTCCATCACGTGCCCGAAATTTCGTAGTTCGTTTCAGGATGGAGAATTTCAGGCCAGAGGCAAGCCGTTTCGGTGGCTAAATCAGCGCAGGAACGATCAGAGAGCCGAAGATATGCTCAGCCCTTCGGCATCTGGAGCGTGATGTTGCGGCCACCCTTGGTGTAGCGCAGTTGGTTTTCGCCAATTGCCGACACGCGTCCGCCATCGATCCGATCACCGACTTTGACCTTTTTGTATTCACCGTTGGACAAACGGACCAGCGCGCGGCGGTCGGACGGTTGTCCGTAAACACCGATCAGATTGATCTTGCGCAGGTTCAAAGCGTTTTTCACGGTCGCGTCCTTGGCGACTGAACCGCTGGAAGGTGCTACAGGCTTAACGGTTTTCGGCGCAACAGAGGCAACTTGTTGCGGTTCCGGTTCGGTGCGTTGGGATTTCGATACGATCGAGGCGATGTCGCGGGGGCGGGGCATCGGGTGCAACGAGGCGACGACCGCTTGTTCGGTTGCGGTGATGTCATCTTCGGCGTCTTGCTGGGGGGAATTCGGGCGCGCCATGGGGCGCAGTTTGGCCAGCTCGGACAGTGTGCGGCCTGCGTTGTTGGCGCGTTCGTTCTGTTCAATCAGGTCTGTCGGGCGTGCATTAGGGCGGACGGGTGAAAGGCCCTGAAGGCGTCTGAGAGTTTCGGTCAAAGGTTCAAGCGCGGCTTCTTGTGTGCCTTCCGCCGCAGTGTCGCCTGTGTCAGGCGTGGAAGGCACGAGGATTTGTCCATTTGCGCCACGAATGGGCGGAACAGCCGGAGGTTTGCCGGAAAAGATGCGGACCCCGTCAGGATTTAATGACCCTTCCAGTGTCGCGATCACCAACCCGCGCTGATCCAAGGCGAAAATAGTCCCGGCAGGCAGGGGCGACATGGGCGAGTCAAAGGACAGCGGCTCTTGTGCGACAGAGGCGGGCAGGGCGACCGCATCGAATTGTCCGACGTTGGGATCAATCGAGGGTGCGTAGACGTCGTCCGCCGACCGCGTGCTGATCAGGGCCGGCATTGCGGGCCCGCGCAGCCAGATGCCGGTTGCAGCATATGTGGCCTCTGCCTCTTCCTCGGTCAGCGGAACCATTTCGATCGGTTGCGACAGGGCCGAGGGTAGCTCTTCGTTTTCCTGTGATAGATCGGTGAGGGTCGCATCCGGCTGCGTCAGCGCAGCCAGTTCGATGACCTCTTCTTCCGCCGGTTGGGTATCCTGCTGCAGATCAATGGCGTCTTCTGTCAGCGGTACGTCGGGCAGGGCCGCCACTTGCGTGTCGTCGCTACGGAAGAAACGCGCCAGACCGTCGTCAAGAAAAACCGAAGCCCAAGCGGCCACGCCAGCAAGGAACAACAACAAAAGCGTCGTCAGCATCAGGCCAAGGAAGCGGGGTTTGCCGCCAACCTTTACCTCTTCCTCGCGTGCGCCGAAGATTGTCATCTTCTGGCGTTCGTCCGCGTCGATCCGTGCTTTCTGCTTTTTGTCTTTGCGAGACGGTTTCGCCGCCGGAATGTCTGTTGCGGTGTCTGCCACGGCAACGGACGCGGGCGCGTTGACCTCGGGCGGAGGCGTGGTTTTGGAACGCCTTGTAAAAAAGCCCTTCGAGGGAGGCGTTTCATCGGCAGGCTCTATAGGTGCGGGGCGCGGTTTGGACAGGCTTTCGCCAGCCGCGTCCGGCGTTGTTTCAAGTTTCTTTTCCGTGGGCGCGTCCAGCCGGTCGATCGATGCCGGAACAACCGGCGGTGCCGTACCTGCGCTGATAGCTGCAGGGATCGGGGTGATCCGCGCCGGTGCCGAAAGCTTGGTCTCGATCTTGGGGGCCGCGCCAGGTGTGTCCGTCGACTGGGTTGCCGCGCCGAGTTTCGGGGCAGCCACGTCGGGGATTTGGCCGTCGGTCACGCGCAGCGGTGCTGGTTGTGCGGGCGTGCGAATTGAGGAAAAGACCTGCGGGGCCAGATCTTCTTCTGACGCATTTGCAGCCGGTTCTTCAGTGGCTTCGTCGACGGCATCGATTGTTTCAGGGGCCGACACCTCGGCAACCGGATCAGCAGGTTCCGGTGCGGTCTGGGTCGCGGGCTCTTCTGCTTCGGGTTCGGTTTGCGGGGCCGCCACCACTTCGGGTTCCGGCGCGATCTCGGGCTCTGGTACAGGCTCTGGCATCGGGACGATCTTGATCGCTTGCTTTTCCGGTGTCTGAACCGCGCCACGCCAGCTTTCTGGTTGGCCGAAGAAAACTTCGCGGTTGAACGATCCGTTGGGGGGGACGGCCACGAAGGACGCCGGAGCAAATCCGTGCTCTACAGCAAAGGCTTCGGCCTCTTCCAATGTGTCACGGGCGACCGCTGCAATCTGGACCTGTCCGGATTTTTCGACCCAGTCAAAATCGAGTTGGTCCACCGCATAGGGCGTCGCGCCGTCAAGGGCCGCTTCAACCTGAGCGTCAGCGACGTTGCCGTCGCTTTGGATAGACAGATATTTGATCTGGTCATTCGGCACGATCAGTTTGACCGCGACGCCGTTGTTGTCTGTTGCGTCAGCCTGTTCGCGAAGCCCAGCCATCGCTGCGCCAAGGTCGCCGTCAAAGCCAGCTGTGCCAAGCTCGGCCCAGCCGCCAGCAACCCGCTTTAAAAGCGTAATGCCGTCAAAAGACAGATTAAGTGCAAAATCCGGTTTCATGAACGTGTCTTTACCATCAGCGTTTGTCCGAGGGGAGTCGCAACTGCGTGTCAGCACACAATAAAGCAAAGGTTTGCCGACGAAATATCGCTCGCTTGAAGCCATTCAAGTGGCTTGCCATGTTGATGGCGTGATCGGCTTAGGTCACATATTTTGGAGACTTCATATGAAGCTTGTACGCGCATTGACCGTCGTATCCCTTGTTGCATTGCCATTTCTGGCGTGGAACAGCCCCGTTTTCGCAGATGAAAACGATATCGCCGCGCGGCTCAGCGTATCAGGTGAAGGCGTCGCGACTGCTGTTCCTGACATGGCGACCATCACGCTGGGTGTTCGTGCGCAGGGTGAAACAGCCAGCGATGCGCTGGACGAGACATCGGCAGTGGGGGCGGATATTCTGGCAAAGCTGGAAGAATTCGACATCGAAGCGCGCGACGTCCAGACCTCTGATCTGTCGTTGAACCCGATTTATACGCGGAACAACTCAGGCAATGAGGCGCCCTTGATCGTCGGGTTCGAGGCATCGAACCGTGTCACCGTGCGCGTTCGTGACCTTGATCGTTTGGGCGCCGTTCTGGGGGCCGTAACGGGCGAAGGAGCAAACCAGATGTACGGCCTTAACTTTGGTTTCGAAGATACCGATACGATGATGGACGAGGCCCGCCGCAAAGCAGTTGCCGATGCCCGTGCCAAAGCCGAGTTGTACGCCGAAGCCGCCGGCGTGACACTGGGCCGTGTCATTAGCCTGAGCGAACAGGGCGGTTATCGTCCGGTGCCCATGCCTGTCGCTGAAATGCGAATGGCGGCTGACTCGGTGCCGATCGCGGCTGGTGAAAGCGCGCTATCGGCATCCGTTTCGATGGTGTTCGAGATCGTACAGTAGGGCCCAGTTGTGCTAGGTGCTCAGCTGTTCTTTGAGCGAGTTCAGCACATAAACCCGTATAGCCGAGGCAAGGCCCGTGTCGATTTCACGGGCCGCGTCAATTTCGGCCGCCAACTGGTTCAGGGGTTTTTCTTGTCTCTCGGCCAAGCGCCTGAATTCAAGCCAGAATTCATCTTCAAGTGAAACCGACGTGCGGTGGCCTTTTAGTGTCAGGGATCGTTTAACAGGTGGTCCGCTCATTCAACTCTTCTTACCGTCCAAATCGCGCTTTGCGCGCTCGTTATTTGCTTTGTCGACCGATTTCTGATGTTTTGTCCGGCCGAATTTTATAGCATTTTCATCCGCTTGCGCGCGTTCTTCCGAACGCTTGCGGGCTTTTTTGAAACGGTTGAGGTTGATGACTTGTGCCATAACGCCATCATACCTCAACCGTTCGCTTCGTCCAGCGTGCTATGCGGGGGACATTCGACTGGGACGAAGATACCAGTACCAGATGCGGTAGGCTTCCAGTAACGCGAGGGGGGTAAAGTGCACGATGGCTGCGGTCGGATCGCGCCAGTCATGCAGTGCGGCCCAGTGGACCAGTGTCAGAACCGCCGCCGGATAGGTCCAGCGCTGCAGGGTTTTCCATGCTGGGCCCATCTTGCGCACGAAGTAGTCCATCGATGTCACCGCAAGAGGAATGAAGATCGCGAAGGCGGCCCATCCGGTCCAGATGTACAGGCGGGGAAGTTGCTGCAGCATCCGTTCGATGGTGGCTGCGTCGTAAATATAGAACACTGTGTGCAGGGCGGCGTAGGCAAAGGCCGCAACGCCAAAGTAGCGGCGGTTTTTCCGCAGCCAGCGCGGCCCGCGCCAGCCTTTGAAGAGCATGCACAGCGGCGTGGCCAGCATGGCGACGATCAGGAAACGTGCGGAAAATTCGCCGGTGGGATGAAGCAGAATGTGAATGATGCGCGGGTTGGTCGAGGTGGCAATTTCGTAGGCCATACCAAACGCGGGCAGGGATAAAACAATCCAAAGCCAATAGGGGGAAAGCCGGGACATAAGGGGCCTCATGGTTACGTGCTAAAACCGAATAGCTGAGGTTGTACGTGCGTCCGTCGTGTTTCCGTCGAAAAAAAATCGCGATCTTTTCAGACCGCGATCATTTTTTTCCAGCGAAGACTGATGGTTCAGTCTTTGGGGCCGATCATGTCCTCGGGGCGGACAATTTCGTCGAATGTTTTTTCGTCCACAAAGCCCAGTGCAATCGCCTCTTCCTTCAGGGTTGTGCCGTTCTTATGGGCTGTCTTGGCAACCTTGGTCGCGTTGTCGTAGCCGATTGTGGGGGCCAGCGCTGTGACCAGCATCAGGCTTTCTTTCATCAGCTTGTCGATCCGCGCCTCGTTCGCTTGGATGCCGGACACCATGTTGTCGGTGAAGGCCGACACGCTGTCACCCAAAAGCTGCATGGATTGCAGCACGTTGTAGGACATCATCGGGTTATAGACGTTCAGTTCGAAGTGGCCCTGAGAGCCTGCAAAACCGACCGCCGCGTCATTGCCCATGACGTGGGCGCAGACCATGGTCAGCGCTTCGGCCTGTGTCGGGTTCACCTTGCCCGGCATGATGGACGATCCCGGTTCGTTTTCCGGCAGGATCAGTTCGCCCAGACCGGACCGCGGGCCAGATCCCAACAAACGGATGTCGTTGGCGATTTTGAACAGCGATGCGGCTACGGTTTTCAGCGCGCCCGAGAACATGACCATCGCGTCATGGGCGGCCAGTGCCTCGAACTTGTTAGGGGCGGTGACAAAGGGCAGGCCGGTGATTTCCGCGATGCGCGCGGCGACCTTGGTGTCCCAGCCTTTTTTGGTATTCAGACCGGTGCCAACTGCGGTGCCACCCTGCGCCAGTTCGTAAATGTCGGGCAGGCAGGCTTCGACCCGTTCAATGCCCTTGCGCACCTGATGCGCGTAGCCCGAGAATTCCTGGCCAAGTGTCAGCGGTGTTGCGTCTTGGGTGTGGGTGCGGCCGATTTTGATGATGTCTTTGAATTCATCCGATTTCGCCTCAAGCGCCGCCGCCAGTTTGTTCAGACCGGGCAGCAAAACATCACGCGCCTGAAGACCGATGCCCACGTGCATCGCGGTGGGGAACGTGTCGTTCGACGACTGGCCCATGTTGCAGTGGTCGTTGGGGTGAACAGGGGACTTGGACCCCATCACGCCGCCCAGAATTTCAATCGCGCGGTTCGAGATGACCTCGTTCGAGTTCATGTTCGACTGGGTACCGGAACCTGTTTGCCAAACAACCAGAGGGAAGTTGTCATCGAATTTGCCGTCGATCACTTCCTGCGCGGCTTGGCAGATCGCGTCGCCGATTTCGGGCTCCATGTTGCCGAATTCGACGTTTGTCTGGGCGCAGGCCTTTTTGATAGCGCCGAGGGCGCGGATGATCGGAACAGGCTGGCGTTCCCATCCGATGGGGAAGTTGATGATCGAACGCTGTGTCTGTGCGCCCCAGTATTTGTCTGCGGGGACTTCAAGCGGGCCAAAGCTGTCCGTCTCGGTGCGGGTTGCGGTCATTTGGCGCTCCTTTCTGTATGCGATTGCATGCCGTTTATCGGGGCAACAAAAAATGTTCAACGCAAAGCAGGCGGAAGCCTGCTTTGATCACATGTTTTTCATCGCTATTTTTAAAGGAGTTCAGCGAAAGCTGGGTGCTTGCGCTAACGGCCGTGCTTACTTGCGGAAGCTGTCGAGGCTGACGATATCCGCATCTTTCTTTTGCGGCTTTTCTTCAGGCTCGTCGGTCTCATCCTCGGCTTCTGCTTCTGCGGGGGCCGCATTTGTCAGGTGCGGACGCTGTGCATCCTCTTCCTCAGACGACTCAAAGCGCAGACCGAACTCAACGGAAGGATCAACAAACGTCTTGATCGCGTCGTAAGGGATATACAGCCGCTCGGGCGCATCGCCAAAGTTCAGCGTGACGGCAAAGCCTTCGTTGGTGACGTCCAGATCTTCGTACCAGTGTTGCATAACGACGGTCATTTCGCCGGGATAGCGATCCGACAGCCAGTCAGCGATTTCGACATCGGGGTGGCCGGTGTCGAAGGTGATGAAGAAATGATGGTCCAGCGGCAGCCCATCCTTGGCAACGCCTTCCAGAACCTCTTGGATAAGGCCCCGCATCGCGCGATGCATCAGATTGCCATAG
This sequence comes from Thalassococcus sp., assembly GCF_982780845.1. Classification (NCBI taxonomy): domain Bacteria; kingdom Pseudomonadati; phylum Pseudomonadota; class Alphaproteobacteria; order Rhodobacterales; family Roseobacteraceae; genus Thalassococcus; species Thalassococcus sp. Next base: position 131,060 of record NZ_CEYADA010000006.1, read on the forward strand.
TCAATTCCGCCGGTCATATGGTCGTTCCCTTCAGTGTTGCGCTTACAATATTCGATTCCGACGGAAACGGAAGGCCATTGAAGCTGAAAAATCGTGCTATCCAATGACGCCAAAGTGGTACAGGCCAAGCCCCGCGACTACGGTTAGAACCAGCGTCGTCAGCACAGAAAGTTGCCGCCAGAACAAGGCCAACCCAGCAAGCGCGCTAAGCAGCAATGTCGGAACCGATACACTGGACAGAACCGGCCATGTGACCGACACGATCCCGAAGGAATGGCTTTGGACGTCTTCGAAAAAGACGTGAAGCGCGAACCAGATCGACAGGTTCAGGATAACCCCTACCACTGCGGCGCTGATGGCGCTTAGGGCACCTTGCAGTCGCGGTCTGGTAAGAAGGCGGTCCAGATGTGGGGCAAAGGTGAAGATCCACAGAAAACACGGCACAAACGTCATCCAGAGCGTCAGCAACCCGGCGATCAGTGCAAACCCCACGCCCGCATGTTCGTATCCTGTCACCATGCCGACGAACTGCGTGACAAGGATCAAGGGTCCGGGTGTCGTTTCAGCCAGACCAAGCGCATCAACCATCTGCTCGGGGCTTAGCCATCCACGGATGGTGACAACCTCTTGGGCCATGTAGGCCAGAACTGCGTAGGCGCCGCCGAATGTAACAACCGCCAATTTCGCAAAGAACGTACCCAGTTGGAATAACAGCGTTTGATCCATAGCCCACAACACAGCCAACGGGGCCAGCCAGAGCACAAGCCAGAAGCCGGTTTGCTTGAAGGAAAACGGAAGTGACGCGGGAAAATCCCTTTCGGTTGTCGGCGGAGTGCCGAGAGCCATTGCGCCATACATCGCGGCAAGGATCAGAATGACGGGGAAGGGCAGATCAAATAGGAAAATCGCGCAGAACGACAAAAGCGCGACAGCCCAAAGGCCTGTCGAGCGTAGGCTTTTCTTGGACAGCCGATAGAGGGCCTGCAAAACGATCATAATGACCGTCGCCTGAATGCCGACCAGAACGGCCTGTGCTTCGGGGCGGGCCCCGAAGATCGAATAGGACAGTGCAAGAACCGCGATCACGAACGCACCGGGAAGAACAAAGAGCAGCCCTGACAGCAGCCCACCCAGAATGCCCGCGCGTTTCCAGCCGACGTAGGTGGCCAGTTGCATTGCCTCAGGCCCGGGAAGAAGCATGCAAAAGCTGAGCGCATTCAGGTATGTGCGTTCGTCCAGCCATTTCTTTTCTTCGACAATCACGCGATGCATCAAAGCGATCTGTGCTGCGGGACCGCCAAAGGACAGCAATCCGATACGTCCGAAGGCCTTGGTCAGGGGGCCGAAAACATTTGCACTCATGTGGTGGACTCCTTCGATCGTGCGAAATGGGCATCGCAAATCGCAAATGCCTGTGCCTGTGTGACATGGGGCAAAGAGGGCATGTAGGGATCGCTGGTCTCAATCATATGGTGAAGCGATAGGGGAAGGGGCTGGACCAAGTCCAGCAGTTCTTTCACCGTCGTGATCGGGGCTGAAAAGCGATCAGTGTCAGCGTGAAAGTAGGATTTCAAGTGTGTTGGAAGTGCAGGCTTCTGTTGCCAGGTGCCTGCGAACCCCGCCAGACCTTGCTAGAGGGCTGGGCTTAAAGATCGATCACTCGAACTGCTTACGCAGCCAGAGCAACCGGAGCACGATTGTCGTTTGCAATTGTACTGTTTGAACCGATAACGGTGGTATCTCACCGGGACAAAGCAAAACCCCTTTAGACGTTCGTCGATCCTATTTCGGCCCCATGGTCCTCAAACGAAGGAGTTTTGGTGGAGCCGCCGGGTACCGCCCCCGGGTCCGATCCGCTTATTACGAGCGCGTTTATGTCCATAGTCCCTTGCGGAACGCTGTGAATATAAGGGCTTCGTTTGGCGGTGCAAAGGGGGGTGAGCCGGAATTTTGGTGAAATCCCCGATTAAGCTGCGATCAGGTTGTAACCGACCAGCCAAGCTGCAAATGCCGCTTCGATTGCAAAATAGAGCAGCGCCTTTGAACGCGGCGGGGAATCCGTAAAAATGGACAGCAAGCGCCCAGATGCGGCACCGACATAAGCGATGCCCATCATCCCGTAGGCCATTGGCGTACCGATCAGGATCGCGCCAAGGCCCAAAGCGACAAACAATCCACCGGTAGAGGCCCGTATCTCGCTTAGACCCATGTTCGTTCTGATCGGTTCCAGATCCAGAACCGAGGCGGTCCAACGCGGGGCGATAAAGCCGAATGCGCCAAACACCGCGGTCAACGCGGCCAGAATGATGTTGATAATGTCCATGGGCAGGGTGCCTGTCTGAAAGGATGCGTCGTGGGTTTCAACCTAGCGCGTGTCAAAGCTTTGGACAGGGGCGGTGCATTAAACCCTGCATTCTGCGGGCCGTGCCGGAACAAATGGCCGATTTTGTGTGTTGGTCTGCATTGACCCCGAATTTTACGTGCTAGTTTGCACTGTTATCCAAGAAACGAGGCCACTTTGTCGGACAATACTGCAGCAATTTGGTGGGTGCGCAAAGACCTGCGTCTTAGTGACAATCCGGCTTTGACAGCCGCGGTCGAGTGCGGCGGCCCCGTCATTCCCGTCTTTATTCGTGATTGGCAAGTCGATGCGCTGGGCGCGGCACCCAAATGGCGGCTTGAACAAGGGCTGCGTCATCTGGACAAAAGCCTGCGTGACAAAGGCAGCCGCCTGATTGTGCTATCGGGCCCTTCCAAGGAAGTGCTAAGCGATTTGGCCAAGGAGACCGGTGCCAAGGAAGTTCACTGGAACCGGACGTATGACCCCGAAGGCGTCGAACGTGACACAGCGGTCAAGTCCAGTCTTGAGGACATGGGCGTCAAAGGGCAGGGGCATGCAGGCCATTTGCTGTTTGAACCATGGACCGTCGAAACCAAGCAGGGCGGTTACTATAAGGTCTACACGCCATTCTGGCGCGCCGTGAAATCCAACGACATCAGCGAAGCGCTAAGCACGCCTGGAAAAATCCCAGCGCCGGATCAATGGCCGGACAGTCAGGATTTGTCTGAGTTGCAATTAGGCAAAGCAATGTATCGCGGGGCGGATGTTGTCGCGCGGTTCGCGCGGGTCGGGGAAAGTGCGGCACACAGCCGTCTGGGAGCCTTTGTGGCCTCCATCATCGAAGGCTACGATGAAACCCGCGATCTTCCTTGGAAGGACGGCACGTCGAACCTGTCGGAAAACCTTGCGCTGGGTGAAATCTCACCGCGTCAATGCTGGCATGCGGGGTTACGTGCGCGAGAAGATGGCAAGGCGGGGGCTGAAACGTTTCTGAAAGAACTCGTCTGGCGCGAGTTTGCCTATCATCTGATGTGGCACACGCCGCAAATCCTGACAGAGAACTGGAAATCCGACTGGGACACGTTCCCTTGGAACACGGACGAGCGCAAGGCCGAAGTGCAGGCGTGGAAGCATGGCCGCACCGGCATTCAGTTTGTAGATGCCGCACTTCGCGAAATGTACGTCACGGGGCGGATGCACAATCGTGGGCGCATGATCGTTGCATCTTACCTGTGCAAGCATCTGATGTGTCACTGGAAAATAGGTCTCAAATGGTTCGAGGACTGCCTGATCGACTGGGATCCGGCATCTAACGCGATGGGCTGGCAGTGGTCTGCTGGATCGGGCCCGGACGCGACGCCCTATTTCCGCGTGTTCAATCCGGTCACCCAGTTGGACAAGTTCGACAAGGACCGGAAATACGTCAAACGATGGATCGCAGAGGGGCGCAAAAATCCGCACGAAGATGCGTTGGCTTACTTCGACGCGATCCCGAAAACATGGGGGCTGTCACCTGATGACAATTACCCCGATCCCGTGATGACCGCCGACAAAGGACGGCAGCGGGCGCTTGATGCTTATGAAAACAGGGACTTTTAATGACTAGTACGGACGCTTGCCAGACCACCAATGCCCCGCTTAGCCTAGGTCTTAACACTGACCGCCAGAATGTGGGCGGTGTCGCGCTACAGGGGGCTGACATGGTTTTGACAGACACGACCAATCAAACGGGTCTGCCGCGGTATTTCAAACACGTGTTCGACATCGCGCAGAACATGGACAGCGGCCGCATCGATTTTGTCTTACCCGATGGTCGCCGCTTCCGTGCCGAGGGCAAAAAGCCCGGACCTGTGGCAGAGCTGAGAATTCACAACCCTGACATTTTTGCGCGCCTGATCCGCGAAGGCGATCTGGGTTTCTGCGATGCTTATCTGGACGAATGGTGGTCGACGCCCGACCTGATGGCGTTTCTTGATCTGATCCACGCAGGTGGTGACGACGTGTTTGACGGCTTTCCGGGGCAGGGGCTTGTCCGTGCGTTCGAAAAACTGCGGTTCTGGCTGCAATCGAACTCCAAGCGTCAGGCGCGCAAGAATATTTCCTACCACTATGATCTGGGAAATGACTTCTACGGTTTGTGGCTGGATGACACGATGACGTATTCGTCGGCGCTTTTCAAAACGGGGCAGGAAAGCCTCGAAAAAGCGCAGATGCAAAAGTACGAAAGCATGGTCGATCTGATGGGGGTGAAACCTGGCGATCACGTGCTGGAAATCGGTTGTGGCTGGGGTGGGTTCGCTGAATATGCTGCCAAAGAACGCGGCCTGAAGGTCACCGGACTGACCATTTCGCAAGAGCAGTTCAAGTTCGCACAAGAGCGGATCGCAAAGGCCGGGCTGCAAGATAAGGTGGAATTCAAGCTTCAGGATTATCGCGACGAGCGAGGCAGCTACGATGGCATCGCGTCGATCGAGATGTTCGAAGCTGTCGGCGAAAAATACTGGCCCGTCTATTTCGAAACGGTGCGAAATCGCCTGAAACCCGGTGCGAAAGGCACGTTCCAGATCATCACCGTCCAACATCGCCGCTGGGAAGTTTACCGAAAGGGTGTTGATTTCATTCAGAAATACATCTTCCCCGGGGGCATGCTGCCATCGCCCGTCGTTCTGCGCGAAGAGATTGAAAAGGCTGGTCTGGATGTTGAAGGCTCAATCGAGTTTGGCCCCAGCTATGGTCAGACCCTCAGTCGCTGGTATGACACATTTAACGAAAAATGGGACGAGATTCAGAAGTTAGGATTTGACGAACGGTTCCGGAGAATGTGGAACTTCTACTTGGCGTCCTGTTCTTCGACTTTTAATTACGGAAACTGTGACGTCACCCAGATTACCGTAATGCGACCAAAATAAAGATTGAGATGCCGACATTTTCGAAACTTATATGTGGGGCCCTGCTAGCAGCACTGGCCGTATTGGTATCGGAAATGGTCAAACCCAATCTTCCCTCGGCCTATGACGTGTCGCGGTTCGATTACACGAACGCCGCCATTGCCTTTGCCATGGGGTGGAAACTTGTCGGGCGTCAGGCTGGCAGGGGTATCTGGAATAGTATCGCAAACGGAATCACAGCGGTCGCGTCGACCGTGTTTCTGGTTCTTCTGTTTTATTCCATCGGCTTCATGGTTCAGGAATCCTTCAAATCCAAATACGACAACATTTTCGAAGCGATTGACGGAATGCTGGGGCAGTTCGTCGATTTGTGGGAATACATCAATTACCCGCAGATCTTTGCCGTGCTTGCCGTGGGTATGGTCGTGATCGGAATGGCCGGCGAATACACCAAGCGCCGCTGGGATTAATCAATGCCGTCATCGCTGTTTTTCTATGGCACGCTGTGCCACTTGCCGCTGCTTGCCCGCGTGCTGGGGCGGTCGATTGAGGATCTGAATGCGAAACCGGCGATCTTGCCGGGCTACGCCAGCTATCTTGTCAAAGACGCGGATTTTCCTGTTCTGGTTGCGGACAGTAATGCCTTTGCAGACGGCATCTGGGTCAGGGATTTGTCCGCGCAGGATATCGCGCGGCTGGATTTTTACGAAGGTGGCTTTGGCTACCGTCTGGAAACCGTGAAAATCACGGTTGATGAACGTGCGGAGACCGCTCAGGTCTATTTCGCTGATCAGCCCTATGATCTTGAAGGCCCATGGCGCTTAGATGACTGGGTCGCGAAGTGGGGCGAGATCACGGTGATCGCGGCCGCCGAGGTCATGGATCATTTCGGCAAGACAGACCCCGAAACAATCCGCCCGTGGCGTCCGTTTTTTGCAGATCGCGCATGGGCCAGCATTCTGGCACGCGATACGGGGCCGCAAACATTGCGGACGCGCAAGAGCAAGGGTGACATTCCCCTGTTCCGCAGACGCGGGGGCTATGACGGGTTTTTCCGTTTGCAGGAAATCGAAATCCAGTACCCGCGTTTTAGTGGCGGGATGAGCGATGTTCTAAAACGCGCGGCCTTTGTCGCTTATGACGCTGCGCTGATCCTGCCGTACGATCCGAAAACAGATCGCGTTCTTTTGATCGAACAACTTCGCTATGGTCCCTTGGCCCGTGGTGACAACGCACCGTGGGTGTTGGAGCCTGTCGCAGGACTGGTGGATGCCGGCGAAGCGCCAGCCGACACTGCAATGCGGGAAGCACTGGAAGAAACCGGTCTGTCCATCAGCCGCGTCGAAGCCATGCCAAAGGCATATGCATCCCCCGGCTATTCGACCGAGTTTTTTCATTGCTTTGTCGGGCTTCTGGACCTGCCAGAAAAGCCGTCCTTATTGGGCGGGCTGCTAAGTGAAAACGAAGATATCAAAAGCCACATCGTGTCCTTTGATCACGCCATGTCGTTGATCGAAACAGGCGAGATCAACGCCGTTCCGTTGATTATGATGCTTTACTGGCTGGATCGTGAACGCGATCGGCTGCGCAGGTCGGCTTGAGTTCCGGTGCCACGCGGCTTACACCCGTTTCAAGAACAACGCTCAAGTAAGGATTCAGTCATGCATATCGCGGGTGATCTGGCCGCTGCCGTGGGAAATACGCCGCTTATCAAGCTGCGCAAAGCCAGCGAGATGACAGGATGTACCATTCTGGGCAAGGCCGAGTTCATGAACCCCGGCCAATCGGTCAAAGACCGTGCAGCTTTGTACATCATCAAGGATGCCGTCGAAAAAGGCCTGCTTGAACCCGGTGGTACAATCGTCGAAGGCACAGCTGGCAACACGGGCATCGGCCTTGCGCTGGTTGGCGCGTCGATGGGCTTTAAAACGGTGATAGTCATTCCTGAAACGCAGTCTCAGGAAAAGAAAGACATGCTGCGCCTTGCAGGTGCGGAACTGGTCCAAGTTCCTGCCGCGCCTTATAAAAATCCCAACAACTATGTGCGCTATTCCGGTCGTCTGGCTGAAAAGCTGGCGAAAACCGAAAAGCACGGCGCGATCTGGGCGAACCAGTTTGACAACGTTGCAAACCGTATGGCGCATGTCGCCACCACCGGTCCGGAAATCTGGGAACAGACCGGCGGCAAGGTTGACGGCTTTATCTGTGCGGTCGGCTCAGGTGGTACGCTGGCGGGCGTGGCCGAGTCGCTGCAATCGAAGGGCGTTAAAATCGGTCTTGCAGATCCTATGGGCGCCGCACTTTACAGCTACTACACCACGGGCGAGTTCAAATCCGAAGGCGACTCGATCACCGAAGGGATCGGGCAGGGCCGCATCACAGCGAACCTTGATGGCTTCAAACCAGACTTCGCCTATCAGATTTCCGATCACGAAGCGCTGCCCATCGTATTCGACCTTCTGTCCGAAGAGGGCCTTGTCATGGGCGGCTCGACCGGTGTGAACGTCGCTGGCGCCATCCGCATGGCGCAGGAAATGGGACCGGGCCACACGATTGTGACGGTGCTCTGTGACTACGGCAACCGCTACCAGTCCAAGCTCTTTAACCCGGAATTCCTTGCAGGCCGCGGTTTGCCGGTTCCGTCATGGTTGGACCGCGCACCGGCATCGATCCCCGGCGTTTTTGAAGACTGATAAGTCAGCAAGATCGGGTACCGGCCCGACTTGCTTTGACAGCTATAAAATGGCTTGAATGATCTGCGCCCCCGTGGCGCAGATTTTTCTTTTGGTCCCGACGTAGGAACAGAAAATGACCACACCCGTCTTTCGTGAGAACCCCATGCAATCCATTCTGGAGGCGCAGGTCACCGCCCATACCCCGGAAGGGGGCATCGTCTGCGATCAAAGCATTTTCTACCCCACAGGCGGTGGTCAGCCCGGCGATAGTGGGCAGTTGCTGCTGGATGGACAGGTTTGGGATATCGCGACAACAGTGAAGGGCGAAGGCGACCAGATCGTCCTTGTGCCCGCAGAACCCAAACCCCTTCCCCCGGTAGGGCGCGTGGTTCAACAACGCCTGGATTGGGGGCGGCGTATGTCCCACATGCGCGTGCACACGGCCCTGCATCTATTGTCCGTTGTGCTGCCCTTGCCAGTTACAGGGGGTGCGATCGGCGAAGGTAAGGGACGTCTGGATTTCCTGATGCCTGAGCCCCCCTCGGACAAGCAGGCGATCGGGGATGCGGTGAATGCGCTGATCGACCAGAATCTGCCGGTTTCCGAAGAGTGGATCACCGAAGCCGAACTGGATGAGAAGCCTGAGATGGTTAAAACCATGTCGGTCCAGCCACCACGTGGTTCAGGACGCATTCGCCTTGTTCGGATCGGGGAAGGGGACAGCACCGTAGATCTGCAACCGTGCGGCGGCACACATGTCGCCAACACAGGCGAAATCGGGCGTATCCGTATCGGAAAAATTGAAAACAAAGGCAAACAGAACCGCCGCGTGAACCTGCTTTTGGACGGTTGATGCTAGCAGGTGGATTTTGTTCAAATTTATGACAATTCGCCCCTTGCACTTACCCTTCAGTTTCCATTAGACGGGTCGACGGAGAGGTGGCCGAGTGGTCGAAGGCGCACGCCTGGAAAGTGTGTAGGCGGGGAACCGTCTCGAGGGTTCGAATCCCTTCCTCTCCGCCATAATTCTCAATATTTTTCATATAATTTTAAGCGTAAAGCTCGGTCTCTTAACGTCCCAGCGTAGACTGCATTTTCATCGGATAAAGAAGTGTTTTTTAAATATTGGTTGCTTGCTGCCGCCTGACCGTGAGGGCCAAATTATCAAACACTTGTCCCGTCTATTGCGCGCTATCCAGTAATTGAACGATACGTTGAATAACCTCATCCTGCTGTTCATCACACATATCGCTGCCTGAGGGCAAACAAATACCAATTTCAAAGAGACGTTCGTCAACACCGCTTCCATGATACTGAGAGCCCGAATACAGCGGCTGCATATGCATCGGTTTCCAAAGAGGGCGAGACTCGATTTGATGTTCGTTTAGCATGAGGCGAACGTCTTCACGACTGACACCAGTCACTGCAGGATCGATTGCCACAGCTGTCAGCCAACGGGATGATTTTGTGTTCTCAGGTTCTGGCATGAACGCAATCCCAGGACGGGTGAGTGCCGATTGGTAGCGTGCAAAGATTTCACGACGGCGTGCGACGCGCGCATCGAGAACCTCCATCTGCCCCAACCCAATTGCGGCACAGATGTTCGAAAGCCGATAGTTATATCCAAAAGTGGAATGTTCATAATGTGACGCGGGATCGCGTGCTTGTGTCGCTAGAAAACGGGCTTCTTCGGCCCAGTTTTTATGGCGGGTAACCAGCATGCCGCCGCCAGAGGTCGTAATGATTTTATTGCCATTGAACGATAAAATCGCTGCATCACCTCCCGAGCCTGCCTTGCGTCCGTTTTTATAGGAAGCACCTAAGCTTTCGGCGCTATCGACGATTAAACGGACGTCATATTGTTCGGCTAGCTTTTCAAGCGCGTTTAGGTCAGAGGATTGCCCATATAGATCGGTTGGCACGATGGCTTTAGGCAGGCGGTTCTTCTGCGCAGCTTTGGACAGCTCGTCGGCTAATATCTTGACATCAACAGTCCAACTTTCTCTATCGAGATCAAAAAACCGCGGAGTAGCTCCGAGGTAGTTTACTGGGAAAATTCCTCCTGCGAATGTCATGGAAGAAATCCAGACCTCGTCACCTGAGCCGACACCGGCGATGCGAAGGGCGAGGTGTAGGGCAGCAGAGCCCGACGACAGACCGACACAATGCACATCCGCGCCGAGATAGTCGCGCACAGTGGATTCGAAGGCGTCGAGTTGAGGACCAATGGGCGCGACGAAATTCGACGCAAAAGCCTCGGCCACACGGCGCTCCTCATTGCCGGACATATGGGGACGTGAGAGGTAGATGCGCATAGAGTTAGTCTTTGATCAGAGGTTTGGCGGGGTTCCCTACGACGGTGACGCCCGGTGGCACATCGCGGGTGACGACTGCTCCCATGCCGACAATGGCACCAGCTCCTATTGTAAGGGGCTTGCCGGGGTTGCCTTGCCGTAGAATAGCGCCCGTACCAATATAGGCATGATCTTCGATACAGACATTTCCGTTGCACATCACGCGAGGGGCGAAGGTTACAAAATCACCTATCACGCAATCATGGGCAACATAGGAGTAAATGTTGCCATGGAAGTGGCGACCGATTTTTGTATTAGACGTGATGGTTGCAAAACCACACAAGATCACTCCTTCTGAAATTCTTTGTTCGTGGAGAAGCATGCAGTTTCCTGCCAGCACGCCAATGAAGTTTACGCCCGCAGCCTTGCATTTTTCAGCCAACACCTCGCGGATCCGACCATTGCCGATGGCGATTGTAACAGCACGGGTTTTTGCGGGCTGTTTGAGGAATTGCTCGAATGTCATGCACTTGTGGCCGTTTACGAGGTCTTCTGTATCAGAATCATCCACAAAAACGCACTCTGCCTCGGGGTCGTTTGCTACCTGCGCCTGAAGTAGAGGCATTACTTCCCGTCCAAAGCCGCTAGCGCCATAAACGCCGTAAAGGTTCATCTCTTCTCTCCTTCGAACTTGGGCATCGTGGCTTCGCCTGCAGCTGAAATCCCTTCGCGTTTGACTACCTTGCGTATGGTCAACCAGATGATCTTCAGATCCAGCCAGAGGCTTCGGTTGTCGATATACGAAACATCCAGCGCGAATTTCTCGTCCCATGAAATCGCATTACGCCCGTTGACCTGCGCCCAGCCGGTGACGCCAGGGCGCACCTCGTGCCGGCGGGCCTGTTCGTGGGAATAGAGCGGTAGGTATTCCATCAGGAGCGGACGCGGGCCGACGAGGCTCATTTCGCCCATCAGCACGTTCCATAGTTCAGGCAGCTCGTCGAGCGAGCTTGAACGCAGGAAACTGCCAAGCTTGGTAAGCCGCTCAGCATCAGGTAGAGGGCGGCCATCGGCATCAATCGCGTCACGCATGGTGCGGAACTTGAACATTTGAAAAGGCTTGCCATGCATACCGGGCCGCGTCTGGCGAAAGAGCACAGGAGAACCCATCTCGCGCCGGATCATCAGCGAAACGACAATCAGAATTGGGGAGAAAACCATCAGCCCAATCGCTGCGCCCAAAATATCCAATGCACGTTTGATCAATTAATGAACTCCCAACGCTCCAAGCCGTTTATCAACCCGAACGAAGCCTTTCTGAGTGAACTTGCCCTGAACCTCAACCGCGCGAGCCGACACCCCCCCCACACTGAAAAGACTTCAGCATGAAACCCTTTACCCATTGAGCCCGTTCCATTCATGGTCCAGCGACCGACGCGCTTCCGGTCACGCCGGATGATGCCACTGACCTGCCGATTATCGTAATCGCACTCTATGTTGAAACCGAAGGGGCGATTGTTATACCTACAGTTACGGGACAATCCTGTATAATCGAAGTTGCGGATTTCTCGGTTTTGCTGCCCGGTACACGCCGGATCTGCTCCAGCGGCGCCACCACAACTGGCATCCACGCACTGGTACTGGCATGACGTTGATCTGTAATCTGTCAGCAGCCAGTGCGCCGTTACAATACCGGTTCTGGACCCCTGCTTCACTATTCGCGGGCGTAGTCCCACGGGGGGTGGTGCGACCCACCCGATCCGTCGACACCGTGGGCGAACATTGCTGAAACCGTGGCCGACGATGCAGTTGCACACATCAACGACAAGGCGGGCCATGGCCTTCACGCTACGCAAGCCACCTTGGCGGCGCGGCCGATACTGCGCATGGGTCGGTCAAGGGCGGTGCAACCTGTCGAAAAGCTGGGTAAACTTATCAATTCCTTTTTCCATTCTCAGATGCTGCCAGTAATAGGCGCTTGCGTTCGCGCCGAGCGCGGCGCGCGCATCCGGGGTCATGACCACGAGTTGCCGGACTGCGTCAACCAGCGCCTGCGGGTTCTCGGGCGGCAGTGTCAATCCGCCTCGTGCGGTTTCAATCAGTTTAGAGGCCTCACCAGGCACGGCCATCAGGATTGGGCGGCCTGCGAACATGTAGGCCTGCGCTTTGGAGGGCATGGTAATCGCAAAGAGTGGGTCGTCTCGCAAGTGTACGAGCAGGGCATCGGCGGCCGCCAGATAAGCCCTGACTTCGATTGGAGGCACTCGCGGCAGGAAAGCGACGTTGGTCAGTCCCAGTTCAACGGCGCGATCTGCCAGAGCATCGCGTGACACGCCTGAGCCAAGAAAGCAGAACGTGGCGGCATCGGCTTCGCCCGCGTCCTGCAGGAGCCGCGCAGCTTCGAGCACCGACCCGAGCGCCTGCGCCGGCCCAATATTCCCGGCATAGAGAACTTTGAGACCCCGCAGGTCCTTCATTTTTTCGGGCGGAGGGGCCTGCAACGCCTCTGCCTCGTTGGTCCAGCCGATGATCGTGGTCATCTTGCCCGGCGGCACGCCTCGCTCCAGCAGTCGCTCGCGAAAGCCGTTTGAATGCAGGATTACGTGCTGCACCCGGCGATACATCCAGTTGCAGGCCTTATCGACGATCTGGAGAAGCTTTTTGTTGGTCAGCATCCCTGTCGCCGGCAAGGTATCGGGCCAGAGATCGTGGATGTCTACGACCACGGGAAAACGACGGAGCAAGCGGGCCGAGGCGGCGGCCAGTCCGACGGTCACCGGTGGACTGTACACATAGACCAGGTTGGCGCGGCACGCAAAGAAGGTGAGGTAGATGAAAGCGCTCACCGCGAAGCTCAAATAGTTCAGCACCCGCCCGAGCTTGCTGCTGTCGTGGCTGGGAAACAGAGCAAGGCGGGTGATCCTGACGCCATTTTTCTGCGAACGTAGGATCGGGCGAATCCGGTAGCCATCGTAGACCTTCCCGCCCGGATAGTTGGGAAAGCCTGTGACGACTTCGACATCGTAGCCGGCTCGTGCAACTGCCTCCGCAAAGGCCTGCCCTTTATAGACCGGCTCGGGGTCATAGAATTGCATCAGCAATATGATACGGGGTTTGCGCAAGTTGGGTTCGGACATGGTTGTCAGGTTAGATCATTAGTGCGTATCCCGTCCCACGCGTTCGACAGTCGGGCGGTGCCAAGGATCAGATTGACCACCCGTTCTGCGGTGTTGGTGACGCAGTAGTCGGCCGGTACGGGGTGAGGCAGGCCCGCCGCAGCGCGCTGGGCAAACCCCTTTGTCACCGAGGCGACCCCGGCAAGGATGGTGCCCTGATCCAGTCCGGTCATGATGATGCAACCCGTATCCAATCCTTCCGGGCGTTCAATGGCATCACGCGGCGTGATCGCCGGGAAGCCAAGGATCGAGGCCTCTTCCGCGATTGTCCCACTGTCGGAAATAGCACAAAACGCGTTCATTTGCAAATTGTTGTAGTCGTGGAAGCCGAACGGCGTCATCCATTTCAGGCGCGCGTCCAACGCGCGATCCCCGAATGCATCTAGGCGCTTGCGCGTGCGCGGGTGTGTCGAGACGATGATCGGCATGTCATGCTTTTCGGCAAGCGCGTTCAACGTATCTACCAAAATACCGAGCCTTTCAGCGTTATCGACGTTTTCCTCACGGTGCAGCGAGACGATAAAATATCGGTTGGGGACGAGCCCAAGACGCGACACCACGTCCGAGGCCTCGATCTGCGGGCGGTAATGGTCCAGCACCTCGCGCATGGGCGAGCCGGTCAGATAGATGCGCCGATGGGCGATCCCCTCCGAGAGCAGGTGCCGCCGCGCATGTTCTGTATACACAAGATTGAAATCGACGATGTGATCCACCAGCTTTCGGTTCGTTTCTTCCGGCACATTGCGGTCAAACGAGCGGTTGCCCGCCTCCATGTGATATACCGGGATTTTCATCCGGCGCGCGATGATCGCTGAGATGGCCGAATTGGTGTCACCCAGGATCAGGACCGCATCGGGCCGGTCCGCCACCATCACTTTTTCAGTCTCGATCAGGATCTTGCCCAGCGTCTCCCCCAGAGAGCCGCCCCCCGTGCCCAGAAAATGATCCGGTTTGCGCAGCCCCAGATCGTCAAAAAACACATCGTTCAGCACCCGGTCCCAGTTTTGCCCGGTATGCACGATCTTGTGGTCGGTATAGGCGTCGAGCCGCTCCAGCACGCGCGACAACCGGATGATCTCGGGCCGTGTGCCAAGGATGGTGTGAACTTTGAGTTGTGTCATGATGCTCTCTTGTTGCGTGCCGTCAATGCTGCCCAAAGTGGCGGGCGCGGATCGGCATGGTCATTTTCTTTCGCCGTTTTCCCTGCGGATTTCCTGAGCAATGGCTGGCCCAAACTTCAGAAACAGCGCGATCATCGTCCAGGCTACGGGCGAATAAAACAGGTTTCCGCCAAAGGTTGAGCTACTCAGAATGCCGATAAAAACCAGCCAGATCGGGCTTTGGGTGTTCCAGCCCACCACCATCCGGTAGAGCAGGTAGATGATCAGGATGACGGTAGGTACAAGGCCGAAGCGGAAAAAATAGCCGAACCATGTCAGATGGGCAAAGGACTTCACGGTTTCGACATCCGAAATCTCGATGCGCCAGACAAAATTTGCGCCGGGTGGTGAACCAAACCAGATCTGGCCAGGATGCTGTGCAAAATACTCCAAGATACCGACCACTTCCTCAAGGCGGCCGCCGAACAGCACTAACGCTTCATAGGAATTGGCCAGCCCCAACAGGCCGCCACTAAGGTCAGAGCTGACCAGAGCTTCAATCATCAGGGTAAACCGGCGCAGAAAAAACTGGAGCGAGTCCCACGAAGCCGCAACACCGGCGGCGAGAAACATTACAACCAGCATGATCGGAACAGGCGAGCGTCGGAATTTGCCCAACAGGAACAAAGACAGCTGAATCAGGAAATTGATCAGCACCGCGCGTTTCCCGCTTAACAGGATAAGCGTCGCGATCATCGCGACCACCGCACCGCGAGTCAGGAAATACGGAACCACATAGTGAAAATTCACACCGAATCCAAAGTAAACGATGCGGCCAGTCATATTAAGTATCGCATAGAGGATCAGAATTGGGGTAATGATGACTAGAAACCACTTGGAAAACCACCTCAAATCCTGGAGCACCTCGGCGCCGCTCACGTCTTTTTGGGAAAAGACCGATGTTATGACCAGGGCGGGCATCACCAGAGAAAGAAAATAAGGAAACACTGCAGAGAACTGATAATTGTAGTCGCCGAGGCCGGTCAGGGCAAAGCTCTTGATAATGGATATGAACAGCAGGGCGGCGACAAAGGCAATGAACGGAAACGCTTCGCGGGGAACTCCTCTTGTCAACGCGACAATGCCGCAGAACATCACCATCTGATTGATGTTGATCAGGTTGAGCAGATTTATATTGAGATAAAATAGGATTAGTATGATCGCCGGGACCACCTCAAACAGGCACACCGCCAAAATCATACGCATGCGCCGGAATATAAGGCCGGTGCCCACTGCGCGAATGCCTGAGGGAGAGGGGGTCTGGGCATCGCTCATTAATTTGGCTCCGCAGGGTCTGATTCTGTGGACCGGAACGTATCCGGCCGGTCGTGGTCAAAGATTTCGTTGGCCCAGATGACCAGAACCGCCGACGTGTCTCCGCTGTTCTTCAGGGTGTGCACCCAGCCAGGGCGGGTCCAGAAGCTGTCTCCAGCGCTGAGGGTATGAAGCATCTCGCTGCCCCCCCTTGCGTCGCTCTCGATCAGGTCGACGCGCCCGAGGGCCAGGTGGAAGTTTTCGACCTTGGTGTGGTGATAATGATTGCCCCGGCTTTCGCCTGGTTCAATGGTGAGAACAGACACCTGCCCGAAAGACTCGGCCTTGTAGAGTTCAGAGAAGCTGCCGGAATCGGAGGCGAAACGCTTGACGTTGAAAATGCGAGCGTCCTGATCGAGGTAGCTCAGGAACGTGGCGTGCAGTTGCTTGCTCAGGGAGGCTCCCACAAAGGGCATATGCGTCGTGTCGTGGCCGTCGCGGAACACGCTGATAAGCGCGGCGACCTCGCCAACGGTAGTCCGGGTTGTCGGAAAGCTTTCGACAAAGGTCAACCTCGTCGGCGCCGCGCTCGCGAGTGCATCGAGGAACATGTCAACCAGATCGTCGATATATAGCAGTTCGACCGGAGATGTGGGATCGTTGATGCTGAACGGTTCGCGGCGGACTGCCTGGTCCATGAAGGTTGCCACGAAGGAATTGTAGTGCGGGCGGCACCATTTGCCGAACAGGTTGGGCAGGCGCCAGATCACGGGCGACCAACCGGCTTGCGGGGCTAGCTTGGCAACCAGCTCTTCCCCGGCCTTTTTTGATCGCCCATAGGCGTCGTCCCGGGACACTTGGATGGTCGATGCATAATGGAAACTGGCCTCCGGAGAGGCCGGACGAAAGCAGGACAGGATTTGCTCGGAGTAGTCGACATTGTCGGCCTGAAAGCCCGCCTCCGTCGGCGGACGATTGGCGCCCGCGAGATGAATGATGTGATCGGCCGGAGTGTCGCACAGCTCCTTCAGAGCGGTGTCGCGAGTCACGGCGATGACTTCGTGCTCGGTGCGTGCCTGCAAAGCCAGGACGAGGTTTTGTCCGACGAACCCGGAAGCCCCTGTAACAACGACGCGCGCCATGGATCAGAAGTCCAAGGCCGAGGTGGAGCGCAAGAGATCGCAGACGCCCTGCACATCGAGCTGCTGGGTGTTGCTCGAATGGTAGCCCTCGCGCGACAGATCGTGCTCTTCTTCGCCTTCGACGGTGAACTTGTTGTAGTTCAGGTTGCGTCCGTCCTGCTGCACACGGAAGAATTCGCCCAGATCTTCGGCATTCGCGAGTTCCTCCACGCTTAGTAGGGCTTCGTAGTCCTTTTCGCCGTGGCGCTTGCCGATGACTTTGACTGGAGTCTCAGGCGCGTGCATCAGTTTGCCGACTGCTTCAGTCAGGACGTCCAACGATGCGGCGGGTGCCTTCTGCACGAAGATGTCGCCTTTTGAGCCGTGTTCGAACGCGTAGAGCACCAGGTCGACCGATTGTTCCAATGTCATCATGAAACGGGTCATGGACGGTTTGGTAACGGTCATGGGTTTTCCATCGCGGATTTGCTGCATAAACAGCGGTATCACAGAGCCCCTGGACCCGATCACGTTGCCGTAGCGGGTGATCGAAATCCGAGTGTCGCCGCTGTTGCGCGCCGTGGCAGCGATGACCTTCTCCATCATTGCCTTCGAGGTGCCCATTGCGTTGATCGGATAGACGGCCTTGTCCGTGCTCAGGCAAACCACGCGCGACACGCCGGCATCGATAGCTGCGGTCAGCACGTTGTCGGTGCCGATCACGTTGGTCCGGACTGCTTCCATCGGAAAGAACTCGCAAGAGGGAACCTGTTTCAGCGCAGCTGCGTGAAAGATGTAATCAACCCCGGACACCGCCGGGCGGACGGAACTCATGTCGCGGACATCGCCGATATAGAAGCGGATCTTGTGGGAACCGTGCTTGATCCGCAGGTCTTCCTGCTTCTTTTCATCGCGGCTGAATATGCGGATTTCGCCGATCTCGCTGTCCACAAAACGATCAAGCACAGTCGAGCCGAACGAACCGGTGCCGCCGGTGATCAGCAGGGTTTTATCTTTGAACATATGGGGGCTCCTTAGAAAATCGTCTGGTAACCGGCTGGCTCGAGAAGGCTTTTGACCACCGTGTCCTGCTGGCTATCTGTCATGTCGTAATAAAGCGGGATGCTTATCGCGCGCTCGTAATAGGATTCTGCAACCGGAAACTGTGCCGGATCGAACCCCAGTTCGCGGTAGTATGGTTGCCGTGTGACCGGGATGTAATGAACGTTCACGCCGATTCCGTCCGAGCGGAGCTTTTCGAACAGGTGGCGGCGCGTCAAGGTGCTGCTGCCTTCGGGCAGCCGGATCACGTAAAGATGCCACGACGAGCCGATCTCGTCCGTATCAGGCAACGGGCGCTCGAAATCGCTGTCGGCGAGGAGCCGGTCATAGCGTTTTGCCAACTCACGCCGGCGGGTGACGAAGGTAGTCAGCCGGCTCATCTGCGAAAGACCCAGCGCCGCTTGGATATCGGTCATCCGGTAGTTGAACCCCAAGCTACGTTGCTCATAATACCATGGGCCGTCATTGCGCCCCATCTCGTCCGGGTCGCGGGTGATCCCATGGCTACGCAGCGCCGCAAGTCTTCGGCCCAGCGTCCGGTCATTGGTGGTGACCGCGCCACCTTCGCCGGTGGTGATAATCTTTACCGGGTGAAAGCTGAAGACGCACAGATCGCTATAGGCGCAGGAGCCGACCTTGTGGTCCAGATAATCCGCGCCAATGGCGTGGGACGCATCCTCAACCACCTTGAACCCGTAGGTTTTGCGCAGCGCATCCAGCGCTTTCATGTCGCAGCTACGCCCGGTCAGGTGCACTGGCACAATTACCTTTGGCAGCCTGCCGTCGGTCTCCGCCTGTTTCAGCTTGTCGGCCAGAACGTCCATGTCCATGTTGAAACTGTTCGGGCAGATGTCTACGAAATCGACATCAGCGCCACAATAGAGCGCTGCGTTGGACGAGGCGACAAAGGTGATCGGACTGGTCCAGACCAGATCCCCAGGGCCGACATCAAGACTAAGAAGGGCGATGTGTAACGCGCTGGTGGCGCTGTTGACGGCAACGCATTGCGCCGCGCCCACATGGTCCGCAACCGCCCTTTCGAACTGCGGCAGCACAGGGCCTTGGGTGACGAAATCCGATTTCAGGACGGCAATCACCGCTTCGATATCATCGTCGGAAATGTTCTGCTTACCGTAAGGTATCATGGTGAACTCGTTTGTTGAAGTGAGGGGGGCTTGGCTGGGTCGGCCTCCAGAACCTGCGCCCGCGCAAGATAGCCACGGATCGACGCCGCCATGGTCTCGCTCCAGGCCACATGCTGGGGCTTGTCGGCGCTCCAGCTGCCATCGTTGACAAAGCGACCGGGCAGTGTGCCGCGCAGCACATGGCCAATCAGCGCGCGCTGGCGTGCCGGATCCGGATCGGTCGCGGGCAGCTTGCCCCCGTCCAGCGTCGCCACGGCCAGCAGTGTGCCGGGCGGCGCGTAATAGGGAGCGCTGTCGCTCAGCACAGGCTTGCCGCGCAGCGCCGCTTCGAAACCGGCGGTTCCGGTGCAGACCAACACGCCGTCGCACAGCCCGACAAGATCATTGGACGGCATGCTCGGGGATGCAATCACGCAGTTTTGCTCTGCCTGGAGCCGCCGGTAAAAGCCCCGGCTGCGATAGCCCAGTAGGTTGGGATGCTCCTTGATCACAAATCGCCATGCGGCCCGGTGGCGGCGCACCAGATTAAGGATGGTCTGTTCATAGTCGATCCAGCTTGTGTCCTGACTCCAGTAATCAATCGTCGCTTCGGGCGACATCTGCAGCGGCAGATAGATCAGCGGAGGGCCGCCATCGGTGCCGAGCGCCTCCAGCGCCGTCCCGCTGATCCCCCGAAGCTGACGCGGCCAGAGCGACCAGAACCGCGAAGAGATGATCTGAGAGGCCCAGTAGTGGTAGTTGCGTGCCTCTCCGGGAACCAGTCGCCGCAGGGCGAACCAAAGCGGCTTTGGCAGGTTGCGCCTCCACAGCCGCCACATCTGCCGGCGCATGGCGCTGTCGGACTGGACCAAAAAATCCGGACGGTAATCCTTGATGACAAGCGTGGACAGCGCCGCGTCGATCTCGGCCTCCGACACATCGCGGCTGTCAACATATTCGCCGCGGGCCGAGAGCCGGAAATGCTCTTTGATAAAGCTGGGCACCAGCCCGATGAACCGGATGCCGCGTTTGGCGCTGAGGGTAGCGAACAGATCCATCACATAGCTGTCGATAGTCAGTGACAGCATCGCCGAGGGCCGAGTCCAGGTCAGAACCTGATCCACCGCGTGCTCCATCGCCACCAGCAGGCGCCGTGCCGTGCCTGGATCGACATTTCGAAGCAGCCGGCAGCGCAGGGTGATATCCTCCGCCTCCGCCTCGCTCAGATGGCGCGGAACCGCGTCCGGCGATGTCTGGCGATACGCAGTGTCAAAGGCGTCAGTTAAGCCCGACTGATCCACCGCCCGGTGCTCGCTCGTGCTGGTCACAGAGACCGCATCGCCCCACACTCCGCGGGCCAGATGCGCCATCTGCGCGGTGTTCCAAGGCCGCACATAGAGCAGCACGCCGCCCGCCTGCGTTTTCCCGCCCTGAGATGCCCGATCCGCCGTCTGCGGTCCGAACCGGTCGGCTCGCGGCACCTGCGATGGAGTTTCAGTTTGCATGGCCAATGCCTTCCTGATCCTGTCGGCGCAGTACCGAAAACGTGAAAACAACCGCAAATGTCGCATGGGCCGTCAGCGCCAGCGCTGTCCCCGCCGCCAGCAAGACCTCGCCATGACCGCTCAAGTAGACCCACGCATTATTCGCGGCAAGGGCCAGCGCCACGGCACCCATCGAAACCGTCAGTGGAATCTGTCGGCGGAAATACGCCACAATGGGTGTGATCGCTCCGGCGGTGTAAAAGAATGCCATGCCCGCGCCAAGCAAAAGAACAATCCAAGACAGACCGTCAAAGCTCTCCGGCAGAAAAGCCGTTTCCAGCAGAACTGTGCCTGCCATCAGCGCGCTGTAGCTTGCGCCAGCCACCAACGCCGCCCGGCGCAGCTTGTCGACGACCAGCGCGCGGTCGACAGACTTTGCCTCTTTGCGCGCCTCGCCCAGATTGACCGTGTTCACAAAGTTTATCGCGGTGACAAAGATCATCGCGCCGACCGAGAGTTGCTGCGCCAGAAAATAGACAGAGATCTGCTCGTCAGTGCCATAAAGCGGCAGCAAAAGGCGGTCCATCGAAGAGGCGACGAGAAACAGCGCCGTGCCGAGATATACCGGCCCGCCCGACAACAGCACCTGCCCGTAATCGCCCGTGGTAAAGGGCGTGCCGGCCCGCGCGCGCCAGATCCCCGCAAGCCGCCATAGCGGCACGCTGATCGCAATCAGCACGCACAGCGCGACCGCCCACAGATAGATCTGTGCCAGTGCGCTCGTGGTGATCCCGGACAGATGGGCCAGCATCGCAGTGATAAGCGCCAGTGTCAGCGTGGCTTCCGGGGCAAGCGAGAACGAGAAATTCCTGCGGTAGCGCAGCAACGGCTCAAGCACAAACAGCGGCACAAGCAACAAAAACGCCGCCGCGCCGGTCCGATACTCTGTCAGCCAGAGCGCCGCGACGCCCAGAACCAGCAGTCCAAACCCGGCCATCTGAATCAGAAACCCGAGCAGGAAATGCCGCTCGGCTCCCGGCGCATCATCTTGCAGCCATCCATCGCCGGAATAGCAGCTGACGAAATACCCGGCCGTCGCGCCCAGATTGAGGATTTGCATAAACTTGGCAAGAAACGCGGCTGTCATCAGGGCCGAGAACTGCTCGGTCGGCAAAACCCGAGCGCCGATGATCGCGGCCCCGAAGCTCATCACGGCAACCGCAGCGCGGTGCAGGGGGTAGCTCATTATGAGCCGGCTCAAGTTCACCTCGATCGCCTCGTCGTCAGGCCTTCGTCTCGACGAGATCCCACCGCATCGCCGTGGCGCGTGGAATGTCCTCGCGTGCGATCGACCCCAGCACGCCATCCAGATGCTTGGGCGCGAGACCGTATCCCGGGCGGATCGAGCGGACATGATTGGCGGTAATCACGGTGCCCTTGGGAATGTCCTGCACGGCATAGAGCGACCGACGAAAAACAGTGTTGGAGCGTTCGCTGGATTTCAGGCCGTAGTCAACGGCTCCCACCGCCTCCCAGGCTATACGCGCGTCGCGGCAGAGCTGCTCCAGATCCGCGGGTTCCAGCGAGAAGCTATCATCCGGGCCGCCGCCGTTGCGGTCGAGCGTGAAATGCTTCTCGATCACCGTGGCGCCCAGGGCCACCGCGGCGATGGCGCTGACGTTGTTCAGCGTGTGGTCGGACAGGCCCACCGGCACGCCGAAGCGACGCTCCATATCGGCGATGGTGGCGAGTTTGTAATCCTCGGCCGGGGCGGGATAGCCAGAGACGCAATGCAGCAGCACCAGTTCCTCGCAGCCGCCCTCCCGCGCCGCCTGCACCGCCTCGCCGATCTCGTCGAGATTGGCCATGCCGGTCGAAATGATCATCGGCTTGCCCTTGCCCGCGACGTAGCGGATCAGCGGCAGGTCGATGGCCTCGAACGAGGCAATCTTGAACGCCGGCGCGCCGAGCTCGTCCAGAAAGTCGGCGGCGGTCGGGTCGAAGGGGCTGGAGAACATGATGATGCCGCGCTTCTTGGCATGCGCGAACAGGGTCTCGTGCCATTCCCAAGGGGTGTAGGCCTGCTGGTAGAGATCGTAGAGCGTCCGGCCATTCCACAACCCGCCCTTGATCTGAAAATCGGGTGCATCGCTGTCGATGGTCAAGGTGTCGGCCGTGTAGGTCTGGATCTTCAGCGCATCCGCCCCCGCTTCCACTGCGGCGTCGATGATCTTCAGCGCCTGGTCGAGGTCGCCGTTATGGTTCGCCGACAGCTCGGCGATGACATAGGGTGGGTGATCGCGCCCGATCTGGCGTCTTTCTATCATGATACTAGGGTTCATTGTTCCTGCTCCGATAATTCAACGTGCATTCGCCACGGTCCGACGGAATTTGGATTAAGTCGCAACATCTCGCGCCTCAGGACGGGTCTTTTCGTTTAATTAGGCGGATTTCGAAAACCTCGCCATGCAACCGAAAGAACGCAGGATACCGGTCGGGATCGCTGATCCGAATGGCATCAAACTGACTGGCAATCGACTCGTTTGGGTCGATTTCGCTGTCCTTTGGTGTCCTGCGCGGCCAATAGCTCGGCGCGCGATCGTCCTGAGGCTGCGGACGTTCACCGGTTTCTACCATGTCGCAGACCCTGCTCATCAATTCGAGCGTCGCGTCGAAAAGCCGCTCGTTGATGTCGTCGCACAGCGCGGTCTTGGGGATTTCAATGCAGGTTTTCGCCCAGATGGCTCCACTGTCGACCCGGTCTTCCGCCTCAAGCGCCGAGACGACGATGTTGTCCCCGCCGCTAAGGATGGTCCAGACATGGGGGCTCCACCCACGACCTTCGGGGAGATCGCTCGCGTGCACGACCGCAGTATGCTGGAACCGCATGCGAATGTCTGATCCGATGATCTCTGATACGGAAATCAGGAACAGAATGTCGCCGGCCCCGAGATCTTTCTTTGAATGAACCAGCGATATCGTATCGCGGTTCGAACGCTTCTCCATCCAGCGGATCAACCACGGCATGACCGGATGATCGGGCGAGGAACACAGAATCTCGATTTTCAGGCCCATGCGAGATCCTCCAGGAATTGCGCGACATGCGCGGCACCCTGACCGTCGCAAAGCTCTGCCGACGCTCGGCTCAGGCGGGCGCTCACCTCCAGGTTCATCAATTGCCCGACCGCGGCAACCAGCCGTTCACCAAAGACCGGGTCCGCCAGCGGCCCCGTGCCCAGGGCTGCGCCGGCGTCTTCCATCGCGGCCACGGCGCCGGCCTGGTTGGCGGCGGTCTCGACCATGATTGAGGGCAGGCCGAGGCAACAGCGCTCCCAAGTGGTGCTGCCGCCGGCGCCAATGGCCAGGTCGGCTTCGGTCATCAGCACGCCCATATCGCGCACATCGACCAGCACACTGGTCGGCCAGGGCATGTCGCCGGCGAGGGCGCGCACGCGCTCCAGCGCCGGCGCGCGGCTGCCCATGACCACGCTGATACGCATCTCGCCGGGCAGATCGGCCCGCGCCAGGGCGCGCAGCACCATCGAGGTGGCGTCGGCGGCATCGGTGCCCCCCATCGAGATCAGCAGCTTCACCAGCCCCGCATCTTTGCGCCGGGTCAGCGATGCCTCCCGTTGTATGGCGAACTCGGGCCGCAACAGGGCAAAGCGCGGTCCGGTCAGGATGCGGCAGTCATCGGGCACCAGCCCGTCATAGTCCTGCGCCGCGCGGCCGAGGTTCTGATCGAGCAGCAGGGCCGCGGCATGCGGGCGGTCGGCGAGGTCGTCGATGACCATGATCCGCCCGACGCGGTCCGCCAGGCCGGTTTGCCAGCGCGCGTCGAGGGCGTAATGGTCGACGATCAGCCAATCTGCCCGGTTAATCGCCGCCTGGGTGTCGGCAAGGTCTTGCTGCCACGTGACCCCGGCCCAGGCCGCATGATCGGGTGGACCCGATGGCGCGGGGCCTGTCGAAGCTTCCAGCAGCGATACGGCGAAGCCACGCTCCGCGATCAGGGCGCCAAGATGGCCCGGCAGATCGCGGGTCACGAACCGGCAGTCCACGCCCCGGGCCTGCAGCGTGTCGGCCAGCGTGAGGCATCGCATAACATGCCCGGTTCCGATGGTCACCGAGGCGTCGGCCCGGAACGCCACCCGCATTGTCATGCCCCTTCCGGCCCGCCGCGCGCAGCGATCGCGGCCAGCGCCTCGGCCATTTGCAGATCGCGCCAATCGTCGATATCGATGGCCGCTTGCCAGGGCATCGGGCACAGCACATGCCCCGGGCCATAGAAGCTACGCGCCGCGAGCAGCGCCGGGGCCTCGGCGATCCAGATCGCGCCCGTCGGGCAATAGAGCCGGTCGAGATCCTGCGAGCGCGACACCCGGGCTTCGGGGAACAGCCAGTCGGGCTGGCCGTCGGCCCCCATCCGCGCGGCCCACCAGGGGTTCATCCAGCCGAACTCGAAGGCACTGATCTGGAAGCGGTGCGCGCCGCTTTCGAACTGCGCCCAGGCCGCGCGGATCTCGTCGGCACCACGCAGGGGGCAGTTGGGCATCAACTGCGCAACAGACGAAAAGGACGTGCCATAGTGGCGCTCGGCCTGGCACAGCGCGGTGATGATCGCCTCGCTGACCGTGCTTTGATCGTCGGCATGGGCATCGCGCAGGAAGGGAACCTCGGCGCCCTCGGCGCGCGCGGTCTCGGCGATATCGTCGTCGTCGGTCGAGACCAGCACGGTATCGAACACTCCGCTTTCGAGCGCGGCGTCGATCGTCCAACCGATCATCGGCCGGCCGCGGAACGGCGTGACATTCTTGCGCGGGATGCGTTTCGAGCCGCCGCGCGCGGGGATGATCGCGATATGGCTCACCAGACGCTCCATCCGCCATCGGCCACCAGCACATGGCCGGTCACCGCCGCAGCCGCCGCGTCGTCGAGAAGAAAGGCCACCGGCCCGCCGGCGTCGGCCTCGGTCAGCATCCGGCCGAGCGGTGCAAGCCGGGCGTAGCGGTCCTGAAACGCGGCGTCGGTGCGCCCGACAAAGCCGCCATAGGCGACGCAGTTCACACGAACGTCCGGGGCCAGCCTGACGGAAAGCTCGCGCGTCAGGTGATGCAACGCCGCCTTGGCGACACCGTATTGCACCGGCGAGCGGCTCAGATCGCCGTCATAGAGCGCCGGGTTCGGCGCCACTTCCCCGTATTGCGACCCCACGGTCACCACGCCGCGCAGCTCGTGGCGCGGATCGCGGACGAAGGCCATCAGCATGCGATAAGGTGCAACGACATCGATGGCGAATTCGTCGAGGAATTCCCGCGCCGGCGCCAAGCCGGCCTCGTCGATCTTGAGCGTGTCGAGCGAGCGTGCATTGCTCACCAAATGCGTCACCGAGGCGCCCGCGTCTGTGACCCGTGCCGCCAGGGTCTCCGTGCTGTCCTCGTCGAGGAGATCGAGCGCCACGGTATGCACCGTCGCACCCGCCGCGCGCAGCTCCTGCGCCAGCGGTTCGCACCGCGCGGCCTCTCGCGACGTCAACACCAGCTGCCAGCCCAGCGGTGCGAGATGGCGTGCGATGGCGGCGCCCAGCTTGCCTGTCGCCCCGGTGATCACGACCGTTTTTGTCATTGCAATCCCATCTCGATGATCTGCACCGCGCGGCGGTTGAAGTCTTCCGGCAGCCGTGAGCGCCCCTCGTTCACGCTGGCGACGAACTCGGCCAGGGCGGTTTTGAACGCCGTGAAGCTGTCGTGGAAGGCCAGAACGGTCTCGCCCGTTTCGCCGATGATGCGCAGCTGCAGCGGCGAGGGCAGGCTGCCGGTGGCCATCAGGTGCACGTCGGGCCCGGAGTCGGGCCAGCGCAGGGCAAGGAGCCGGCCATTCGCGCCGACCGGTCCGCCAAACAGGCGTTCGGGCTGTGCCGCTTGGCCCAAGATCGTCAACAGCGGGTCGATCAGGTGGATGGCATAGGTCTCCCAGTATTTCGGCGTTGCGCCCTGTATCAGCCGGATCGGTCCGATCCGGGCCGCGGCGTCGGCATCTAGCTGCAACTCGGGCGCAAACCGCAGCGCCGAGCAGGAGAAGATCTGACCGGGATAGCGTTGCAGGGCGTTGAGGGCGTCGAATCCGGCCTCGGACAAGGCGACGGGTTTGTCGATATAGACGGGTAGGCCCGCGCGCAAAAAAGGGTCGGCGAAACGCAGGTGGTTCTGTGCATCGTCGCGCGCCAGCAAGAGCGCGTCGATCTCGCCAATCATGTCTTCAGGCTTGCGCGATACGTTGTCGATGTGAGACGCCCGCGCGATCTTGTGGGATTCGGACTCATCCTGTGTCCAGACATGGGTCACCCGGGCCCCGGCCAGCCGATCTTCGGGCCAGGACCGCCGCGCCAGATAGTCCGGGATCGCCGGAAATCCGCAGTCCGCCATCGCCTCGGGGTCGTAGCCGTTGCAGATTGCCGCCCAGGAGTAGGGATGTCCGTTGCCGGGCGACAAGCCGATAATGCCCATCCGCAGAGTCATGACGCGGTTTCCCACTGGCGCGGGTCGATAAGCCCGGGATCATCCGATCCGAGGTTGTGGACGTCATGGCCCGCCTGTTGACCGGCTTCGAATGCGGCAACGAGCTGCGAGAGCTGCTGTGCCGTTTCCACGCCAAGGACGCAACGGCTGACGGCCGCCTGGCCGGCCGCGAAGCCCAGGCAATAGGCTGCCGGATCGAGGCCGCTGGCCTCGACCTCGCCGTCGAAGCGCGCCAGTTCTTCTGCCCAGGGGGCGAACCTTGCCGGCCTGTCCTTGGCCGGCATCAATAGAAGGCCCTGAAGAAACACCGAGCGCACATGAAGCTCCCCGCCGGCTGCGATCAGGCGGGCGGCTGCACCGGAGGTTATGAAATGTTGGTCGAGGACGTTCAGCGGCGCCTGGACGATCTGTGCATTGCCGGCGGCGATCCCCTCAATGTCGTCAGGCCCATAGACGGACACCCCGAGCCTGCCGATATGCCCCGAGGCAACCAACGGAGCGAGCGCATCGCGCAGACGGCGGCCGCGGTCTCCAGCCGCATCGCGGCGGTCATGTGCCAGAACCGCGTGCAGGCTATCCGCCCCGAGCCGGTCCAGCGACTGCAATACCGCGTCGTGGACGACGTCTCCGATATCGGGATCGTCGATGTCTTTGAGGGAGGGCACCTTGGTGATGACCGACCAGCGATCCATGCCGCAGGATCCGAGCACCGCCTCGCTGTCGCCATAGGCGGCGGCGGTATCGAGCACCCGGATGCCGAGGTGGTAGGCAAGGTCGAGGATCTCGCGCACGCGGCCGATGTCGGGTTTGCCCTGGCGATTGGCGATGCCATAGGGCAAACCGAATTGCACGGTCCCGAGCACAATCGTGTCGTTCGACCGTGGGACAGGACGATTCTCAACCACGGCGCTTCCCCTGTCTCTCGGGCGGGTTGATGAGCGCGGATTTGCTATTGCGATACGGCGACAAGGGTGCGAAAGCGTCACTCAATTGCAGAAATCGGCGTGTTGTCTTCGATTTCGTCAACCAATTGGTCTATTTCCCGTTTCAAGGCCCTATACTCTTCCATTTTCCTGACCAGAAACGCCCGCGTCAGCGCTGCCTTCCGCGCGATGCCTTTCGGCGTCAAAACATACGCATATCGGCGTTTGTCTTCAGCAGCGGTGAAATTCCCCAGCTTCACTAGACCTTTGTCGATAAGGGCGTTCAGCACGTAGTGGATTCCGCCGACACTCACGCCGACTGCCTCGGCTAGTTCACGCTGTGACATTTCAGGGTTCTCTTGCAGGAGGCGAAGCACGCGAAAATGCGTGTCTTCCTGCAGCTTGGTGCGCTTGCTGGTCATTTTTGGGATTTTCTCAGGCTACCGCACAAGGACTGCCCGCAGGGCGCCTTGTTGGATGCAAAGGAAATGATGAGAATAGGTTCCACATCGCTCATTCCTGAACGGTATCAAATGCTGCGCCCGCAAACAAGGAGGAATTCAGAATTTCAGAGGTTTTCGTCACTTCGGAAGATCAAGTGTTCATCAGCCCGCAGGTGCAGGCCCAACCAGAAATGGACCTTAATCACTCTGAGGAAATCGGCGGACCTTCAACAGCGCCACCAACAGATAGCCCGGATATGTGACAAGCTCATAACTGAACGATTTCGTCAGCACAAGCCTGGTTCATCGCGGCTCCTGTTCCTGGACGCCAAGTGGGGCGCGGCGGTTGTCTCATGCGGCGCGGTTGCACATAGCTCAAAACAAGTCAATTTCGCAGATGGCCTGCAATCAGACCCCGGGCCGAGCCCATCACCCGAGTTGGCCATCCATTCTGGGGTCGGACTTACCGTAATCATTGTCGTCTTTCGCCTGTTGGTTGTGTGCTGTCGCTTCGGCGGCGCTCGGCCCATCCTCCCGCTCGGCCTGTTCCACCGCTTCTTCCATGCTGACGGTGTTCAACACCAATTCAAACTGCTCAAGGAACTCGGGCGCGTGTCGCACCACGTATGACCGGACGGCCTCATTTTCCATCAGCTTTTTCAGATAGCCCTTGGCGACGACCAGGTTCAGCAGCTCGGACCCGTAGTTTTCCTCGGCATGCTTGTATTTTTCCTGCACCTGGCTCATCTCGCGCTCAAGCTTGACGATCTGTTCCAGCGGATCGCCTTTCGGCTGTTCCGGCTGCGGCGGCTTGTAATCGGTGCGCTGTTCAGGCGGCGTGGCCTTCAGGAGGGCGCCGGCATGCGCCGCTGTGATCGTTTTTGCTGCAATCATCAGTTCAACTGCCTCGACCTGCCGCGCGGCCTTCATCTTGCGCAGATGCCGGGTCACATCCGGCGTGAACTGGTGGTCCTGTAGCAGTTCCACCGCCTTGGGGCAGATCCCGTGCAGCAGGTTGATCCGACTGTTGATGGTCGAGAGGTTCACGTTGAAAGCGCGCGCGAGCCGCTCCTTGCTGACGCCTTTGTCTATAGCGCGGCGCAGCATGTAATGCTCCTGCACCGTCGAGAGTCGGTTAATCCGGTGATTGTAGGTGTAGGTCTCAAAATCTTTGGCGATCAGGCAGGGCGCCGTGTCTTGGCCCAGCTCCTTCAGTGCCAGAACTCGCAGATTGCCATCCAGCAGCAGAAACCCCGCCGCATCCGGGTCCGGCTTGATCACCGAGAGCGGCTCGATCAACCCGATCTCCCGGATTGAGGACACGATCTGCTTGAACTTGCGCGTTGTCATCACGCCGTCCGGAACCTTTTTCGAGGGCATCAGCTCTTCGAGCGGGATCTGGAAGGTCTCAAGGTCAAAGCCGAGGGTCAGGTTCAACGGCGCCTTGGGATAGGGCGCGTCATTTTCGTCGGTGTCGTGCTGGGGAAATGCTCCGGGGTAGATCGGCTTCACAGTACTGAGGTCATTCATGGGTTCATCCTTTCGAGGGTCAGGCGGTTTCAATGCGGTCGGCGAGGTATTTTGGCAGGCTGTCGAGGCCTTCGGCACGCAAGAGCGTCACGAAGTTCTCATCGGCAAAGAGCCGCTTCAGCCCCTGAACCACCAAAAGCAGCTGCTGGTGCGCATGATCGGCCTTCAGCATCAGCTTATGCTGGCGGGCGACCTCGCGCTGGTAGGTCTTCACCAGCGAATGCGCTGAGTTCGGCAGCTTGGGTCGATCGCCTCCGGTTTTGGGGCCCTTTTCGCGGCGCATTTCGATCAGCCGCTTGGCATCCGTGATCTGGTGCCCTTTAAGCTGGCCGGTCTTGTAGGCTTCTTCCAGCATGTCGCCGAGGTTTTCATCGTCGTGCTTGGCGCGGGCGATTTCGAGGGCAGTGGTCAGTGGGACGGTCCCGTTCTGGACCGCCTCGATCAGGGCTCCTCTCCCTTTTCCAGTAGGAAGACGATGTCGCTTACGTATTTTTCGGAAAGCCCCGTGCGCGTGATGATGTCGTCGATGGTGTAATCCCGCGCTAGCAAAAGCTCGATGTCGGCCAGGATCTCTAGCGGGCGGTGACCCCGCCGGGCGATGTTTTCGGCCAGCGACATAATGAAGGCGTCTTCATCGGTCACGTTGACCACCAGCGCGGGGATGTGGCTTTCGCCAAGTAGGCGGAAGGCATTCAATCGGCCTTCGCCGCAGACCAGCAAATAGGCGGGCGCCCCATCGGCGCCCTCGCGCTCGGTTACGGTGATCGGCTTTTTCAGGCCGATGGAGCGGATGTTCTCAACGATTTCCTCAAAGACCTTCATGTTGCGGTCCCGCGAGTTCAGGACCTCGATCCGGTCGATGGGGACAAGCGTGACGCTCTCGGGGGTGTCAGTCATCATGGGTGTGGCTTCCTCTTCTGGCATGGTTGTTCATGTTTTGTGCTCTCATTGATTTGCATCATCCCTGCGACTCACCCCCATTTCGGGCGAATACCGACCCGCTCTGCCATGCCGTAGAAAAAGCTGAGGTCCTCGAAGCGGAAGGCCTCGAAAGCGATGCTGGTGCGGTTGCACAGGCGGATTTCCTGCCGGGGCAGATCCAGCCAAGGCAGCAGGTAGTAATCGAGCTCGTCGCGGTTGTCGGGGTCGAGCCGTACGGCCAGTGTGACGTCGGCCTGGTAGCGCATCGGATCAAACCGGGTGCGCCAGCGCAGCCGTCCGTCGCCCTGCGGCTGGCATCGCGCCAGGACCAGGCTGACGACCATTTCATCGTTGATGGTCAGCAGGTCGGTCTTGGGATCGCGCGCCACCGTGCCACCCACCTCTGCGATTGCAGCCTCAGTGCGCGCTATGATTTCTGGGTGCATCCCACGCAGGCGCTTGTTCAATGCAATGCGCTCCTGATCCCGGTCCGAGCGATAGCCGATCATCTCGTAGGCCAGCGCCAGCGAGCCGAACCGGTTTCGATACGCCGATGACGAAGGCATGTCTGGCGTCTGGTCGATCAGCACCCCAGAAAGCTGGCCGGCGTCCGCGTAGAGCCGTTTCAGGTGATCCAGCAGCTCTTCGTCTGAAAGCCGTGCTGACCGCGCCGTGATGACCTCCTGCGCGGTCAGGAAGAACTCGAGTGGAACAATCCCCTCAAAAGCGCCTTCCTTGCGCACCCACATGTCCGGTGGATTTTCCACATGCAGCTTCTTCAGCTTGAAGGAGGAGCGGTTGTAGACGTTGTTGCCGATGTATTTCTCGTTGGTCAGAACCGTCCGCACTGTGCCGGAATTCCACGGAAGGTCCCGATCAGTGGTCACGCCTTCCTCGTTCAGGCGGTCGGCGATCTCCCGGAAGGGCAGGTCCTCCGCGATCAGCCAGCGATACTTCTTGTTGACCCAGGCCGCTTCCTCGTCTGGGCCGGGCAACAGGATCACGCGGTCGGTCTGCAACGACTTGTCTTCGCCGCGCTTCAGAGCGCCCGCGATCTCGCCGCGCTAGTTCACAAGTACCCGGTGCAGTCCTAACCCAGCCGCGCTACCTTGGCGGAAGCCCAGCTCGATCAGGCTGCTCTGGCCTGAGACGAGCCCGTGGCCCGTCACACCGCAAGATGCGTTCGATCAGCTTATGGTTCACATGAAAGCCTGCGTTGTTCTGCAGGCCCGTAACCACGCGGTAGCCATAGCGCCAGTGTTGGTCAGCCAACATAGATGATGTCGTCGGTCAGCCGCTCTTTATCGGTCCGGCTTTGCGGCACTTTGCTTTGCGTCGATCGATGCTGCCTAAATATGCTGTAGGAGCGACGCTCTGATATGCCCAGCTCCTGCCAGCAATGGTCGATGCATTTCCGATGACGCGGAGATTTCCCTTTGCTGCCGCGTTTTGTCTAGGGTAAACTCGGACACAGTTCACCGCAATCGCTGAGCTTTTTCTCAAGCTCTTTCGGGCGTGCAAGCTGAGAGTTTCGCATCCCGCGATAGAGCTTGCGCCACGTATAGAACGTCTGCTGCGTCATCCCGATCTGGCGCACGGCATCCCTAACCTTCATTGCTTGACCCTGCAAAACATCAACTCGCCGAAGCTCCGATACGATCACTTCAGGCATCTCTCGTTTCCCAGCCATCGCTGATAATCCAAATTACCGAAAACTATCCCGGTTGGTGGGCCACTTTCAGGGGCGCTATCCCATGCGTTTCACCGCAAGCTTCATGTCTCCGGCTTTGAAGGTCAAAAATTAAATGTGGCACATGAGGAAAGCTTGCTTTCGGTATTTATAACAAGGCTTGATTTTAGAAATTGACAGGCGGAAATAAGTTAGCAATTTTTTAAGACTAAATGACGAATTGTAGTTCGTTTTGTTTTCCGAAATTGTAGTGCCTTTCAGGCTGTGTTAGCGAGACATTTTGTAATAGTCTGCGTTCAGGAATGCCTACTATGCCTATCTACACTAAACGTCTCGCTGGATTAAGTCGCCGAGAAAAAATTGCCCTGCAAGTCTTTGTGGATGGATTGCTGGTGGTGATTTCGTTCGTTGCTGCGATGGTTTTTCGTGTTGAGAATACAAGTTTTTTTTCTACCGTTGGGGTTTGGCGAGCACTAGTCATAGCTGTTATAGCTGCGGTTAGTGCTTTTGCTGTTTTGGGCCTTTATCGCGCCATGGTGCGTTTCATTACCGGTAAGATTTTGCTTGCTGTGGGTAAGGGAGCTGTGGTCGCCGCGCTTGCTTTGTATCTTGCTGGATTGCTGGTCGGCGCTGGGATCCCGCGGTCGGTTCCGTTTATCTTCGCGATTTTCGTGTTTTTGTCTGTTGGCGGGCTCCGTTTCCTTGCGCGAACTCTGTTTCGAACGCCTAGCCAAACGAACCGGCGACCTGTCATTATTTATGGGGCTGGAGAGGCTGGATTGCAGCTTGTGAATACCTTGTTTCATGGGCGGGACTATGCACCGGTCGCTTTGGTGGATGATGATCCTAATCTTCAGCACTTGGGTGTCGGGGGCCTAAAGGTTTATCCACCGTCGCAAATCCCGCGTCTTGTTACAGCGATGCGAGCGCAAATTGTACTTCTGGCTATTCCCACGCTGGAACGCTCCCGTCGTCGTGAAATCGTTGCATCACTCGAAAACTTGCAAGTCGAAATCAAAACTATCCCAGCATTATCAGAGATTATAACGGGGAAGGCCAAGCTTTCGGAACTGAGATCTGTGTCGCCTGAAGATCTTCTTGGTCGTGATCCTGTCCCGCCTGTTCCTGAACTACTTGGTGAAAACATCACTGGACGGGTCGTTTTGGTGACGGGCGCTGGTGGGTCGATCGGGAGTGAACTTTGTCGGCAAATTCTTAGTCAAAAACCAACTGCACTCGTTCTCTTCGAGGCCTCTGAGTTCGCGCTTTATTCGATTGAAGCGGAGTTGTTGGCTATGGCTGACTATCTACAGGTTTCGACGCGGGTATATCCTATTTTGGGAACGATACTGAGCAGTCGCCGCCTCGAAGATGCGATCTCGGCCTTTGGTGTTAATACGATCTATCATGCTGCCGCCTACAAACATGTTCCCTTGATTGAGGACAACGTCGTTGAGGGCATTCGAAACAATGTTTTTGGCACGCTTACAGTGGTCAAATCGGCGAAAAAGCTGGGTGTCGAAAAGCTCATCATGATCTCCACGGATAAAGCCGTGCGCCCGACCAATGTGATGGGTGCATCGAAGAGATTGGCTGAGTTGATTTGTCAGGCGCACTCACTTGAGCCTTCCTCGACCGTGATTTCAATGGTGCGATTTGGGAACGTTTTGGGGTCGTCTGGATCAGTGATCCCCCGGTTCCGTGAGCAGATTGAAAGTGGCGGTCCGGTTACTGTGACCCACAAGGATATCACCCGGTATTTCATGACAATTCCAGAGGCCTCACAGTTGGTGATCCAAGCTGGTGCTATGGGGCAGGGTGGGGATGTATTTGTTCTAGATATGGGCGAGCCGGTGAAGATCCTCGACGTAGCAATGGGGATGATTAAGCTGCATGGCCTGACACCTTACCTTATTGAACAGCCGGAAGACGTATTTCCTGAAAAAGGCGATATCCCAGTTTGCGTGACAGGCTTGAGAAAAGGCGAAAAGCTTTACGAAGAACTTCTTATCGGAGACGATCCGAAGCCCACGCAACACCCTAGGATTATGACCGCATCGGAGGTCTTTCTATCGAAAGAAGAGCTCATGCCCTTGCTGGATCGGCTCGACAAGGCATGTGAAAACGTTGATCTGCAGGAAATCCTGAACATCCTGCACGAACTTCCCTTGGCGTATACGCCCGTTGAAGCAACGGTTGGCTACTGGGGTGAAAAAACAAAAATCCTAGGCCAGCGAGAGTCTTCCGGTGAAGAGAGCGCTTGCGCATGATTGCTGGAACAGAGAGAGACAGTGGCTTACTTAACCGTTTTGTTCGCCGTATTTTACATTCATACTTTTTCTTGACGCGTGGTCTGACAATCGGAGTCAGAGCGATTGTGCGGTCAACGGATGGTAGGTTCTTACTCGTGCGTCATACCTATACAGCAGGCTGGCACTTGCCCGGGGGAGGTGTTGAGAAAGGCCAGGCATCTGAAACAGCGCTGTACAATGAACTGCTTCAAGAGACTGGTCTTAGACTATTGGGGCGGCCAAGCTTACATGGCATTTACCACAACGATAGTACCAGTCAGCGAGATCATGTGATCGTATATGTTTGCTCGGTCGAGGGGGAGCCTACGAAGAAACCTAGTAGTTTAGAGATTTCCGAAGTCGGATTTTTTAGCATTGATGATCTGCCTGACGACACGGATCGCGGCACAATCGCTAGATTGCGAGAAATCAGTGAAGGCATAATGCCTGCCAGAAATTGGTGAAATTTGTTTCCTAATTGGAAACAGTCAATCCCAGAAGTTTTGATTTGATTTATAGTTTGGCGGGCTACAGGCTTTCCATATGTTTTCACCGCCGAAGTGTATCGTCGCGTATTTGGCATGTAGGCTCTATATTTTCATCTTTAGATAGAAAATTAATTATCTTGCGAAGGGGGTTGAATATTCTTTTGATAATATTAGTCTTTTAGTAGGGGGTAGGAGATTGTCACGCGACCTTGGCGTAATCAAGGGCGATGATTTCCTCGGTTCTTATCGAGTTCACCTTAATCTGATCATTTTGCTTTGCTGGTGAAAACTCCTGTGTCGTTTTACCACGTCTCGTGGCCTTAAACGATTTTGGTGCTGGTGAAGCACTTCGCAGATTGGGTCCGTCGTCTAAAGTTCTGTTATTTCGTTCAAATGTTCGTTGTGAACGTTCGGAAGGGATCGGCTGGCCATGTCATTGACAGCGTCTTCTGTTGCGGAGGAGCGTATTTTGTTGAACTCGAAGGTCGGCGACGCCGTTTTCGGGTTCTACGTTTTCGCGTCCGTCCTCTTCGCGCTCATTCTTACCGTTGCACCGCTCGAGGGCCTTGCCGTCGTATGGACAGGCACCGGAATATTCTTTGCGATCGGAGTAGGTGGGCTCGTTTGGCGGAAGCAAAGATTTATCCTTGGGATGACATTGTCTCTGATTTTATATCCAATATCAATTGTGGCAACTTGGCATAACGGGCTTTATTTTCTATCAATCGTCCCCGTTTTATCCGTCACCCCTATATTGCTATTGTCGAATAAACTGGGTTTAATATTGTCCAGTGGTTTTTTGCTTTTGTTTTCCGTGCCAGTTATTTCGGGCGCGACATATGACGAAAATTTATTTATAAGGCTTTTCATATGTAGCCTGATATTAATTTCGGGAATTCACATGTTTGTGCGCTTTACAAAGCAGCGCCTTGAGGAAAGCAGGCAGCAGCAGATTGAACTTGAAGCGGCCAATGCAGCGCTTGAGGTCGGGCGACAGGAGCTGGTGTTGGCGAATGAGGAACTGATCGCGCAACAAGAGCTGTTGGATGACCAGACCCAAAGGCAGGCGCAGATGTATGCGGTGATTGCCCACGAACTGCGCACACCAGCGGCCATTCTTAAGATGATTATGGACAGTAAGGATCAGGAAAAGGATGGCGTCGATTACTCCTTGATCGGCGGTCTTTCGGATCAGTTGCTTGAAGTGCTGGATTCTTTGCGCAGTGTGGCCAGACCCGAGGAAATGCTGCTGACGGCAACGCGTCCTGTTCATTTGACCGAAATTCTTCAAAATCAGGTCGAGCTGATGGGGGTGATCGCATGTGATCAGGGTGTTGGTCTGGCTTCAGATTTTTCCGGCCTTGGGGATGGATGCATACTGACGCAAAGCCAACTTATTCAGCAGTCTCTCCGGAACCTGATAAACAATGCCATTCTTCATTCTGGCGGGGATCAGGTTCTGGTTTCGGCCAGCGAGCGTGATGCCGGACCAGACCTGAAAAGCATTACAATTGTGGTTGAAGACAATGGCCAGGGCATCGCACCTGAAAAGGCCGAGCGGCTGTTCAATGCATTCGAACGCGGGGATACCCGTGCTGACGGCACCGGTCTGGGGCTAAGCATTACCCGTGAAATTTCAAAAAAGCTGAGTGGGGATCTGCGATACGAGCCCATTCCGAAGGGCGGTAGCAGGTTTATCTTGGAATTTTCTGCCAAGGCGGCCATCAGTGGTAAAGTAAGTTCTCTTCACAAGGAAAAGACAGGTGGCGATCATTTGAAAGGCAAATCTGTTCTTGTTGTCGATGACAACCTTACCATCCGCGTCCTGGCGCAAAGCATGCTGGAAAAGATTGGCGCGAAAGTCGACGTCGCAACAAACGGACGCGAGGCGTTGCTTGCGGTGTGTTATCAGGACTTTGATCTGATCATGACCGACGTTTTCATGCCGGAAATGGATGGGATCGAGTTGGTCAAAGAGCTTCGTGCGCAGGGGCGAACGGCTAAGATCATCGGCATGTCCGCATCTTCGGTTTCGGACGAGTTGGACAGGATCATGGAGGCTGGCGCAGACGGGGTGGTGAACAAGCCGTTTGATGTCCACGAACTGAATGCCGCTTTGATCAAAGCGTTCGACGGTGAAAAGCTTGACTTGGGGCCGTCAGCCGCGACCGGGTGAAGGCCTAGTTTCCCACTTCCAAAACAGCCAGACGCGCCATTTCCATAATAGCATCACGACTGTCGGCCACGGCGATGAACAGGGCGTTGTGACAGAATTTGGCACCTTTTACCCCAGTTGCCTCCTCAAGCGCTGCATCTGTCAATCCACCCCATGACGCGGGCAGGTCGGCGCGATTTTCGAACGTATCAGCGCCTTTGCGGATTGTTGTCAGCGTCCAGTCGTCGTTGCGGGGATGCACTACGAAAAGAAGGTGATCCGCGCCTGTGCTTTCGATGGCCGAGCGGAAGGGCATTCCGGTTGGCAATTCAAGAACACGGCCATCACCAGCGGCCTTGATGGCTTGTTTTACCAATGCCTCGGCCCGTTGTTTGGCGGATTTTGCGCGGATGCCCGCTTCGACAAAGTGACGGGCGACATTTACAGCCATTACGAATGCGCTGTTATCCGCCTCATCGCGGATGTCGTCGAAAGACGGCTTCAGCGTTTCCAGAAGGACAGGCAAGGTCAAACCCGACAGGGGACCAGCAGCAGAAGGATCAATCGCGCCGTTGTCGAGCAGATCGACGGGCAGAACAAAGCTTTGTTCAAAGCTCGCATGGACCTCGTCGATATCGCTTTGGGGCACATCCAGCGCGGCCAGATAGTCTTTGCCGAAGTGCCGCCAGATCAGGCCGAACGAACTGTAGGGCTGGCCATTGTCGCGCAGGGGGTTCGGTTTCTGGTGGTGGTCGAAGATCCCGGCGTCAGCATCATAAGCGCGCCCGACATCGTAAATGATCTTGCCTGAACCCGGGGTGATCCATGCGGTATCACGGCTTCTGATCAGCGTGGCCTCGGGAAAGAGCCGCGACAGGACAACCGTGGACAAAACTTCATCAGCGTGAAATCCGCCGGAATGGGTGACGAGGTGGGTGATTGACATACGCTGTTCGGATCTTGGTTCTTGGAGCTGCGAAAATTCATTAAATGATAGTCGTCATTTAATGCCGCGTCCTTACCTTAGCCTGTCTCTGATGGCACCAAGAAAAGCCATCTGACACAAAAAGGGCCTGCGGTGACGCTACACTGCAGGCCCTTAGAGTTATTTTTTAGGCTTTTTTCTTAACGTGATGATGTTCTGTCATCAGGCCTTTGTAGATCGCAAAGCACATGACCAGCAGAACCACCGTAAACGGCAGGCCTGTGGAAATGACCATCGACTGCAACGACTGAAGACCACCGGCGCTCAGCAGCAGTACGATCGCAACAGCACCTTCAAAGATGCACCAGAACGCACGCTGGGGAACCGGCGCATCGATTTTGCCGCCAGCCGTAATCGTGTCGATCACCAGCGAACCGGAGTCCGACGATGTCACGAAGAACACGATGACAAGAACGATGCCGATGAAAGATGTGATGCTTGCCAGGGGCAGGCCATCTAGCATCTTGAACAGCTTCAGTTCAAGGGCCGCATCTTGAGCGACTGTATAGCCGTCTGTGATTACCTGATGCAGGGCTGTGCCGCCAAATACGGCCATCCAAAGTACGCAGACCATCGACGGGATCAGCAGAACGCAGATCACGAATTCACGGACAGTGCGGCCACGGCTGACGCGGGCGATAAACATGCCAACGAAGGGCGACCAGGAAATCCACCAAGCCCAGTAGAACGATGTCCAACCCTGCGAGAAGTTCACGTCTTCACGGCCAATCGGGTTTGACAGAGCGGGCAGATACTGAAGGTAGGCAACTAGGCTGTCCCAGAAAAGCGAGATCAGGAACACAGTCGGCCCAACCAGCAGAACAAAGATCAACAGCAGGAGCGCCAGACCCATGTTGATTTCCGACAGGACTTTGACGCCGCCATCAAGGCCACGAAGCACGGAAACCAGCGCGATGGACGTAATAACCGAGATCAGGATCACTTCTGATGTCGAACCTGTCGGAATGCCGAACAGTTCGTTCAGACCCGCGTTTGCCTGCGTTGCACCAAATCCAAGTGATGTCGCAAGGCCAAAGAGCGTTGCGAACACGGCCAGAATGTCGATGACGTGACCAACCCAGCCCCATACAGCGTCGCCGAAGATCGGGTAAAACGCTGAACGGATCGTTAGGGGGAGGCCCTTGTTGTAGCTGAACAGGGCCAGCGCCAGTGCAACGACCGCGTAGATCGCCCAGGGGTGCAGGCCCCAGTGGAAGATCGTCGCTGCCATGCCCAGACGAACCGCTTCAGCTTCGTTGCCGGCTGCAGCACCCAAAGGTGCCCAGTCTGTGCGAACGCCGCCTTCGGCAGCTGTGCCGCCCATCGAGGATGAGAAGTGGCTCATCGGTTCGGACACACCATAGAACATCAGGCCGATGCCCATGCCCGCCGCGAACAGCATCGCGAACCAGCCGACATAATTGTAGTCAGGGCGCGCTTCCACGCCGCCAAGCCGAACATTGCCGAGCGGTGTCACGATCAGCACAAGGCAGAAGATGACAAAGATGTTCGCCGCGCCAAGGAAGAACCAGTCAAAGCCTTTGGTGACAGCACTAAACAGCCACGAGAACAGGCTGCCTGCCTGATCGGGCAGGGCGAGTGTGTAGAAAACGAACGCCACGATTGCCGCGCCCGAGATGGCAAAAACTGGATTGTGGATATCAAACCCAAAAGGTCCGACGCTGCCTTCGACATTGTGCTGACCGATCTCGTAGTCGGTCTCAATGCGGTGTGCAGCGCCGTCCGGGCTTCTAATGCCGTCGGATGGGTCGCTGGAAGTGTCAGTCATGTAATTCCCCCTGTTCACTTATTGCATTTATTGTCTTCGGAACTTCCACAGATAGTGTTTGGTTCCCTTTGGATAGTGTCGGGTCTGAACGCGACACTGCTACGGCCTCTAGCGACGCTTTTGGATCGATCGTGATGATCCGTCGGCACTAGGACGGAATTTGTAAACGCCATACACGTATCTGTGCTGCAACGCGCGGCGCACATGTTTCTAGGGTTGTGCTGGTTGGCTTAGGCGTCGTGGGTATGTTTGATGTCACCGGCATGAAGAACTGGCGACGCATCAATCTCGTCAGCGTCCAACATGGCCGCGACGCGTTCAAGGCTTGCTACAAGCATGGCCTGTTCCCAATCTTCCAACGCATCGAATTTTCGTACGAACCGCTGTTGTAATGGATCGGGTGCATCCTTGATTGTTTGCTGTCCGATATCGGTGATGTGGATGTTGATCTGACGACGGTCGGACGCCGATTTTTCGCGCGTGACCATGCCCACACGCACCAGCTTGTCTATCAACGATGTAACCGTCGCCTGACTAACCCGCATGCGGATCGAGATTTCCTTGGCTGTCGCCAGCCCTTTCTCGGCAATGACCTGAAGGACGCGAAACTGAACGGGCGTGATGCCGGTGGCTTGTTTGATCTCACGGTCAAACAGGTCAGTGGCCCGCAAAATGCGGCGCAGGGCAATCAGGCTCGTGTCGATACGGTCCATACGGTCCTCAAAGTGCTTAGGTCTACAAAGTATACATGTTTATATTCCGATTTGAAGGAGTACAAATTATTTGTTTATCAAAGCGAAGTGCTTAGCGTTTCTATGGACTTTGCTCAGTAAATTAAGGCATTTTGCGCTAAGCTGCTCATATTGTCGCAAATTTTACTTAGCTTCTTGAAATTTTTTGAAAGCATGATACTTAGATCGGCGAAGCAAAAATGGATGGTGAAGATGGACAGTATTCGCTCAAAGACCCAAAAGGACACACTTCGACTGCGCACACCCAGTGCCACTGACGGAGCGAAGGTCTGGGACTTGGTGCGGAACTGTAAGCCTCTCGATGAAAACTCGATGTACTGTAACATCATCCAGTGTGATCACTTTGCTGAAACATGCGTGGTTGCTGAACTGAACGGCAAGATGGTCGGGTGGATCTCGGCCTATCTGGTGCCGTCTGACCCCGACACTTTGTTCGTTTGGCAGGTCGCCGTAGCCCCCGAGGCGCGCGGCCACGGCGTTGGCGTCCGCATGTTGAAAGACATTCTGGATCGCGATGTCACAAGCGACGTTGAACGGCTTCATACCACAATTACCGATGACAACGACGCGTCTTGGGCGTTGTTCCGGAAATTCAGCCGCGTCAGCGGTGGCGACCTGACAAGCAAGTCGCATTACACAAAAGACCAGCACTTCCAAGATTGCCACAGCTCGGAAAACCTCGTGATCATCGAGTTGCCCGAAGCACTGGCACGCGCTGCCTGATCGCGCGCACTCACCAATTCTTTCCATAGCAAGAAAAGAGGCCGTAATGACTACGAGCACCTCCACCATGCCTATTTTTAAACGCCGTGAATCTGATGCCCGCAGCTACTGCCGTGGTTTCGATACGGTTTTCACCTCGGCCAAGAACGCCGAAATGACAGACGCGCAGGGGCGCACTTACATTGATTTTCTCGCCGGTTGCTCTTCGCTGAACTACGGCCATAACGATCCGGATATGAAGGCCGCGCTGGTTGACTACATCATGGATGATGGCGTCGCCCATGGTCTAGACATGCACACGGGCGCCAAGGGTGCGTTCATCGAGACGTTCGAAACCCACATCCTGAAGCCGCGTTCCATGGATCATAAGCTGATGTTCGTTGGCCCGACGGGTGCCAACGCGGTTGAGGCCGCCATCAAGATTGCGAGAAAGTCTACGGGTCGTACGAACGTTATCGCGTTCACCAACGGTTTTCATGGCGTGACGCAGGGCGCACTGGCCGCAACTGGCAACAGCTATCACCGCGGTGGTGCTGGCGCGCCGCTGTCTGGCGTTACACGTCTTCCTTACGATGGGTATATGGGCACGAACGTCGACACAGCTGATCTGCTTGAGCAGATGCTGCTGGACGCGTCATCGGGCCTTGATGCTCCGGCTGCGATCCTTCTGGAAACTGTGCAGGGTGAGGGCGGTCTGAATGCCGCAAGCGGCCCTTGGGTTCGTCGTATTGCCGAACTGGCGAAAAAGCATGGCGCGCTGCTGATCATTGACGACATCCAAGCGGGCTGCGGCCGGACCGGTTCGTTCTTTTCCTTCGACGATATGGACGTCCAGCCTGACATCGTGACGATGGCGAAATCTTTGTCGGGCTTTGGTCTGCCTATGGGCTTGGTTCTGGTGCGTGCCGATCACGACGTGATGGGCCCTGCGGAACACAACGGTACGTTCCGTGGCAACAACCATGCATTCGTCACCGCGCGTGTAGCCATTGAAAAATTCTGGTCAAACGACACGCTGAAGACCGACATCAAACGCCGCGCCAAACTGATCGAAGACGGATTGAAAACAATCGCCGAAATGGTGCCGGGGGCCTATCTGAAAGGCCGTGGCATGATGCGCGGTGTCGACGTCGGATCGGGTGATCTGGCGGGCGCAATTTGCGCCGAAGCCTTTGAAAATGGCTTGATCGTCGAAACATCTGGCCCCAACGATGAGGTTGTCAAAATCCTCGCGCCTCTGACAATTGAGGATGGTACGTTGGCGAAAGGCTTGGATATTCTGATCCAAGCGGCAGTAGCCAAGACCGAAACAACAAAGATTGCAGCGGAGTAACACCATGATTGTACGTGACTTTAATGAAATCATGAACTCGGATCAGGATCGCGTTGTCTCGGACGCGAAATGGACGAGCGTGCGCATGCTGCTAGCCAATGACGGCATGGGTTTTTCGTTTCACATCACCACGCTTGAGGCCGGTTCCGAACACACGTTCGAATACAAAAACCATTTCGAAAGCGTTTATTGCATGAAGGGTAAGGGCTCGATCACCGATCTGGCCACTGGCGAAACGCATGCGATTAAGCCGGGCGTAATGTATGCGCTTGATCAGCATGACCGCCACGTTCTGCGGTCCGAAGAAGAGCTGGTCATGGCCTGCTGCTTTAACCCGCCGGTCACTGGCACCGAGGTGCACCGCGAAGACGGGTCCTATGCTGCGCCCGAGGACGCAAACGCCTGATATGACCCATACAGTTGAGAAAATCGGTGGGACATCCATGTCCCGCCTCGATGAACTGCGCGATACGCTGTTCTTGCGGAACGGGACGGCCGACTATGGCCGCGTGTTTGTGGTGTCTGCCTTTGGCGGCATCACCAACCTTCTGCTAGAGCACAAGAAATCAGGCGATGCTGGCGTCTATGCCGCTTTTGCCAATGCAGATGACGATCACGGCTGGCACGAGGCACTGACCCGCACCGCGCAGGCGATGATTGAGGCCCACACGGCGGTTCTGGATCATTCTGCGGACATCGCACAGGCCACGACCTTTGTGCAGGATCGCATCGAAGGTGCACGTAACTGCCTGATCGATTTGCAGCGGCTTTGTTCTTACGGGCACTTCCAATTGACAGCACATCTGATGCAGGTGCGCGAATTGCTGTCAGGCTTGGGCGAGGCGCATTCAGCTTATGTCGCTGCGCTTATGCTACAACGGGCGGGAGTGAACGCGCGCTGTGTCGACCTGTCCGGTTGGCGCGACGAAGGCGACGTGACGCTTGAAACCCGCATTGCGAACGCGATGGATGGTATTGATCTGGCATCCGAGATGCCGATTGTAACGGGCTATGCCCAGTGCAGTGAAGGCCTGATGCGCGGCTATGATCGGGGCTATTCCGAAGTGACGTTCTCGCAGCTCGCCGCGCAAACCGGCGCGCGCGAGGCGATCATTCACAAAGAATTCCATTTGTCATCGGCCGATCCCAACGTGGTCGGGCAGGGCGCGGTGCGCAAACTGGGGCACACGAACTATGACGTCGCGGACCAGATGGCGAACCTAGGGATGGAAGCGATCCACCCGTCCGCAGCCAAAACGCTGCGTCGGGCAGGGGTGCCATTGCGGGTCGCCAATGCGTTCGAACCGGACGATCCGGGCACGGTCATTGATGAGGCCTCGGCAGATACGCCTGCGGTCGAAATGGTCACTGGCTTGGACATCATCGCCTTTGAGGTGTTCGAACAGGACATGGTCGGCGTCAAAGGCTATGACGCGGCTATTCTGGATG
This sequence comes from Thalassococcus sp., assembly GCF_982780845.1. NCBI lineage: Bacteria > Pseudomonadati > Pseudomonadota > Alphaproteobacteria > Rhodobacterales > Roseobacteraceae > Thalassococcus > Thalassococcus sp. The sequence goes on from NZ_CEYADA010000006.1 coordinate 175,629, forward strand.
CGCTGACACGGCACAACGTGCGGATCGTGGCCAAAGTGTCCAACGCCAACACCATCACGCACTATGTGGATGGGTCGCTTAAATCCATGCGGCGGGTTGAGGCCGATCTGGCTGCGAAGTACCCGCAGGCCGAAATTGTTGCGCGTAAGCTGGCCTTGGTTTCTGTCATTGGTCGTGATCTGAACGGATTGAACGTGCTGTCGCGCGGGCTGGTTGCTTTGGCAAATGCGGGGCTTGATCCCACCGGTGCCGCGCATGGTCCACGGAACGTCGATACGCAATTCATTGTCGAACGCGACGTGCGTGACCAAGCCATTCAGGCGCTTCACGGAACCTTCTTTGAAGCCGAAAGCAGCGATCCGATTTCGCTGGCCGCATAAACAATCAGAGGGCGCACCGACAACGGCGCGCCCTTTTTTACATTCAGGTGGCGTTCTTGAACTCTAGGGCGTCCAGCGTTTCGGACAGCTTTGCGAAATCCCAACCTTCTTGCACGGCCTCGGTCAGATATTCGGCCTGCGTTTTAGGGGCCAAGCCGCCAATTGGTGGGTTCCGGTCCAGATTTGTCGGGAAGGGATAGCCCTCGGCTGTGGCGGCGATCACGTTGGCTATGTTCAACATCTCGGCACCTTGCTGCAAGGCGGGAAAGACGGCCTTGGACATCGCGTTTCTGTTGACGCTTTCCATCGCTCGCCCGAATGCAGAAGACACCTGAAGCAAGTTCACCAGGCGTTTGATATCGGTCGTCTTGTTGTGCCCCGCGCCGTGCATAACAGCAGGGTTGAAGAACACGGCATCGCCTTTTTCAAGCGGAAGCTGCACGTGGTTTTCTGCGAAGTACGCTTGATATTCTGGGCGGTTAAAAGCCAGATATCCTTCGAAAAATTGCTGGGAGAACGGCAGCAATAGGGTCGGGCCAGTTTCAACCGGCATGTCACAGTGCGCCACCGCACCTTGCAGCGTCAAAAGCGGTGACACACCATGAATGTGTGACGGGTACTGTGCCATACGCGCCTCTGGCATAAAGCCTAGGTGGTAGTCGCGGTGCGGTTTCTGCGCAGCGCCACCGGGGTTCACGCGGTTAACTTGCGCCGTCATCTGATAGGCCGGACCCAACCATGCCTCGGCGGCCATCGCCAGCGTGTGACTGCTGTAATAGGCCGCAAAATTGGCGGGGTCTGTCAGGCAATGTTTTTCCAGAGAATTCCAAATGCGGTCATTGGCACCTGGCTTGGCGAAATGGTCACCGCCGCCTTGGTTTTCGGTCTTTTCACGTTGGATGATCCGATCAAACACCTTCGATGCCTCATCAATCACCGCGTGATCGGGCAGGGCCTGCTTTACCACGATAATGCCCGCGCCTTCGGAAAACACCTGCGCCCATTCCGTCATCAGCGCCTTGCGGGCCTCGGGGTTGTTCGCGGCGGCATCCACCTTTGCGCCCTCGTAGACGGGCACGTTTTCAACAACCATCGCCGCGTTCGGGACGCTGCTGGGCTGCGTGCGTTGCGACGCAAGCGTTTTGAAATGCTCGAAATCTCCGCTGTCTTGGGCGATCCAAACGGGTCTGGACGGTCTTTGATGAAGTGTCATGGCTGTATCCTCCTCGTCGCCAAGGATGCGTGCGGCTGCTTGCTGAAAATAGTTGTAAATCACCTCAAAAAGACCTCAAATTCGGTATGACCCAGAAATTTACGATCAAGGAAATCGCCTTTCAGGCGGGACTAAGCGCGGCGACCGTCGATAGGGCGCTGCATGCGCGGTCACATGTTCGCCAGATTACCAAGGATCGTGTCGCCGCTGCGATTGAAGAACTGGAAAGGCAATATGCGGCAAGCCGGATCGAAGGCCGTCGGTTTACCATCGATGTTTTCATCCAGTCGCCAAGGCGTTTCTTCTCGGCGGTTCGAGCGGCGTTTGAGGCAGAGTTGCCTCTGGTCAAGCCCGCCTCGATCCGTGCGCGTTTTCATCTGTTTGAACGAATTGATGACAGGGACATCGTCGCAAAGCTGAAAGCCATCGCTCGGCGGGGCAGTCATGGGATCGTTCTGAAATGTCCTGCGACCCCAAGGGTCGAAGCCTGCCTGTCCCAAATCGCAGAGCGGGGGATTCCTGTTGTCACCTATGTAACCGACGTCGCCGATCCGCTGCGGTTGGCCTATGTGGGCATGGAAAACCGCAAGGCGGGGGCGACTGCGGCCTATCTGATGCAGCGCATGAGGCAGAGCAAGGGCGGTATTCTGATCACGCTTTCTAGCCAGTTGTTTTTGGGGGAAGAGCAGCGGCGAGATGGTTTTGCGGATCACATGGCGCGTCATCTGCCTGACACGTCGATCATAACGGTGTCCGAAGGTTTGGGGGTGAACAAGACGACCAAGGCGAGTGTCCTGTCAGCTTTGGCGCAGAACCCCGATATCACATGCGTTTATTCGATTGGCGGCGGCAACCGCGCCGTGCTTGAGGCCTTTTCCGAAGCCGGGCGCGACATCGATGTGTTTGCCGCGCATGACTTGGATGACACCAACCGGCGTCTTCTGGATGAGGGGCGGCTAAGCTTTGTTTTGCACCATGATTTCCGACAGGATGCGCGGCGGGTTGCATTGCATTTGTTGAAATATCACAGGTTGTTACCGGCCGATGTTTCGATAGAAGAAACCGAAATCAGTATCGCCTGTCCGCTGCTTTAGGCGCTTGCTGCCAGCGCACGGGGCAGTCTGGCCAGCATATCCAGACAAAGATCCAGCTGTTCAAGGCTGACAAATTCATCTGCCTTGTGCGCCTGTTCGATCGAGCCGGGTCCGCAAACAACCACATCCATGCCGAGACCCTGAAACAGTCCTGCCTCTGTGCCAAAGGGGACCAGATCAGACCCGTTGGCACCGGTCAAAGTGCTTACCAGATCGCGCGCCTCGTTGTTTTTCATCGGTTCCAATCCGGGGGTTTCCCCGATGATTTCCAGATGAATATCCGCTTTGCTCGATACAGAATGCATCCGGTCGATCAGGGCATTCTGACAGGCGGCCATTTCGTCTTTGACATAGTTCAGGTCGGCCATGTTGACGGGCCGCGTTTCCCATTCAAGCGTTGCCTTGGATGCGATCACATTATGGGCGCTGCCACCATGTAGGGCCCCGACATTGATCGTGCTCCACGGTGGGACGAACTGCGACCCTTCCGGTGCACGGGCCTCTAGTTCTTTGCGAACTTCCAAAAGGCGCGTCACATATTGCGTGGCGTATTCCACCGCGTTGACCTCGATCTCGGGGCGCGATCCGTGGCCGTCGGTTCCTGAGAACGTAACAGTGTATTCACAGCAGCCCTTATGCCCCTCAATGACCCGCATCGACGTGGGTTCGCCCACAATCGCCAAGCGGGGGCGCAGGTCACGTTCCCGCATTTCCTGCACCAAGGTATGTGCGCCCAGACAACCGACTTCTTCGTCGTGGGTAAAGGCGAAATGGATCGGCTGGTATTGCGAGGCGTTCTTCAACACATCCAGCGACGCCATGCAGGCGGCAATGAACCCCTTCATGTCACAGGTGCCGCGCCCGTAAAGACGGTCATCCTTTTCAACCATTTTGAACGGGTCACTGGACCAAGCCTGATCCTCGACAGGCACCACGTCGGTGTGACCGGACAAAAGCAGCCCGCCTTGGCGGCTTTTGCCCAAAGTCGCAAAGATATTCGCCTTTCCACCCTCAGGTGAGGTCATCACATCAACGGTTGCTCCGGCTTCGGTCAGAAGACCGGCAAGGTAGTGGATCATGTCAAAGTTACTGTCCGTCGAGACGGTTTCAAAGGCGATCAGCCTTTCAAGGATCTCTTTGCAGTGGTCCAGACGGGCAGGGGTCATGGCTTAGTCCTTGATGAACAGCTGGCGCGGAATATTGCACAGGGGCTCGGCAGGGCCGTCTTCGCGGATCACGATGGTTTCGGTCGTCTCCAGCCCCCAGTCATCCATCCACAAGCCTGGCATGAAATGGAACGTCATGCCCGGTTCTAGCACGGTTTCATCGGATGCGCGAAGGCTGACAGTATGTTCGCCCCAATCGGGAGGATAGCTGAGACCCACGGCATAACCGCAGCGGTTGGGACGTTCGATACCGACTTTGTGCAGTTCGGCATCGAGTGCGCGCGCAATGTCACAGGCACGGTTGCCTGCACGCGCTACTTCGATGCCCGCATTCAGACCCTCGGTCAGTGCTTCGGATGCATCACTGAAATGGGTCGGCGGTTTGCCGAAGAAAATCGTCCGGCACAGGGGCGCGTGATAGCGGCGGTAACAGCCGGATTGCTCAATAAAAGTGGCCTCGCCAGATTTCAGTGCCTCACCATTCCATGTCAGGTGCGGGGCCGAGGCATCTTCGCCCGAGGGCAGCAAGGGGACGATCGCGGGGTAGTCGCCCCAACTGTCTGCTTCACCCTGCACAGAGGTTTTGAACAATTCACCGACCAAATCATGTTTGCGCATGCCTGGCTCTGCCAATTCGATGGCCCGTTCGATCACCAGTTCCGAAATGCGAGCAGCGCGGCGCATAAAGCCGATTTCGGCATCCGATTTAATCAGGCGCTGCCAGTTCACAAGGGTTGATGCGTCGATGAAGGTCGCTTCGGGTAGGGTATCGGCCAAAACGGCAAATGCCTTGGCGGTAAAGAAATAGGTCTCCATCTCGATACCGATGCGCTTGTCGCCAAAGCCCATGATACGCAGATGGCTGGCAAGGTCTTCCATCGGATGAATGTCGGTCGCCTGAATATAGCGGTCAGCGTAGTAGATGATTTGCTCATCTTCCATCCAGACAGTGCGTCTCGCCCCATTCGCATCCTGCATCCGGCCCCACCAAATTGGCGGTCCATCATGTGTCAGGATTACGCCCTGATGGACGTAAAACGACCAACCGTCATAGCCGGTCAGCCAATTCTGGTTGGACGGGTTGGTGACAAAAAGAACTTCGATTCCAGCCTCGACCATCGCTTTGCGGGTCAGGGCGATGCGTCGATCGTATTCGGCTTGTTCGAAGGGGGCGTTCTGGATGGGCATGGATGGGTCTTTCTTTGCGGTGTCAGGCAGGCGCCGTCGCGCTGTGCAATCGAAACTCTGCCAATGGATAAAAATCAAGTTCATTTTCAAAGAGTTCGCAGCTTTCGACCTGTATTTGCGCCGTTGCGTCATTTTCCACGGCGCATTTGCGTGCTGGACAAGTGCCTAAAATCGCGGCAAAAGTAGAATAAATATGAATGATCATTCATAAATGGTGAGCAATGATAAAAAGCCAGATTTCTCCGCGTTCAGAAGACTTTGCGCAGAATCGCGCGGCCATGCAGGCGCAGATGGATGTGGTGCAGCAAGCAGCGGAACACGCGCTGCGCGGTGGTATTGCGCAGTCTCGTGAACGGCATCTTGCTCGGGGTAAGATGCTGCCTCGGGATCGCGTTCAGGCGCTTCTCGATCCAGGATCGCCGTTTCTCGAAGTGGGGTTGTTCGCCGCCCACGCGCTGTACGGCGGTGATGTGCCTGCGGGTGGCGCGATTGCCGGTGTGGGGCGTGTCGCGGGTCGTGATGTCATGGTTCTGGTCAATGACGCGACGGTCAAGGGCGGCACCTATTATCCGATGACCGTCAAAAAACATCTCCGTGCACAGGAAATCGCGGCTGAGAACCATCTGCCTTGTATTTATCTGGTGGATTCCGGTGGTGCGAACCTTCCCAATCAGGATGAGGTCTTTCCGGATCGCGACCACTTTGGCCGCATCTTCTTTAACCAGGCGAACATGAGCGCGCGCGGCATCCCGCAGATCGCAGTGGTGATGGGGTCTTGCACGGCAGGCGGTGCTTATGTGCCTGCCATGAGCGACGAGACGATCATCGTGCGCGGGCAGGGAACGATCTTCCTTGCTGGTCCCCCACTTGTCAAAGCGGCCACGGGCGAAACGGTCACCGCAGAAGAACTGGGCGGCGGCGAATTGCATGCGCGCACCTCAGGTGTCGCCGACCATCTGGCCGAAGACGATGCACATGCCCTTCAAATCGCGCGGCGTATCGTGTCGAATCTGGGTACCCAGCCCAAGGCCACGATCACTCGCACCACGCCCGAAGCACCGGCCTATGATCCGGCCGAGATCATGGGCATCGTGCCCGCCGATCCGAAGAAACCCTATGACATCCGCGAGATTATCGCGCGAACCGTGGATGGATCGCGCTTTGATGAGTTCAAATCGCAGTTCGGCGAAACGCTCGTCTGCGGTTTTGCGCATGTCCATGGCATTCCCGTGGGGATCATCGCCAACAATGGTGTTCTCTTTTCGGAAAGCGCCGTCAAAGGGGCGCACTTTGTTGAACTGTGCAGTCAGCGCGGTATCCCTTTGGTATTCCTTCAGAATATTACCGGTTTCATGGTGGGTAAAGCGGCAGAAGCGGGCGGTATCGCGCGTCATGGGGCAAAGCTTGTGACGGCTGTGTCCACAACATCTGTCCCCAAAATCACGATGCTGGTCGGCGGTTCTTACGGCGCGGGCAACTACGGCATGGCAGGGCGGGCCTATTCGCCGCGGTTCCTGTGGACGTGGCCCAACAGCCGCATTTCCGTGATGGGGGGCGAACAGGCGGCCAAGACATTGGCGCAGGTCAAACGGTCCGCAATGGAAAAACGGGGCGAGGTCTGGAGTGACGAGGAAGAAGCCGCATTCCGCAAACCCACGGAAGAGATGTTCGAAGAACAAAGTCACCCGCTCTATGCCTCGGCGCGTCTATGGGATGACGGCATTATCGACCCCACCAAAACCCGCGATGTCCTTGGGCTGTCGCTGTCCACAACGCTGAACGCGCCGATCGAAGAGACGCGCTTTGGCCTGTTCCGGATGTGATGGGGATGAGCATGATCAAGAAAATTCTGATTGCAAACCGTGGCGAGATTGCCTGCCGCGTCATCCGCACCGCGCGTGAATTGGGCATCGAAACGGTTGCTGTTTTTTCCGATGTAGACCGCAACGCGATGCATGTGGAATTGGCTGATCAAGCGGTACACATCGGTGCCGCACCTGTTGGCGAAAGCTACCTTCTTGGCGAACGGATCATCGACGCAGCCAAGCGCACAGGCGCAGATGCGATCCATCCGGGTTATGGCTTTCTGTCCGAGAACCCCGACTTTGTTGACGCCGTCGCAAAGGCGGGACTGATCTTTATTGGTCCTTCCGCAGATGCGATCCGTGCAATGGGATTAAAAGACAAAGCTAAGGCCTTGATGGAAAAGGCAGGCGTGCCTGTCGTGCCCGGGTATCACGGTGACAATCAGGATGCTGGTTTTCTGGCAAAACAAGCTAATGAAGTCGGCTATCCTGTCTTGATCAAAGCGCGCGCGGGTGGCGGTGGTAAGGGGATGCGTCTGGTCGAAAAGCCGGCCGATTTCGCCGATGCTTTGACCTCGGCCCAGCGTGAGGCGCAGTCTAGTTTTGGTGATCCTGCCTGTCTGATCGAAAAGTTCATCCAGAACCCGCGTCACATCGAAATGCAGGTGATGGGCGATGCGCATGGCAACGTGGTCCATCTGTTCGAGCGCGATTGTTCCATGCAGCGCCGCCATCAGAAGGTGATCGAAGAGGCCCCCGCGCCAGACATGCCGGAAAAGGTTCGTCAGGCCATGGGCGCGGCGGCGGTCGCTGCCGCCAAGGCCGTGAATTATCAAGGCGCCGGAACGGTTGAATTCATCGTTGACGGCTCTGGTCCGCTGCGGCCTGATGGCTTCTGGTTCATGGAAATGAACACGCGCCTTCAGGTCGAGCACCCAGTGACCGAAGAAATCACCGGCTTTGATCTGGTCGCGATGCAGATTGCCGTTGCCGAAGGGCAGGCCCTGCCTGTGACGCAAGATAAGATCACCGCGAGAGGCCACGCGTTCGAAGTCCGCCTTTACGCGGAAGACCCGTCAAACGGCTTCCTTCCGGCAACTGGCACGCTGGATATTCTGGATTTTCCTACCGCCGACAACGGTGTGCGAGTCGATACGGGCGTGCGGCAGGGCGATGTGATTTCGCCCCATTACGATCCCATGATTGCCAAGCTGATCGTAACAGGACCGAACCGCAACGCGGCATTGCTGAAGATGTCGAAGGCCTTGGAGGATCTGGTGGTCCACGGCTGCGTGACAAACCGTGCCTTCCTGTCTGCCTTGGTGAATGACACAGATTTTGCCGCAGGTCGCGTTGATACGGGGCTGATCGACCGCAAAGGCGCAGACCTGACTGCACGACCTGATCCGACAGCGCACACTTTGGCGCTGGCCGCGCTTGCCGCGGTGCGACCTGCTGATGCGGAAGATCCCTTTGCTAACTTCCGTCTATGGGGTGCTGCGCGTCAGGCCGTGACGTTTGAAGGTGATCCGAACATTTCGATCTTTGTCGAAACTACTGCCTCAGAAACCAAGGTGACCACGCCTATGGGCGAGGTGACGTTTTCAGCCGTTTGGCAAAACGGGCCAGAGCTTTTGGTTGAGGAAAACGGCGTGAAATCGCGGGCCATCGTCCACAAAACCGGCCATGGTGTGCTTGTCCAAACCGAAGGGCACGACCGTTTTTTCAAGTTCTTCGATCCGTCCGCATCCGCGTCTTCTGCTAAGGCGGGAGCTTTGACAGCGCCGATGCCCGGCAATGTGATCGCAGTCGTTGCCAAGGCGGGCGACAGCGTGTCGGAAGGCGACCGGTTGCTGGTTATGGAAGCCATGAAAATGGAACACGCCATCACCGCAGCCCAAGACGGCGTGATCGCGGAAATGTTGGTGTCGGAAGGCGATCAGGTCGAACAGGGCGCGCTGTTGGTGCGTATGCAGGAGGACGAATAAGCCATGTCTGATTTCGTCACCCTGTTTGAAATGGCCCCGCGCGACGGCCTGCAAAACGAAAAGGCCATGATCGCCACGGCGGACAAGATCAAACTGGTCGATCTTCTGTCGCAGGCTGGCTTCCGCAAGATTGAAACAGCCAGTTTCGTATCCCCGAAATGGGTGCCGCAAATGGCGGACAGCGCGGACGTGATGGCCGGGATCACGCGCGTTGATGGGGTGCGCTACACGGCTCTGACGCCCAACATGAAGGGGCTCGAGGCCGCCATCGCCGCAAATGCGGATGAGGTTGCGATTTTCGGCTCGGCCTCGGAAGGATTCAGCGAAAAGAACATCAACTGTTCGATCGCGGAAAGCCTTGAACGCTTTGCGCCAGTGGTTGAGGCGGCTCAAAAGGCTGGCATTCCGGTGCGTGGCTATGTGTCCTGCGTAACCGACTGCCCCTATGACGGACGCACACCACCAGATCAGGTTGCGCGGGTCGCTGCGGATTTGATTGAACTGGGCTGCTATGAGGTCTCGCTTGGCGACACCATCGGGCAGGGCACGAGTGAAACCGTGGATGCGATGTTGCGGGCGGTCACAGAACGCGTGCCAGCTGAAAGGCTAGCGGGACATTTCCACGACACCGCCGGTCGCGCCATCGACAACATCCGTGTCAGCGTTGGCCATGGCCTCCGCGTCTTTGACGCGGCGGTTGGCGGTTTGGGCGGATGTCCCTACGCGCCGGGGGCCAAGGGGAATGTCGCGACCGAAGCGGTCTACGACTTGCTGGCGGCTGAGGGATTTGAAACGGGTCTGGACCGTGACGCAATGATGGTTGCCGCTGAATTCGCGCGTAGCCTGCGGGGGGACGCAGCATGAACCAATTCAACACGTTGAAGATCGAACAGGGCGCGGATGGTGTCGCCCATCTGATCCTGAACCGTCCCGACCGGAAGAATGCCATTTCAGCCGAGATGATGGATGAACTGGTCGCGTTCGCGGCAATGGCGGCCGACACGCCGGAGATGCGCATTGTCGTCTTGCAGGGCGCAGAGGGTGTTTTTTGCGCCGGTGGTGATCTGTCGTGGATGATGGCGCAGATCAAAACGGATCGTGCAGGCCGCATGGCCGAGGCGCGTCGTCTCGCCAACATGCTTAAAGCGCTAAACGAAATGCCTGTTCCCTTGATCGGGAGGGTGGAAGGCGTGGCCATGGGCGGCGGCGCAGGTCTGGCCTGTGTTTGCGATCTGGCGATTGCTGCTGATGACTGTCGCTTCGGCTTTACCGAAACGCGGCTTGGCATCATTCCGGCGACGATTTCGCCTTATGTCCTTGCGCGGATCGGGGAAGGGGCCGCGCGTCAGGTCATGATGAATGCCGAGCTTTTCCAAGGCCCCCGTGCGGTCGAACTGGGACTGGTTGCGCGGTCTGTTCCCGCAGGCCAGTTGGGCATGGCGATCAAAGAAGCCATCGCACCCTACCTGAAGCTTCCGAAAGAAGCGGTGGGCCGAACCAAACGCCTGATCCGGTCATTAGGCGCGCAAATCGACGCTTCGGTGATCGACGGCACCATCGAACAATTGGCCGACGCTTGGGAAAGCGATTGTGCCGAAAAAGGCATCGCTGCCTTTCTGAATAAAACACCGGCCCCATGGGCCAAGGGCTAGGGACCCGAAAGTAGTAAGTTGAAAGGGTGAGTATTTTTTCAGCAGTGGCTTGAAAACGGGCATTTGTCGTTCAATAAATGAACGCCCATTCGTAATAAGCGGACCAGACGCATATGTTGCAACAGCGCTCGAAAGACACAAAAGAGACGATCCGGCTGAATGCCCTCCGTCTTTTTGCCAAAAGCGGCTATAGTGCTGTGTCCATGCGCGACATTGCGAATGCGGTCGGGATACAGCCCGGAGCAATCTACAACCACTTCCCTAGCAAACAGGACATCCTTGTGGATCTGATGATGACCCACATGGTTGATCTTCTGGCTGCGGCGAATAACGCCATGGAGGGTGTGGAAGGAACAAGGAACCGCTTGGTCGCCTTTGCCCGTTTCCACATCAGCTATCAGCTGGATTTTCCGGATCACGTCTTTATCGCCTACATGGAGTTGCGCAGCCTTGAGGAAACGGGCCGTCAGGACGTTTACGTCAAGCGCGACGAATACGAGGCGATCCTGCGCGAGGTTCTGGAACAAGGTGTCAAGGAAGGCACTTTCAAAGTCGCAAATGCTGCCGTTCAAACACGTGCACTGTTGGCGATGATGACAGGGATCACTGTTTGGTTCCGTGAAGACGGTGAACTGAACAGGGATCAGGTGATTGACTGTTACGTACAGGCTGTATTGCAGAGTGTTGGAATCCAAGAATAAGTCCAGCACCTGCCTCTTGGGAGGAAACCGCATTGTTTCACGCATCTATGAACTTCGCACTGGGTGAAGAAATCGAAGCCCTGCGCGACGTCGTGCACAAATTTGCTCAGGCTGAAATCGCGCCAAGAGCGCAAGAGATTGACCAGACAAACCAATTCCCCGCTGATTTGTGGAAGAAGATGGGCGACTTGGGTCTTCTTGGACTGACCGTCGAAGAAGAGCTTGGTGGCACAGGCATGGGCTATCTGGCTCATTGCGTTGCGATTGAAGAAATCAGCCGTGCTTCCGCCTCGGTTGGCCTGTCTTACGGCGCGCACTCCAACCTGTGTGTGAACCAGATCCGCAGGAATGGCTCGCCTGAGCAGCAGGAAAAATACCTACCGGGCCTGATGTCCGGCGACAACGTCGGTGCTCTTGCCATGAGCGAACCGGGTGCGGGTTCTGATGTTGTGTCCATGCGTCTGCGGGCGGAAAAACGAAACGATCGTTTCATCCTGAACGGCAACAAGATGTGGATCACCAATGGTCCGGATGCCGACACGCTGATCGTTTACGCCAAAACCGATCCGGACGCCGGTCCCAAAGGGATCACCGCCTTCCTGATCGAAAAGGGCATGGCGGGTTTCTCGACCGGTCAAAAGCTGGACAAGCTGGGGATGCGTGGGTCGAACACCGCTGAACTGATCTTTGAAGACTGCGAAGTGCCGTTTGAAAATGTGCTTGGGCAAGAGGGGCAGGGCGTTCGTATTCTGATGAGCGGTCTTGACTATGAGCGCGTCGTGCTGGCGGCGGGTCCCTTGGGGATTATGGCGGCCTGTCTGGATGTGGTGGTGCCTTACGTGCATGACCGCGAACAGTTCGGAAAACCCATCGGGACGTTCCAGCTAATGCAGGGCAAGCTGGCGGATATGTATGTCACGCTGAACGCCTGCCGGTCGTACGTCTATTCGGTTGCCGCTGCCTGTGACCGTGGTGAAACTACGCGTAAGGACGCGGCGGGCTGCATCCTTTATGCAGCGGAAAAGGCAACTCAGGTCGCGCTGGAAGCGATCCAGACACTGGGCGGCAATGGCTATATCAACGACTTCCCCACGGGTCGCCTTCTGCGTGATGCCAAGCTGTATGAGATCGGCGCGGGCACGTCCGAAATCCGCCGCATGCTGATTGGTCGCGAATTGTTCGAAGAGACCAAATAGTAAGTGCAGTTCCAATCTGGCCTTTCCGGCGTGCCTTGTGCTAGCCACGAGGCGCGCGGAAACGGCTAGTTTGAGGAGTGTGCCATGTCCCAGCCCAAAGTTCTGATCGCCGGTGGCGGTATCGCGGGTATGAGCATGGCTTTGACGCTGCATCAAATCGGCGTCCCTTGCGTTGTTCTGGAAACGGTGAGCGAGCTGAAGCCATTGGGCGTTGGTATCAACGTACAGCCCAATGCCGTGCGAGAATTGTTTGATCTGGGCATTGGCGCTGAGAAACTGGACCAGATCGGCGTGAAATGCCGTGAATGGGCGTTGGTCGGTCTGAAGGGCAACCCTGTTTACTCTGAACCGCGCGGACTGGAAGCGGGTTATAACTGGCCACAGTATTCGGTGCATCGCGGCAAGCTACAGATGCTGCTGTACCAAGAAGTGCTGGATCGTCTGGGCCCGGATGCAGTCCGTTTGGGCGTGCGCGTGACCGGCTATTCCAACAATGACGACGATACAGTGACGGTTGAAACCGTCGCTGCTGACGGCACGCAGGCGCAAGAGACGGCCAGCATGCTGATTGCTGCCGATGGTATCCATTCCGCTGTTCGCGCGCAGATGTACCCTGACCAGCCCCCGATCCACTGGGGCGGCGCGATCATGTGGCGTGGCACCAGCCCTGCGGTCCCAATTCGCACAGGTGCGTCGTTCGTCGGTCTGGGGCGTGCACGCCACCGGATCGTGTTCTACCCGATCTCACCTGCCGATCCCGAAACCGGCTTGTCCGAGGTCAACTGGATCGCCGAAGTGACCGTCGACAATTCCGAAGGCTGGAAGGGCGGCGACTGGAACAAAAAGGTCGAGATCGAAGATTTTATCCATCACTTTGAAGGTTGGGAATACGACTGGATCAACGTGCCCGAATTCCTGTCCAAAGCAGGCACTGTCTACGAATACCCGATGATCGACCGCGATCCTGTGCCCAGCTGGGCCGATGGCCGCGTGGTTCTGATCGGTGACGCCGCACATCCGATGTATCCAACAGGATCGAACGGGGCGAGCCAGGCCATCGTTGATGCGCGCAATCTGGGCGCATCGCTGATCGCGCATGGTTTGAACGAAACGGCCTTCGAAGATTTTGACGCGCGTTTCTGCGAAGACGTGTCCCAAGTCGTGCTGCGCAACCGCGGGGCTGGGCCTTTCGGCCTGTTGAACCTGATCGACGAACGCTGTGGTGGCGAATTCGATGACATCAACGACGTCGTGCCAGAGGATGAACGTCGTGAATTCACGGCCCGTTACAAGGCCGCTGCCGGGTTCGCTATTGAAACGCTGAACGCCTCACCGCGCACGATTGCAGAGGGCGCCAAGGTCGCCTTCTAAGCGACCAAATCAGGGGCTTTCAGCACTACGCCACGTCGCATCAGTCACATTCCGCGCTTTTCCACCCCTGTGACGCTTTAGGGGCTGGCCTTTTGTGCGTTAGGGGGCTACGCGACGCCCGACACACTGAAAAGGCTTATTCCCATGGATCTTCGCAACGTTGCGATCATTGCCCACGTGGACCACGGCAAGACAACGCTGGTGGATGAACTCTTGAAACAATCCGGCGCGTTCCGGGAAAACCAGGCCGTTGCTGAACGCGCCATGGACTCGAACGATCTGGAACGTGAACGCGGCATCACCATTCTGGCCAAGGCGACTTCGGTCGAATGGAAAGGCACGCGCATCAACATCGTCGACACCCCCGGCCACGCTGACTTTGGTGGCGAGGTCGAGCGCATCCTGTCCATGGTGGACGGCGTTGTGCTGCTGGTTGACGCCGCCGAGGGCCCGATGCCCCAGACCAAATTCGTGACCTCCAAGGCGCTCTCCTTGGGGCTGCGTCCGATTGTTGTTCTGAACAAGGTCGACAAACCCGACGCCGAACCCGACCGTGCGCTGGACGAATGTTTTGACCTTTTCGCAAGCCTTGGTGCTGACGAAGACCAGCTGGACTTCCCGCATCTGTATGCTTCTGGTCGTTCCGGCTGGGCCGATGCCGAACTTGACGGTCCGCGCAAGGATCTGGCAGCGCTGTTCAACTTGATCGTCAACCACGTGCCGCGTCCGCGTCAGGTGTCCCGTCAGGGCGAAGATTTCCGCATGCTGGCGACCACTCTGGGCTCTGACCCGTTTGTTGGCCGCATCCTGACTGGCCGCGTTGAATCTGGCACGCTGAAGGTTGGTGCAACTGTTCAGGCGCTGTCCCGTATCGGTCAAAAGATCGAACAGTTCCGTGTCACCAAAATCCGCGCGTTCCGTGGTCTTGCCCAGCAGGACATCGAAGAGGCACAGGCAGGCGACATCGTTTCGCTGGCCGGTATGTCCAAATCGACCGTGTCCGACACGATCTGTGCGCTGGCCGTTGATGAGCCGCTGGAAGCACAGCCCATCGATCCGCCGACCATCACTGTGACCTTTGGCATCAACGACAGCCCGCTGGCTGGCCGCGAAGGCAAAAAGGTTCAAAGCCGCGTCATCCGTGAACGCCTAATGAAAGAGGCGGAATCGAACGTCGCGATCAAGATCGAAGACACGCCGGGCGGCGAAGCCTTTGAGGTGTCCGGTCGTGGCGAACTTCAGATGGGCGTTCTGATCGAAAACATGCGTCGCGAAGGCTTCGAACTGTCGATCTCGCGTCCGCAGGTTATCATGCGCGAAGACGAAAACGGTCAGCGTATCGAGCCGATCGAAGAAGTCACCATCGACGTGGACGACGAATACTCGGGCGCGGTGATCGAAAAAATCACCGGTGCGCGTAAGGGCGAACTGGCCGAGATGAAACAGGCCGGTGCGGGCAAGACCCGTATCGTTGCGCACGTTCCGTCCCGTGGCCTGATCGGTTACCACGGCGAATTCCTGACCGACACGCGCGGCACAGGCGTTCTGAACCGCGTGTTCCACGGCTGGGCAGCGCACAAAGGCCCGATCCCAGGCCGTCGTGCAGGTGTTCTGATCTCGATGGAAGACGGCGAGGCCGTGGCTTATGCGCTGTGGAACCTTGAAGAGCGTGGCCGCATGTTTGTGGGCCCGCAGGCCAAGGTTTATCAGGGTATGATCATCGGTGAACATTCCCGTGACAACGACCTTGAAGTGAACCCGCTGAAGGGTAAGAAGTTGACCAACGTTCGTGCCTCCGGCACCGACGATGCGGTTCGTCTGACACCGCACATCAACTTCAGCCTTGAAGAAGCGATTGCCTACATCAACGATGACGAACTGGTCGAAGTAACGCCGTCGTCGATCCGTCTGCGCAAACGCTATCTTGATCCGCATGAGCGTAAGCGGATGGCGAAACAAGCCTGATAACAAAAGAAAAACCCTCCCCCAGATCGGGGGAGGGTTTTTTGTTTCAGCAGATCGAATTCGTGACTTAGTCGGTGATTTCGACGACGATAAGATCACGTTCAGAGGCATTGCGCGCATGGCTCAGCGCCTCTTGGTAGCCGTCCGAATGGTAGCAATCGATTGCTGCCTGTTTCGACGGGAACTGTGCAACCACATGGCGTTCGCGCTGTGCGCCTTCCAGAATGTGGTAGTCACCGCCACGGGCCAGAAAATGACCACCGTGTTCAGCAATCACTGGGCCTGCCAATTTGGCGTATTTGCTGTAGGAATCGGCGTCGGTTACGTGCACGTGGGCAATCCAGAGTGCCGGCATTTATAGTCCCTCCACAATAATGATGTCGCGTTCGCTAGAGCGAAGCGCGATTGGTAGAATGGCTTGATATGCGTCCGAGTTGTACCAGGCTTCGGCCTGTTCCAATGTTGGAAACTCGACAATCACGTGCCGTTCCGGCGCGCTGCCTTCGACAACTTTTTGAAGACCAGCTTTGACCAAAAATTTGCCGCCCGCAGCCTCGGCCAAGGCAACTGTCTGGGCGGCATATTCTTTGTAATCGTCCGGATCGGTTACGGTGATCCGCGCGATGATGTAGGCGGGCATCAGCCCGCCACCACAGCCTCGGCAGCTCTGATCGCAGCCTCGGCGTTGTCCGTGCTTGCACCGCCACCCTGCGCCATATCAGGACGGCCACCGCCACCTTTGCCACCCAGTTCCGGAACCGCTGCACGGACCAGATCGACCGCAGAAAGTTTGTCTTTCAGGTCGTCGGTCACGCCCGCCGCAACAGCCGCTTTGCCGCCAGTATCTGCAATCAACAGAACAGCACCGCTGCCCAGACGCGCTTTGTGTTCGTCGATCAGCGGGGGCAGGTCTTTGCCGGACACTCCGGACAGGACCTGTGCGTGGAACTTCACGCCGTTGATCTCTTTTGCCTCGGCAGGGGCCTGACCGCTGCCACCGGACATTGCCAGTTCACGACGCAGCTGGGCCACTTCGTTGTTCAGCGCTTTGCGTTCGTCCATCAGCGCCTTAACCCGTGCGGGCAGATCAGCAGCCGTGGCTTTTAACTCGCCCGCCAGTTCGGAAACGATCCGGTCCTGACCGCGCAGGTAATCCATCGCGGCCTCACCTGTCAGCGCTTCGATCCGGCGAACACCGGCAGAAGACGCACTGTCGCCCAGTGTCACGAACAGACCGATCTCACCGGTGCGTGCCACGTGCGTACCACCGCAGAGTTCCAGCGAATACGTGTCGCGGTTCGAACCTTTGCCCGAGGACGCGTCGGTGCCCATGGACACAACACGCACCTCATCGCCATACTTTTCACCAAACAGCGCCTGCGCACCCATCGCGCGGGCATCGTCGGGCGTCATGATGCGGGTTTCGACCGGCGCGTTCTGGCGGATGTAGTCGTTCACCTCACGCTCGACCGTTGTCAGCTCATCTATGGTCAGGGCCTTGGCGTGGCTGAAGTCAAAGCGCAGGCGGTCTGCCGCGTTCAGCGACCCGCGCTGCGCAACGTGGTCACCCAGCGCGCGACGCAGGGCTTCGTTCAACAGGTGCGTGGCCGAGTGGTTTGCACGAATGTTAGTCCGGCGTGCGTGATCCACGTCCAGCTTTGCAGCATCGCCCGCCTTGATCTCACCTTCGGTGATTTCGGCGAAGTGGATGAACACATCTGCCACTTTGCGTGTGTCGGTGATAGTCGCCTTAGCGCCATCTGTGGTGATCACGCCTGTGTCGCCAACCTGACCACCGCTTTCGGCATAGAAAGGTGTCTGGTTCAGAACGATCTGCACTTTGTCGCCAGCCTTGCCACCGTCGACCTTTGCGCCGTCCGCGACGATGGCCATGATCTGGCCTTCCGCTGTTTCGGTGTCATAGCCAAGGAAGTCTGTCGTGCCGTGTTCTTCAGCGATGTCGAACCAGATGGCAGCATCGGCGGCTTCGCCTGTGCCGGACCATGCCGCACGCGCCTTGGCCTTTTGTTCGGCCATGGCTGTGTCGAAACCGTCGGTGTCGACCGTCAGGTCCTTTTCACGCAGCGCGTCCTGCGTCAGGTCCAGCGGGAAGCCGTATGTGTCGTACAGTTTGAACGCGGTTTCGCCGGGCAGGGCGGCGCCTTCGGGCAGGTTCGCAAGCTCTTCGTCCAACAGCTTCAAACCGCGATCCAGCGTCTGGCGGAAACGGTTTTCTTCCAGCAGCAGCGTTTCTTCGATCAGCGCCTGTGCGGTGCCCAGTTCAGGATAGGCCGCGCCCATCTGACGGACCAACGCGGGAACAAGGCGGTGCATCAGCGGGTCTTTCGCACCCAGCAGGTGCGCGTGACGCATCGCACGGCGCATGATGCGGCGCAGAACATAGCCGCGACCGTCGTTTGACGGCATCACGCCATCGGCGATCAGGAAGGATGTAGACCGCAGGTGGTCGGCGATCACGCGGTGATGCGTTTTGCCAGGACCATCGGGGTCGGACGAGGTGGCATCAGCGGAGGCTTCGATCAGCGACCGCATCAGATCGGTGTCGTAGTTGTCGTGCTTACCCTGAAGCAGCGCGCCAATCCGTTCCAGACCCATGCCGGTATCGATGGACTGCATGTCCAGCGCGCGCATGGAGCCGTCCTCGAACTGCTCGTTCTGCATGAAAACGATGTTCCAGATTTCGATGAAACGGTCGCCGTCTTCCTCGGGCGATCCCGGAGGGCCGCCCCAGATGTGGTCGCCGTGATCATAGAAAATCTCGGTGCAGGGGCCGCAGGGGCCAGTCGGGCCCATCTGCCAGAAGTTGTCGGATGTCGCGATGCGGATGATCCGGTCTTCCGGAATGCCGACTTTCTTCCAGATTTCAAAGGCTTCGTCATCGGTGTGATAGACTGTGGCCAAAAGGCGCGTCTTGTCGATGGCGAAGTCTTTGGTGATCAGTTCGTAGGCAAAGGGGATCGCTTCGGTTTTGAAGTAATCGCCGAACGAGAAGTTGCCGAGCATCTCAAAGAACGTGTGGTGGCGTGCTGTGTAGCCGACGTTATCAAGGTCGTTGTGCTTACCGCCAGCGCGTACGCATTTCTGCGATGTGGTCGCGCGGGTGTAATCGCGGGTTTCAACGCCTGTGAACAGGTTCTTGAACTGCACCATGCCCGAGTTCGCAAAAAGCAAAGTCGGGTCGTTACGCGGCACAAGCGGGGACGAGGGCACAATCGTGTGCCCCTGTTTTTCGAAATAGCTCAGAAAGGTCGAGCGGATATCGTTCAGCGTTGCCATGCTTTGCCTCATGTCGCAAAAATTTTGTCAGATGTACCCCTAGCGTTGGGTGCTGTCCACAGGGGCAGGGCTTAGGTCAACTGCTTTTCAAAAAAATGTTCGGCATAGGGATTGTCGTTGTAGCGATCGATTTCGATCCAACCGCTGTTACGGTACAATCCAAGGGCTGCATGAAGCCGTCCATTCGTGTCCAGTTGCAGCGTCGTCATGCCCAGTTTGCGCGCATGATCCTCGATCTCATCCATCAGGCGTTTGCCAAGGCCAAGACCGCGGGCGGCAGACGACAGCCACAGGCGTTTGACCTCGCCCAGATTTGTGCCTTGGCCTTTCAATCCGCAACATCCGATGGGCAGACCGTCCGAAGTTGCCAGCAGAAAAACGCCCTTGGGTGGGCGCAGGAAATCGGCCTCTGGGTTGCCTGAGGCATGGGGATCGAATGTGATGCCAAGGATGCTGGTGATCTCATCGTAGAACTGGTTCACACAGTATTCTATGCGCGGGTCTTCGGGATCGACGGGGGCGATTTTTATGTGATCCCGTCCCAAAACGGTTGCGATCAGGTCCATAGCCGCCAATAGGCTGTCCTGATCCTTGTAGCGGGACAGAACCTTTTCAGCGGCAGAGTTCGACAGGCTTTCATATTGGTGAAAGGCATCCCGACCCGCAGGCGTCAGTTGCGCGACCCTGCGACGGGCATCGTTTCCGTCGCTTTCGACCGTTATCAGCCCCTCCGCCTCTAACCTGCGCAGGAGACGGGACATCAAGCCTGAGTCCAGCTCAAGATATTCGCGCAAGTCGCTGACTTCGGTCTTGCCGTGACCAATCGCATTCAGAACGCGGGCCGATCCCAACGGGCGTCCTAGGCCAAGGAATGACGTATCAAGGGCACCGCTTTGCGTGGTGACAGCACGGGACAGACGGCGGAAGCGGGATATGTTGTCTAGCATAGGTTGACTCGCTTGAATTTTTTTCTGACTTTAGTCAGGTAAATTCGAGCGGCAACAAAAAACGCCCCGAAATCGGGGCGCTTTTTCTAAGTCTTCCGATGGTTTTAGTCTTCGACCAAATCCGGATCGTCCTTGGCCATATCAAATTCAAGGCCATGCGCGGCACGAATCTTGTCCTCGATCTCAAGCGCGATCGCGGTGTTTTCCTTCAGGTAGGTCTTGGCGTTTTCACGACCCTGACCGATGCGTTCATCCCCGTAGGAATACCACGCGCCAGATTTTTCAACGACGCCAGCTTTCACACCCAGATCCAGCAATTCGCCAGTTTTCGAGATGCCTTCGCCATACATGATGTCGAATTCAACCTGCTTGAAGGGCGGGGCGACCTTGTTTTTCACGACTTTCACGCGGGTGGCGTTGCCGACTACTTCGTCACGGTCCTTGATCGCGCCGATGCGGCGGATGTCCAGACGGACGGACGAATAGAACTTCAGCGCGTTCCCGCCGGTTGTTGTTTCGGGCGAACCGAACATGACGCCGATTTTCATTCGGATCTGGTTGATGAAGATCACCATACAGTTCGAACGGTTGATCGAACCGGTCAGTTTGCGCATCGCCTGGCTCATCAGGCGGGCGTGAACGCCCACGCTGGAATCACCCATGTCGCCTTCCAGTTCGGATTTCGGCGTCAGCGCCGCGACCGAGTCGACGACAACAAGGCTAACCGCGCCGGAACGTACCAGTGTGTCCGTGATCTCAAGCGCCTGTTCACCTGTGTCGGGCTGCGAGATCAGCAGTTCGTCCAGATCGACGCCCAGCTTTTTCGCATACTGCGGGTCAAGTGCGTGTTCCGCGTCCACAAAGGCGCAAACGCCGCCTTTTTTCTGTTCTTCTGCAATAGCATGCAGGGTCAGTGTGGTCTTACCCGAGCTTTCCGGCCCGTAAATTTCGATGATCCGGCCTTTGGGCAGGCCGCCGATGCCGAGGGCGATATCAAGGCCCAGAGAACCGGTCGAGGTGGCTTCGATGTCGCGCATCGCGTTTTCGCCACCGAGTTTCATGATCGAACCCTTGCCGAACTGACGTTCGATCTGGGCCAGCGCTGAATCCAGCGCCTTCTGCTTGTCTGCGTTGCGCTTGCTGTCCATGGAGAGAAGATCTGCCGTTGCCATTGTTTCCGTGTCCTTATTCCATACCCGCTATCAAGCGGCAATCGCTGCTTTGTTCACCTCTTGTTCCAAAACATATCGGACCAAAACGAGAACATTGCAAGAGGATTTTCACTTTCTTTACATTTGCCGCACTTGGTTAAAGAGTGGTTTACATGATCGGATGAATGGGGGCGTGCTGCCTTATGTTGGTGTTTTGGAAGCAGAAATTGGTGTTTTTGGCCGTGCCGAAAACGGGAACATCAGCCTATGAAACTGCGCTTACTCCCCATGCTTCCATGGTTGTTTCCGACCCGCCCGAGCTGAAACACGCGCCGGTTTACCGCTACAATCGCTTCTTCCGGCCGATGTTTGAAAAGGTCGGGGCCGATCATATGGACGTGATGGCGGTGATCCGCGAACCGGTGTCGTGGCTGGGAAGCTGGTATCGTTATCGCCAGCGTCCGTTTCTGGATGGGAAACGAACTTCGACCAAGGATATCAGCTTTGATGACTTTGTGTTGGCCTACTGTCAGGGCGACAAGCCGCCCTTTGCCAATGTCGGCGCGCAGTCGAAGTTCGTAGAACCCCGTCCCAATGGCACGCAGGTGTCGCATCTGTTTCGCTACGAAGATCAGGGGAAGATCATCGATTTTCTGGAAGATCGTTTGGGCGTGAAGCTGGATCTGCCACGCGAAAATGTGTCGCCCAAGCGTGATCTGGAGCTGTCGCCCGAGGTCGAAGCAAAACTGCGGCGCAAGCACGCCGCAGAGTTCGAGTTGTGGGATAGTCTGGGCTAGGCCTTAGTTGACCTGAACCATTTTGCCCGGGTTCATCAGGTTGTTGGGATCAAGCGTTTTTTTCAGCTGTGTCATGACCGCGTATGCCGCGCCGTGTTCTTCTTCCATATAGCGCATTTTGCCGGTGCCAACGCCATGTTCGCCGGTCACTGTGCCACCGGATGCCAACGCGCGGCGGCATACGTTGTGGGCCAGTTCCTTGGCGCGCTTCAATTCTTCATCCGACTCTAGGTCGACAAGGATCAAAAGGTGGAAGTTCCCATCGCCGACGTGTCCTACCAGCGGGGCAATCAGACCGCTGGCGGCAATGTCCTCTTGCGTGCCTCTGATGCACTCGGCCAGTTCCGAAATTGGCACGCAGACATCTGTCACCACGCCTTCGGCACCGGGACGTAGGGATTTGCCCGCGTAATAGGCGCTGTGGCGGGCGGCCCAAAGACGGTTGCGGTCTTCGGTCTTGCTGGCCCATTCGAAATCCTGAACGCCGAATTCCTCGGCGATATCGCGGAAGCTGGCGACCTGTTCTTCGACACCGGCAGGGGAGCCGTGGAATTCCAGGAACAGATAGGGCTTTTCGGCCATGTTCATGTCGGGATTATAGGTGTTCATCCCCTTCATTTGCAGCGCGTCCAGAAGTTCGATCCGCGCCATGGGAAGGCCAGTCTGGATCGCCAGAATGACGGTGTTGACCGCATCATCAATGGTCGGGAATGCACATGTGGCGG
Organism: Thalassococcus sp.; assembly: GCF_982780845.1. Taxonomy (NCBI): domain Bacteria; kingdom Pseudomonadati; phylum Pseudomonadota; class Alphaproteobacteria; order Rhodobacterales; family Roseobacteraceae; genus Thalassococcus; species Thalassococcus sp. Next base: position 198,265 of record NZ_CEYADA010000006.1, read on the forward strand.
CGGCGATGTGTTCGGGCTGGCCATAGAGGCGCACAGTCAGTTTGGTGATGATGCCAAGCGTACCTTCAGAACCCACAAACAGATGCGTCAGGTCGTAACCAGCCGAAGATTTGCGCGCGCGGGTGCCTGTTTCAATCACGGTCCCGTCTGCCAGAACAACCTCTAGCGCCAGAACGTTTTCTCGCATTGTGCCATAGCGCACCGCGTTCGTGCCCGAGGCACGGGTGGCTGCCATGCCGCCCAGCGTTGCGTTCGCACCGGGATCAACGGTGAACATCAGGCCGGTGGCGCGCAGGTCTTCGTTCAGCTGTTCGCGGGTCACGCCAGGTTGGACAACGGCATCAAGGTCCTCTGCGTGGACCTCAAGGATCTGGTTCATGCGGCTGGTATCAACGCTGATCCCGCCGTGGATCGGTACAATGTGACCTTCTAGCGAAGTGCCGACGCCGTAAGGGACCACAGGGCATTTGTGTTTCGTACAAATGCGCATGATCTGCGACACTTCTTCGGTTGTTTCGGGAAAGGCCACGGCGTCGGGCAGGGAGGGCGTGGAATAGGCCTCGTCCCGGCTGTGGATTTCGCGGATAGAGGAGCCTGTGGACAGGCGATCGCCAAGCAATTCGCGGATTTCTTCTATTGCTGCGGTGTTGTCCGACATAATTTAGGTACCTCCCAGTTTTCTTGGACGGCACTTAGACAGCAGACGCGATTTTGCGCAAGCCCTACACGGCCACGAGCTTGATCAAATATGCAACGATGCCAAGGCCCAAAACGGATGCCGCCCAGAGGGCAACAAACCATATCCATTTTTTCCAAAGCGGGTTCTCAGCCATGGGGGACCTCAGTGGTATCCTGCTGTTTCATCAATCTTGCCGCGGAACACCCAATAGGAATAGGCGGTGTAGATCAGGATAATGGGGATCAGGATCGCTGCGCCCACTAGCGCGAACATCAGGCTTTTGTCCGGTGCTGCAGCCTCTTGGATGCTAAGCGACGGAGGCACGATGTTGGGATAAAAGCTGATGCCGATACCGACAAAGCAGGCCACAAAGATACCGTTTGCAGCCAGGAAGGGCTGGACGTCGTTGTTCTTCTTCAGGCCCCAGAACATGATCCAAGACAGCAGGAACAGAACGAAGGGCACCAGTGACGACCATGCAGCCGTCGGCAGTGTGAACCAGCGTTCGAAATAAACCGCATCTTGGAACGGAGTCATGATCGAGACCACGCCAATCAGCGCCAGCGTTCCGATTGCCAGAGGCCACGACATGGCCGTGTGACGGGATTGCAGTTCACCGCTGGTCTTCATGTGCAGCCACGTTGCGCCCAACAGCGTGTAACCCACCACAAGCGCAACGCCTGTCAGGATCGAAAACGGTGTCAGCCAGTCAAACCAACCGCCTGCGTATGCGCGGTTCTCGACCTCGATACCTTGCACCAACGCGCCCAAAGCGATGCCTTGCGTAAAGGTCGCGACCAGCGATCCGGCAAAAAAGGCGATGGACCAGACGTGCTTCCAGCGTTTTGTTTTCCAACGGTATTCAAAGGCCACGCCGCGGAATACCAGTGCCAGAAGCATAATGATGATCGGCATGTAAAGCGCGGGCATCACGACCGCATAGGCCAGCGGGAAAACGGCAAACAGACCACCGCCACCCAGCACCAACCACGTTTCGTTGCCGTCCCAGACAGGGGCGACCGTGTTCATCATCACATCCCGTTCGTGTTCGCTTTTGGCGAAGGGAAACAGAATGCCGATCCCGAGGTCGAAGCCGTCCAGAATGACGTAGGTCAGAACGGCAAAGGCAATCAGGGCCGCCCAGATATTGGCTAGATCAAAAATCATAACAGCGGCTCCTTATTCGGCGGGGTTGGTGGCCAGTTGCGTCGAAGGCGTAATGCCCGCGGCACGCGTGGGGCCATCGGTAAAGTCGGCGTCCTTTTGTGGGACAAAGGCGTTCATGAGGCGCAGCAGGTAGTAGGTGCCCGCGCCAAAGACGAAGAAGTAAACCACGATGAATGCTAGAAGCGACGTCGCCACAGCAGGCGCATCAATCGGCGCCAGACTGTCCGAAGTGCGCAGCAGGCCATAGACGGTATAGGGCTGGCGACCGACCTCGGTTGTGACCCAACCTGCGAGAACGGCGATAAAGCCCGACGGTCCCATAACCAGTACAGAACGGTGCAGTAGCGGCGCGTCATAAAGCTTGCCCTTAACGCGGGCCAGAAGGCTCCAGCCACCGATCAGAAGCATGGCAAAGCCCAACCCGACCATCACACGGAACGAATAGAACACGATGGCCACAGGGGGCTCTTCATCATCCGGAATGGTGTCCAAACCGTCCAGAGGTGCATTCCGGTCGTGCTTCAGGATTAGCGAGCTCGCCTTGGGGATTTCGATGGCATAATCGATGCGCTTCTCTTCCTCGTTCGGGATGCCGAACAGGATCAGCGGCGCGCCGTCGGGGTGGCTGTCAAAGTGACCTTCCATCGCCATGACTTTTACGGGCTGATGTTCCAGCGTGTTCAGGCCGTGCATGTCGCCAGCAAAGATCTGGAGCGGCGTGACGATCACAGCCATCCACATCGCCATGGAAAACATACGACGCGATTCAGGCTTGGTGCGGTCACGCAGCAGGTGAAGCGCGCCAGTCGCGCCGACAACGAAGGCCGTCGTCAGGTAGGCAGCCAGCACCATGTGGACAAGGCGATAGGGGAAGGACGGGTTGAAGATGATCTGGAACCAGTCTTCGGGATAGAACTGGCCGTTGTCGGAAATGCTATATCCCACAGGGGTTTGCATCCAGCTGTTCACGCTCAGAATCCAAGTGGCCGACATCAGCGTGCCGAAGGCAACCATCGCAGTGGCAAACATATGAAGCTTTTCGCCAACCTTTTCTCGGCCAAACAGCATGATGCCCAGAAAGCCTGCCTCAAGGAAGAACGCCGACAGCACCTCATAGGCCATAAGCGGCCCGAGAACGGGGCCGGTTTTATCCGAGAAGACCGACCAGTTCGTGCCGAACTGATAGGACATCACGATACCTGAGACGACACCCATGCCGAACGCGACGGCAAAGATTTTTTTCCAGTAGTTGAAAAGGTTGAGATAGGTCGTGTCGCGTGTCCTGAGCCACAAACCGTTCAAAACTGCCAGATAGCTGGCAAGGCCAATCGAGAAGGCCGGAAAGATGATGTGAAACGACACGGTGAACGCAAACTGCGCCCGTGCCAATGTTTCTGTGGTCAATCCTTCAAGCATAAAACTGCTCCAATCCTATTTGGTTGGTGAGCTAGATAGTCTTGGGGATATTTGAACGTCTCTGCGACAATTGCGCCGTGACGGGGTGCTGCGACATTTCGCGTAACCAGCTAGAGCAGGTTCCGCCTAGGTCCACTCGGACGGGGTAATGTTTAGCTTTTTTATGCGTGAATACAGCGTGGTAGGCTGCAAAGCTAACAGTTCAGCGGCGCCATTCCGGCCGGATACTTTGCCCTTTGTTGCGCGCAAGGCTGCGACAATATTGCTGCGCATCGCGCCCTGCATTTCAGCGTCGGTCAGGATTTGACCCACCGATTTGCTGCCCAAAGTGGCGCCACTGGACAGTTCAATGATCAACTTGTCACCGGTCGAAACGATTGCCGCACGCTCGATCACGTTGCGCAATTCGCGCACGTTTCCGGGCCATTGATAGGACATCAATCGGTTCATGACGGCCTCGGTAACACGCGGTTTGCGACGCGACAGCCGTTTGCACGCGATGTCCAGCAAGTGGTTGGCAAGTGCGGGAATGTCGTCGGGTCTGTCACGCAGCGGCGTGCAGTGGATCGGAAAGACATTCAGGTGAAAATACAGGTCCTCGCGGAAACGACCAGCGGCCACTTCGCGTTCCAGATCGGCGGAAGACGCCGATATCAGGCGGATGTCGATGTCACGCGGCTCTAGCGCGCCAAGACGCCGGACTTTACCGCGTTGCAGGGCGTCCAGAAGCTGCCCTTGGGTGTCCAATGGTAGTTCCGTGATGTCATCCAGAAAAAGCGTCCCGCCATGCGCCAGTTCCAACTTGCCGGGTTTGTCGCGCAAAGCGCCGGGAAATGCGCCGCGCATCTGTCCGAACAATTCCGCATCGGTCGCATCTGCGGCAACAGAACCGCATTTGAAATGGATTAAGGGGCGTCTGCGCCGTTCGCTGTCTTTGTGCAGGGCAGAGGCGACAAGCGCCTTTCCGGTTCCGGCCTCTCCGGTGATCATAACGTTGGCGTTGGTTTTGGACACCAGTTCGATTTTTGCCAGCAGTTGCTGAACCGCAGGCGAGGTGCCAATGATATCGTGGTGGGCGCGTTCGGAAATGATTGCTTCTTGCAGGTAGGCGTTTTCCTGTTCCAGCCGGTCGCGCAGTTCCTCGATCTGATCCAAAGCGGCCCGCAGTTTCTGTTCGTTTTCTTTCCGCTCGGTGATGTCGCGGAAGATGACCACGGCACCTGCCAGAACCTGTTGGTCATAAATCGGGGTCGAGACATATTCGACGCGAATAGGGCGACCATCCTTGCGCCAGAACACCTCGTCTTCGATCCTGTGTACCTGTTCAAAGCGGAAGGACCGGTAGATCGGGCAATCATGTGCGTGATAGACGTCGCCGTTCAAATGGTGATGGTGCATGACCGAATGGATTTCGCGCCCGTACAGGTCCTCTGCGGTCCACCCGAGCATTTCTTGCGCCGCACGGTTCACAAAGGTGCATTTGCCCTCGGCGTTGATGCCATAGATGCCTTCGCCGGCGGCATTCAGGATAAGTTGGTTTTGTCGTTCCAGTTCGGTAAAAAAACCTTCGGCGCGCTTCCAGGCCGACAGGCCCGAGCGATGGAGGTTTGCTGTTTCGGTGGCTTGTTCGTGACGGTCAAGTTCGTCCAGATCAATCAAGGTCAGCAACAGCGCCTTGCTTTCATCCGCAAGCGTCCCCCGAAGTTCACAACGGAGGGGTTTGCCCGTGCATGAAGAAATCCGGACGTTTCTGGTCCATGCCTCTTTGCGGTGTCCGATCTCATCCACAAAGACCACAAAATTCGGAAGGTCTGCGCCGATCAGATCCGAAAACTGCCGCTCTTTGATGTCAGGAAGGTCCAATAAGGCCATTGCGCGTCTGTTGGCGGCCAGAATGCGATCGTTGTGCAGGTCAAGCAAAACGGCGGCTTCCGGTAAAGCCTGCAAAATAGAATCAGGATTAGACAGACCATCAAGCATGACGAAAGGGTTCTGCGTTGCAGCAACGTAATCAATACGAAATTTCGTGAATTACGAAATATCGTAGAAGTTGCCGCTGTTGGGTTTCTGTCAATGTACTGATATTATTATAATAATGTCGCTTGGTTAAATTTTAGGCACACCCGTATCCGTCCCTCTGATCTGTCTGCATGATGATTGCAATCAACAGCAAAGGGGAAGTTATGACGACGAAGAGCTTAGGAAATCCGTTCTCGGACAAATCCGATCTGCGGCACGGCGCGGACTGCGGATGCGATCATTGTTCAACCAGCATCAAGACGCCTGAACCTGATGCGATGTCTTCGGACCAAATGCTGGAGCGCGCGGTAGAAAGCGCTGTTGTCCGGTCCGTGTTCGGTCACAACGATCTGTCGCGCCGGTCCTTTATGGGAATGTTCGGCGGAACCACAATGGCGGCTGCGCTGGCCTCGGTTTTCCCACTGGAACAGGCGAAGGCTGCCATCCTTGATGAACTGGGCCCGCCCGAGAAAACCGATCTGAACATCGGCTTTGTTCCGATCACCTGTGCGACGCCGATCATCATGGCGCAGCCGATGGGCTTTTACGAACGCTATGGCCTGAACGCGCAGGTTATCAAGACAGCCGGTTGGGCGGTGGCGCGTGATAAATCGCTGTCGGGCGAATATGACGCCAGCCACATGCTAACACCGATGCCGCTGGCGATGACGCTGGGCGCGGGGTCTGTGGCCGAGCCGTACATCATGCCCGCGGTCGAAAACATTAACGGTCAGGCGATTGTTCTGTCTAATGAGCATCTGGACAAGCGTGACCCGACACAGTGGAAGGGCTTCACCTTTGGTGTGCCGTTCGAATATTCGATGCACAACTTCCTGCTGCGTTACTACGTGGCTGAATTCGGTCTGGACCCGGATGTCGATATCCAGATTCGCGTTGTTCCGCCGCCCGAGATGGTAGCGAACCTGCGCGCCGGTAACCTTGATGGCTATCTGTCGCCGGATCCGTTCAACCAGCGCGCTGTTTGGGAAGGCATCGGCTTTATCCACACACTGACCAAAGACATCTGGGAAGGTCACCCATGCTGTGCCTTTGCCGCACCGATGTCCTTTGCAACGGAACTGCCCAACACATACGGCGCGCTTCTGAAGTCGATTATTGACGCAACCCAGTACGCGTCAAATCCCGCTAACCGGAAAGAGATTGCCGAGGCGATTGCCCCGACCAACTATCTGAACCAGCCGGTGCCCGTGATCGAACAGGTCCTGACAGGGACCTATGCCGATGGTCTGGGAGAGGTGCAGAAGGTGCCCGACCGCATCGATTTCGATCCGTTCCCGTGGCATTCAATGGGCGTGTGGATCCTGACCCAGATGAAGCGTTGGGGCTATATCGAAGGGGATGTGGATTACAAAGCAGTGGCGGAACAGGTCTATCTGGCGGCTGACTGTAAGAAGGTGATGAACGATCTGGGCTATGAGGCGCCGGACGTCACCTACAAATCCCACACCATTATGGGCAAAACCTTCGATCCTGCTGATCCGGCTGGCTACGTATCCAGCTTTGCCATCGGGAAGGGCTAAGCCATGTTCGACAATCTCTCTGTCAATCAACGGGCAGCGGTGTTGTCGGTGGTGATGCTGGTGGTTGGCCTCTTTATCTGGGAGGCCGCCATCCCCGCACAAAAAGCCGCCGCCGAACTGACCGAATACGAACGTCTGACTGGCGGCGGTGCGCCCAAGGCCGGTGTGCCGCCGCCCAGTCAGGTGATCGCCAAGGCGTGGGAGCAACTGAGCAACCCGTTTTATGACGCAGGCCCCAATGACAAGGGTATCGGTATCCAGATCGGGTATTCGATTTACCGCGTTCTGACGGGCTACATAATGGCCGCGCTGATCGCTATTCCCTTGGGCTTCCTGATCGGGATGAGCCAAGTGGCCTATAAGGCGTTCAACCCTTTCATTCAGGTTCTGCGACCGATCTCGCCACTGGCATGGATGCCGCTTGCGCTGTTTATAATTCAGGACTCTGAGGCGAGCGCGATCTTCGTGATCTTTATCTGTTCGATCTGGCCCATGTTGCTAAACACCGCCTTTGGCGTCGCTAATGTCCGCCAAGACTGGGTCAACGTCGCCCGTACCCATGAGTTGGGATACCTGAAGACCGCCTTCACCGTGATCCTGCCAGCCGCTGCGCCGACCATCGTGACGGGTATGCGTATCTCGATCGGGATCGCGTGGTTGGTGATCGTCGCGGCCGAGATGTTGGTCGGTGGTACGGGCATCGGCTATTACGTCTGGAATGAATGGAACAACCTTGATCTGACGTCTGTGATCTTCTCGATCCTGATGATCGGTGTGGTTGGCATGATCCTGGACCTTGCCTTTGGCGCCCTGCAGCGCGCTGTGGCCTACGTGGAATAAGGGGATCACCATGTCCAAACCATTTCTATCCATCGAAAACCTGACCCAGATTTATCCTGACGGGCAGGGGGGGGATCTGACAGTTTTCGAGAACGCCAACTTCGGCATCGAAAAGGGTGAGTTCGTCGTGATCCTTGGCCACTCCGGCTGTGGTAAGTCCACAATCATGAACATCCTTGCCGGATTGGCCGAGCCCACCTCGGGTGTCGTCAAGATGGACGGGTTCGAAGTGTCGGGTCCCAGCCTTGATCGCGGTGTGGTGTTTCAAAACTATTCGCTACTGCCTTGGCTATCGAGCCTGAAGAACGTCAGCTTTGGGGTCGCGGCCCGTTACAAGGACTGGAGCAAGCAGAAGGTTCTTGAACACTCGAAGAAGTTCCTTGCCATGGTGGGACTGGAAGGGGATGTGATCCATCGCAAACCCAGCCAGCTATCAGGGGGGATGCGGCAGAGGGTGTCTATTGCCCGTGCCTTCGCGAATGAGCCAAAGCTGTTGTTGCTGGATGAACCCTTTGGTGCGCTTGATGCGTTGACACGGGGGACCATCCAGGACGAGCTTCTGAAAATCTGGGGGGGCACGGAACAGACCGTGTTCATGATCACCCACGATATCGACGAAGCCATTCTGCTGGCAGACCGCATCCTGCTGATGACCAACGGCCCCTATGCGCAGGTCGCCGAGTCCGTTGAAATCACCATCCCGCGACCACGGTCCAGAACCGAGATTGTGGAACATCCCAACTACTATGCGATCCGGAACCATCTGGTGCAGTTCCTAGGGCAGCGGTCCAAAGAACTGGCGGGTAAGCGCGAAGGCGAAACGCCGAAGGGCCCCGAAACCATCCGTATCGACAAAACTGGGTCTAAGGAGGACCCCGTGCCATCGGCCCCGCTGCGGGCCGTGAATACCTAAGCCGATCAAAGGAAGAAGACGATGAAGGACAATCTATCCATGGAAATGATGACAAAAGACGATGTCACAATGATGATCCTGTCGGCCAAGAAAACCGCAGGGCTGACTTGGGAAGGGATCGCCGAGAAAATTGATATGTCTCCTGTATGGACGCATTCCGCCTGTATGGGGATGAACGCGATGCCTGCCGATAAGGCGGCTGCTCTGGTCACTGCGCTGGGCCTGCCGCAAGAGGCGGCATCGGTTCTGGAAGAAAGCCCCACCAAGGTGTGGGAACAAGCCGTGCCCACCGATCCCTGTATCTACCGCCTGTATGAAATCGTTGGCGTCTATGGTCCCACGATCAAGGCACTGATTCACGAAAAATTCGGCGACGGCATTATGTCGGCCATCGATTTTGATATGCAGATCACTCGGGTGGAGAACCCCAAAGGTGACCGCGTCAAGATCGAGATGTCCGGCAAATACCTTGGCTACAACAGCTGGTAAAAATGTTCCGGCCGCGCTGGGCATCGCCCTTGCGCGGCCACTTCGACTGTAAGGCAAGACCCTAATGACCCGAGCACCCGTACCGCCGTTCACTTACGATGAGGCGGTGACCAAAGTCCGCATGGCCGAGAATGCATGGAACACTCGTGACCCCGAAAAGGTGGCGATGGCTTATACGCCGGACACCCGTTGGCGGAACCGGTCCGAGTTTTTGACTGGTCGTGAAGAGGTTCAGGAATTCCTAACGCGTAAATGGGCGACCGAGAACGGCTATCGCCTGATCAAGGAAATCTGGGCGCATGGTGAAAACCGCATCGCTGTCCGGTTCTGCTATGAATACCACGATGAACAGGGCCAGTGGTATCGTGCCCATGGGAATGAGAACTGGGAATTCGACGCCGACGGATACATGGCCGTGCGCCATGCCTCGATCAACGATGTTCCTATTGCCGAAGGCGACCGTCTGTTTCACTGGCCGCAGGGCCCGCGACCTGATGATCATCAGGGCCTGACGGCGCTGGGCCTTTAGGCGTCAGGCGATCCGTTCGAAGCCTGCGATCAGCTGACGCAACCCGATAGCCGCACCTGCAAAGATGGAGGCCGCTGTTACAGGTGCGCTGAAGGCAAGGGTCGAAAACGCTGACAGGCCTTGGCCCACGGTGCACCCCAGCGCGATGGCGGCGCCTGCGCCCATCAGAGCCGCGCCAAACACCTGACGGCGCAATTCGCGCGGGTCATCGCAGGCTTCCCAGCGGAACTGCCCTTTGATCAGGCTTCCTGCGAAAGCCCCCAGAAGAACACCTGCGACGGACCCCACGGCAAAGCTCATATTCCGACCCGAGGCCGTCATAAGGTACACCATCGTTTCCCCAAGAGGGGCCGCGAATGTGTGGGACACAACTTCGCGTGCTGCGAATCCGTTCTCGGAAACCCATGTTGTCCCGATCCAGCCGCTCAGAACCGCTAGACCGGCGACCACCGCCCAAAAGATCGTCTGTGGTTTTTGCAAGAGACTGCGGTTGGCCAAGGCACCGATCAGGATCGCAGCGCCAATAAGAACGCCGATGACCGTGGCCGAGATCCCAAGGACACCTTCAAGGCTGTGCGCGATGCCCGCGGGTGTATTTTCAACGGAATGCACCGGGAAAAGCATCAGGCGTAGGCCCGCTAACGGGCCGGACAGCACGGCGTAGGCGGATAGCCCCATGATCAGAACGATAACGAAGGACCTGAAATCGCCACCACCGACACGTGCCAAAGCGCCAAAACCACAGTTGCCCGCAAGCGCCATACCGTAACCGAAGGCCAGGCCACCCAGGATGCTGGCCAAGGGCGACCAGGCTGTCGTCAAATAGATCGAATCTTTTATGGCGGCTGCGCCCATAGCCTGGGCAATGAAGCTGCCGATTATGGCCACGCCAATTGCGATGCCCCACATGCGCAACCTTTTGGTATCATTTCCATAAAGCGCATCCTCCACAGCGCCCATCGAGCAAAAGCGCCCCAGTCTGGCGGCCAGCCCCAACAGTACGCCGCCAAACAGCCCGACAAGGGCCATTGCGCGCGGTTCACCCAGCGCTTCCAGCATCGCGATGTCCTCCCATCGCGCCAACCCAGACGGTGTCAGCGCACTCCGATTGCTTCTGGAGCTTCAAGTATTCTTGCGTATACCGCTTCGGTCAAGCTTCGGTTGCATGCCTATTCCAAAGGGTACGTATTTCACGAATTGCAGTTTACATAAATAAATTCCTAGATAACAATATGAATATGTGTTTGTCGGGGAGGGCAAAGCCACATGTTCGATGTGACTTTGATGGGGGCGCTTTTTGCGGGACTATTGTCCTTTCTGTCGCCCTGTATTTTGCCAATTGTGCCGTTCTACCTGTCGTATCTGGCAGGGGCGGGGATGCAGACGTTGCAAGAGGACGCGCCGCTTGATCCGGCTGTCCAGCGGCGCGCGGTGATAGCATCGCTATTCTTTGCCGCGGGTATCATGACGATCTTCATCGGACTTGGTGCCACCGCGACGGTGTTCGGGCAGGTGGTCCGCGAATGGTTCGATGTGCTGCGTTGGATTGCAGCGGCGATTATCATTGCGATGGGCCTGCATTTTCTGGGCGTGATCCGCATTGGCATTCTTTATCGCCAGTTCGGAAACTCGATGGGGGATACAAAGCCCACCAGCTATCTGGGCGCCTACGTGATCGGTCTTGCCTTTGCTTTCGGCTGGACGCCTTGCGTCGGACCGGTTCTGGCTGCCATCCTGTTTATGGCCGGTGCTCAGGACAGCGTGAGCGAGGGCATGCGCCTGTTGTTTGTCTATGCGCTTGGTATGACAGCGCCGTTTGTTCTGGCGGCGATGTTTATCAAACCCTTCTTGCGTTGGATGAAGGGCTTTCGTCGCCATCTGGGCAAGATCGAGAAAGCCATGGGCATATTGTTGATCGTCTTCGGCATTTTGATTGCCACAAACATGATGAACTGGATTGCCAATGCGATGTTGGCGTTCTGGCCAAGCATTGGCTGAGCTTTAGGAGAATGACATGAAACGTCTGTTATTTGCGTTCGCAGGTATGGCTATGGCGGTCACCGCTCAGGCCGCCGAGTTGGGCGATGACGGTCTGCACAAAGCAGACTGGATGCGTGACACATTCAAGGATCTGAGCGAGGACCTGTCCGAAGCGACCGCGAATGGTCAGCGGCTTTTGATCCTCGTTGAGCAGCGCGGCTGCATCTATTGCACCAGGATGCACGAAGAGGTCTTCATCAAGGAAGACATCGCGCAGATGCTGTCTGACGACTACTTTGTCGTGCAGGTAAATATGTTCGGCGATGTCGAGATAACCGACTTCGACGGCGAGGTTCTGGCCGAGAAGGATGCCGTCAAAAAATGGGGCGCATTGTTCACGCCTTTCCTGATGTTTTTCCCCGAAGAATCTGATGGAACATTGCCTGCAGATGAGCTTGCCGTGGCGACAATGCCGGGTGCATTTGGTCCAGCCACGACGCGCAATCTGCTGACGTGGGTGCTGGAAAAGGGCTATGACGGAGAAGAGCCTTTCCAGAAGTATCACGCTCGAAAGTTCGAAGAATCAAAGAATTAAGCGGCGGCTCTGATATCGAAAGACAGGCGACAGATACGTAAATTCAAACAAATGAATTTATTGTTGCGTTCTTCGCTATCCGTGCGCTACGGTACACAACAGGGAGAAAATGGGAGGAGATATGGGACGAGGATTCCAACTGGCGATTGCCGCGTCGCTTTGCGCGACTATGGCAGTAGCAGACGCCCCGGCACCAGCAGATGTTGTTTATGAGGATGGGGCAATTGCTCAATCCCTGACCGGCGTTGCAGGGGACGTAGAGTCTGGTCGCAAGATCATGAACAAAGGTGCAGGCAACTGCATCGCGTGCCATCAGGTGACAGATCTTCAGGATCTTCCCTTCCATGGCGAAATCGGCCCGTCGCTTGATGGTGCCGCCGACCGTTGGGAAGAATCCCAGCTGCGCGGTATCGTTGCCAACGCGAAAATCATGTTCCCTGACACGATGATGCCGTCGTTCTACAAGAACACCGGCTATATCCGTCCCGGGAATGCCTACACCGGCAAAGCGCCGGAAGGGGAACTCAGCCCGCTTCTGACGGCTCAAGAGGTCGAAGATGTCGTGGCGTACTTGCTCACTCTGAAAGAGTGATCGCGGATTATCCGGAGGAAAACTTATGACATTCACACGACGTGAAACGTTGGCGATCGGTCTGGGCGGCGTTGCTGCTCTGGCTCTGCCTATGCAGGCAGTGGCCATGGTCGACGACAAAATCGCGGCCTTCACGGGCGGCGCAGATGTAGGCGAGGGCGGTCTGACACTGACAGCACCCGAAATCGCTGAAAACGGCAACACCGTTCCTGTCGAAGTGTCGGCACCGGGCGCGGTTTCCATCCTGCTTCTGGCGGCTGGCAACCCGAACCCCGACGTCTGCACATTCAACTTTGGCCCGCTGGCCGGTGCGCAGGCAGCGTCCACACGCATCCGTCTTGCGCGTACGCAAGAAGTGGTCGCGGTAGCCAAAATGGCTGACGGCAGCTTTGTCCGCGCGGCACAGGAAGTAAAAGTCACAATCGGCGGCTGCGGCGGCTAAGGTCAGGAAGGGAATAAACCCATGGCAGATAACGTAAAACCACGCGTTAAAGTCCCCAAGTCGGCATCCGCTGGCGAGGTGATCACAATCAAAACTCTGATCAGCCACACAATGGAATCCGGTCAGCGTAAAAACAAAGCTGGCGAGATCATCCCGCGCTCGATCATCAACCGCTTCACATGCGACTTCAACGGCCAGAACGTGATCGACGTCACGCTGGAGCCCGCGATTTCGACGAACCCATACTTCGAGTTCCAGTCGCAGGTTCCGGAAGCAGGTGAGTTCACCTTCACTTGGTACGATGACGACGGTTCTGTTTACACAGAAACCAAGGCCATCTCGGTCGGCTAAACGATCCCATGAATAACAGCCCCGCCGGCATTGTTGGCGGGGAAGACTTAGGGAGGAAAACAATGAATAAAGCTATCGCTCGTGGTGTTGGTGCCGTAGCTCTGTCCGCGCTGTCTGTGACAGCGGTTCTGGCAGATGCAGACGATGACCAGCTCGTGATCAACGGCGAGATCGAGATCGTGACAGAGGCTGCAGCAGCTGCGCATCTTGAGAACCTAGATACGGTCTATTCCGGTTGGCGTTTCCGTAAGGATGAAACTCAATCGGCTCAGGCTGACGACTTTGAAAACCCCGGCTTTATCTTCGTCGAAACCGCTATGGATTCTTGGAACACTGTAGAAGGCGAAGCAGGCAAGTCCTGTGCGTCGTGCCACGGTGATCCCGAGGATATGGCAGCTGCAAAGCCCACGTATCCCAAGTGGAACGAAAAGGCTGGTGAAGTGCGTTCGCTTGAAATGCAGGTCAACGGCTGCCGTACCGAGCAGATGCAGGCCGAGGAATGGAAATACACAGGTAGCGACATGACCAACATGATTGCGCTGCTGTCGTCCGTTTCCCGTGGTATGCCTGTCAACGTAGCCATCGACGGCCCCGCCCAAGCAACTTGGGAGAAGGGCAAAGAGATGTACTACACGCGCTATGGCCAGCTTGAGCTGTCTTGTGCGAACTGCCACGAAGACAATTACGGCAACATGATCCGCGCTGACCACCTCAGCCAGGGTCAGATCAACGGTTTCCCCGCGTATCGTCTGAAGAACACCAAGCTGAACACGGTTCATGACCGTTTCAAAGGCTGTATTCGCGATACACGTGCTGAAACCTTCAGCCCCTCCAGCGCCGATCTGGTCGCGCTCGAGCTGTACGTGATGTCCCGTGGCAACGGCCTGTCGGTCGAAGGCCCGTCTGTACGTAACTAATCAATGATCCCGCGCGACTGGGCGTTGCGCGGGATTTTTTGCAGAAATAAATTCACACATATGCATGTGTGTGTTCAACTGGAGAGCAATGTATGATCTCGCGTCGTGACTTCTTGCAGGCGGCTATGGCCACCACAGCCCTTTACGGAGCGTCTGGTTTTGGAAACTGGTCCAAACTGGCAGCCCAGCAGGCGTTGACGCAGGATGATCTGCTGTCCTTCGACACCTTTGGCAACGTGTCCCTGATCCACATCACGGACATCCACGCGCAATTGGTGCCGATCTACTTCCGTGAACCTTCGGTGAATATCGGGGTGGGCGACAACCGCGGCGCGGTTCCACACCTAACCGGCGGCGACTTCCGCAAGCTCTATGGGATCGACGATGGTAGTCCCTCCCACTACGCCTTGTCTTCGGGCGATTTCCAAGCGCTTGCGGGCGCCTACGGCCGTATGGGTGGCCTTGATCGTGTGGCCACAGTGGTGAATTCGATCCGTGCCGATCGTCCTGATGCCATTCTGCTCGATGGCGGGGACACATGGCACGGGTCGTACACCTGCTATCACAGCCAGGGTCAGGACATGGTCAACGCGATGAACGCGCTGAAGCCTGACGCCATGACGTTCCACTGGGAATTCACGCTGGGTTCCGAGCGGGTTCAGGAGCTGGTCGAAGGCCTGCCGTTCGCAGCCCTTGGTCAGAACATCTTTGACGCCGAGTGGGATGAACCCGCCGAGCTGTTCAAGCCTTACAAATTCTTCGAGCGGGGCGGGGTGAAGGTTGCCGTTATCGGTCAGGCCTTCCCCTATATGCCCATCGCGAACCCGCGTTGGATGTTCCCCGAATATTCGTTCGGTATCCGTGACGAAAACATGCAGGCCATGGTCGACGAAGTGCGCGCCCAAGGGGCTGAATGCGTTGTCGTGCTTAGCCACAACGGCTTTGACGTGGACAAGAAGATGGCCTCTGTCGTGACAGGCATCGACGTCATCCTGTCCGGCCATACGCACGACGCATTGCCCGAACCTGTTCTGATCGGCGAAACGATCATCGTGGCGTCCGGCTCGAACGGTAAGTTCGTCAGCCGCGTCGATCTGGATATCCAGAACGGCCGCATGATGGGCTTCCGTCACAAGCTGATCCCGATCTTCTCGGACGTGATCACTCCTGATCCGGATATGGCGGCTTTGATCCAAGCGGAACGCGCGCCCCATTCTGATAAACTGTCCGAGGTGATCGGCCAGACGGACAGCGTCCTTTACCGTCGTGGTAACTTCAACGGCTCGTGGGATGATCTGATCTGTGACGCCCTGATTTCCGAACGCGAGGCTGAAATTGCCTTGTCGCCCGGCGTGCGCTGGGGCCCGAGCCTTGTGCCTGGCGACATCACCCGCGAAGACATCTGGAACGTCACGTCCATGACGTATGGCGAAGCGTACCGCACTGAAATGACAGGTGAATTCCTGAAAGTCGTGCTGGAAGACGTGGCCGATAACATCTTTAACCCCGACCCGTATTATCAGCAGGGTGGCGACATGGTGCGCACTGGCGGGCTTGGCTACACGATCGACGTGACCAAGCCGCAGGGCGAGCGCATCAGCAATCTGACGCTGCTGAAAACCGGCGAACTGATCGATCCCTCGAAATCCTACGTTGTCGCTGGCTGGGCCAGTGTGAACGAAGGCACCGAAGGTCCGCAGATATGGGATGTGGTGGAAAACCATATCCGCAAACTGGGCACGGTTTCCGTTTCGGAAAACAACAGTGTGACAGTCGTCAACGGCTAATCGGGAGGATAGACCATGACACGCATCGGCACTTTGGTACTCGCAGGCATGATGACCGCCAGCATGGCGTTTGCTGAAGGGAAGACCCATCACGTGGCCATCCATGTGGATGAGAACGACCCCCAAGTGATGAACATGGCGCTGAACAACGCGCAGAATGTCGATGCGTATTACAAAAGTGTGGGCGATGACGTGGTGATCGAAATGGTCGCCTACGGTCCGGGTCTGCACATGCTGGTGGCGGATAAATCGCCGGTACGGGACCGTATCGCCGCGATGTCACTGGAATTGGGAAACATCACCTTTGCTGCGTGCGGAAACACCATCAAGGGTATGGAAAAGAAAACCGGTCAGGCGGTTACACTGATGGAGGAGGCCAATGTTGTCCCCTCTGGCGTGGTGCGTCTGATCGAACTTCAGGAACAGGGATTTGCCTATGTGAGGCCCTAAACGGGGCCTAACGCCCCCTGTCTTTCAGGGGGATGGAAAAGTCAGGAGGACACAATGGACGCGAAAACGACACGACGCGGCCTGCTGAAGGGTGGGATCGCGGCCGGTGCCGGCTTGCTTGCTGGTACGACAGCAGCCAAAGCGGCAGGCGATCCGGCCATCACGGAAATGCAGCCGTGGAACCAGATGCTTGGGGATGGTGTGGATGCCAATCCTTATGGAAAACCAAGCCATTACGAAGCGCACGTAAAGCGCCGCAGTGTGGAATGGCTGACGGCTGATCCGGTGTCTTCGGTGAACTTCACACCGCTGCACGAACTGGATGGCATCATCACTCCCAACGGTTTGGCGTTCGAACGTCACCACGGTGGGATTGCGGATGTCGATCCGGCCAAGCACCGTCTGATGATCAACGGCCTTGTGGACAAGCCGCTTGTCTTCACCATGCAGGACATCATGCGTTTCCCCCGTGAAAACCGCGTGTACTTCCTTGAATGCGCGGCGAACTCGGGCATGGAATGGCGCGGTGCGCAGCTGAACGGCTGTCAGTTCACGCACGGCATGATCCACAACGTGATGTATACCGGCGTGCCGCTGCGCTACATCCTTGAGGAAGCAGGCGTCAAAACAAACGGTAAGTGGATCATGCCTGAAGGTGCAGACGCATCCGGCATGACACGCTCGATCCCGATTGAAAAAGCGCTGGACGACTGTCTGGTTGCGTTCAAGATGAACGGTGAAGCGCTGCGTCCCGAACAGGGCTATCCGCTGCGTCTGGTTGTGCCTGGTTGGGAAGGCAACATGTGGGTCAAATGGCTGCGCCGCATCGAAGTAGGCGATCAGCCGTGGCACCACCGCGAAGAAACATCGAAGTACACCGATCTGATGGAAAACGGCAAAGCACGTCGTTTCACATGGGAAATGGACTGTAAGTCGGTCATCACAAACCCCAGTCCGCAGGCCCCGATCCTGCACACCAAGGGCCACACGGTTCTGACAGGCGTTGCATGGTCTGGCCGCGGTACGATCCCGCGTGTCGATGTTACGCTGGACGGCGGCAAAAACTGGCATCAGGCGCGCATGGACGGCCCGTCGCTGGATAAGTCGATGCACCGTTTCTACTTCGAATTCGATTGGGATGGCTCGCCGCTTCTGCTGCAAAGCCGTGCGCATGACTCGACTGGCTACGTCCAGCCGACAAAGGCACAGCTGCGCGAAATTCGTGGTGTGAACTCCATCTACCACAACAACGCCATCCAGACTTGGTACGTGAATGAAAAAGGGATCGCGGAAAATGTCGAAATTTCTTAACATTTTAGCACCCGCAATAGGGGGCGCTGGCGCGGTCATGGCAATGGCTTATACGCTGGCTGACCAGTTCATCGTGGATATGCCCGCGCCCTTGCGCGAAGCTGTCGCCGTCGCACCGGCAAACGCGGAAGAACCCAAAGACGCCACAGCGCGTGTCATGGCCGCCAAATTTTCGCTGGGTCGCGAGGCCACGACAGACGAGGTGGCAGCCTGGGACATCGACGTGCGTCCGGATGGGCAGGGCCTGCCACCGGGCAGCGGCGACGTGATGACAGGCGAAGAGCTTTATGCCGACAACTGCGCCATGTGCCACGGCGACTTTGGCGAAGCTGTCGATCGCTGGCCGGTTCTGGCGGGTGGTCAGGGAACGCTGACAAACGATCGTCCGGTCAAAACCATCGGGTCTTACTGGCCGTACCTGTCGACAGTGTTCGATTACGTCCATCGTGCGATGCCCTTCGGCAACGCGCAGTCGCTGTCAGATGACGACGTCTACGCGATCACGGCCTACCTGTTGTACCTGAACGATCTGGTCGATGATGACTTTGAACTGAGCAATGAAAACTTCACCGAAGTTCGCATGCCCAACGAAGACAACTTCTATCCTGATGATCGTGCCGAGATCGAACTGACGGCCTTTACTGGCGACGTTTGCATGGAAAACTGCAAGGATGCCGTGGACATCACGGGCCGTGCGGCAGTTGTCGATGTGACGCCGGATGATGCCGCGGCGCGCAAACGTCGTGAAGAGGCCGCCGCCGCTGCCGAAGGTACTGCGGCACCGACAGAAGTTGCTGCCGCGGAAATGGCTCCGGCTGCTCCTGCGGCTCCGGCTGCGGATGACGCAACTGGCGATGACTCGGCCCTTGCCGAGGCAGGCGAGAAAGTCTTTCGCAAGTGTAAGGCGTGTCACGCCGTGGGCGAAGGCGCCAGCAACAAGGTTGGTCCGCATCTGAACGGTCTTGATGGGCGGACCGTAGGTGGTGTTGACGGGTTCAAATACTCGGGCACATTCACAGATGCACAAGCAAACGGTATGGTGTGGAACGACGAAACTCTGTCCGCGTTTCTTGCCAACCCGAAGACCTACATGAAAGGCACGAAAATGTCCTTCGCCGGTCTCAAGAAGCAAGACGATATTGATGCGGTGATTGCCTACATCAATGCCGAAGGAAAGGAATGATCGTATTGATGAACTTTAAGCGTTCACTAGCGAGTATCATGGCAATGGGTGTCCTAGCGGCACCCATTTCCGCCGAGGAAAATGCGATTTTCGCAATCGAAGGTGACCCGGATTATGGGGAATACCTGTCCTCGGAATGTTTAACCTGTCACACCGGCGAGACGGACAATTATGCGATCCCGCCGATCAAAGATCTTCCGACAGAGGCCTTTATCTTGGCGTTGGTTGATTATCGCAGCAAGCTTCGTGAAAATCCTGCCATGCAGATGATCGCGTCCCGTTTGGGCGATGAAGAGATTGCAGCCCTGGCTGCATATTTTACAGCCCAACAGACTGAATAATCAGCAGGGGTCATAATCCGTAGGGAGGATTAAAATGAAACTGAATAGAAGACATTTTATTGGAACGGCTGCGGCAGCAAGCGCGACGCTGTCAGCGCCGATGGTGATGGGCGAGTCGCACGGTAAGCCGCGTGTCGTTGTCGTCGGTGGTGGTGCAGGCGGTGCGACAGCCGCGCGCTATATTGCCAAGGACAGCAAGGGTGAAGTGGACGTCACCCTGATCGAACCCACACGTCGCTACTACACCTGCTTCTTCTCGAACCTCTACCTGGGCGGGATCAAGACGTATGACGATCTCGGTCACAGCTATGGCACGCTTGCCAGTGAACACGGGATCAACGTTGTTCATGACTATGCCGTGGGCGTGGATCGTGATGCGAAAACTGTGGCTTTGGCCGGCGGTGAAAGCGTCCCCTATGACAAGCTGATCCTCAGCCCTGGCATCGATTTCGTCGAAGGATCGGTTCCCGGTTGGGATATCACCGCACAAAACGCGATGCCCCATGCCTATAAGGGCGGTTCGCAGACCGAACTTCTGAAAGCACAGATCATGGCCATGCCGCAGGGCGGGACCTATGTCATGGTTGCGCCGCCAAACCCCTATCGCTGCCCGCCGGGACCGTATGAGCGGATTTCGATGGTCGCGCATTACCTGAAGGCCAACAACCCGACCGCCAAGATCATCATCGCGGATCCGAAAGAAAAGTTCTCGAAGCAGGGTCTGTTTGAAGAGGGTTGGAATTCGCACTACCCTGGCATGATCACGCGGATCGGTCCCGATTTCGGTGGCGAAAACACCAGCGTCAGTGTCGCGGACATGACCGTTGATATCGACGGTGAAGTGATCAAGGCCGATGTGGTCAACGTCATTCCGGGAATGATGGCCGGCAAGATCGCCCATTCTGCCGCCGTTACAGACGGCAACTGGGCGCCGGTCAACGCCGCAGACATGTCGACCAAAGCCGATCCTGACATCTATGTCCTGGGTGACTCCAGCCAGCAGGGCGATATGCCCAAGTCCGGCTTCTCGGCCAACTCTCAGGCCAAGGTTTGTGCCAACGCGGTGCGTGGTGCGCTGACAGGGTCCAAAGTGTTCCCAGCACGTTTCTCGAACACGTGCTGGTCGCTGATCGACACCAATGACGGCGTGAAAGTCGGTGCGACCTATGAGGCGACCGAAGAAAAGATCGCCAAAGTTGACGGCTTCATTTCCCAGACAGGCGAAGACGCAGCATTGCGTCAAGCGACCTACGAGGAATCCGAGGTCTGGTACTCCGCGATCACAGAAGACATGTTCGGCTAGATTTCCCCTCTGAGCTGAACGACATGCCGCGCCCGATGTCTCCGTCGGGCGCGGTTTTTATTGGCATCCGGTCAGGCGGGATGCTTTCGACCTAGACAAGAAGATGCGCGGTCTGCGACGGTCGCGCGTGTTTTCTAGGCTCTTTGGAGTGGGATTTTGATCAGGGCAGTCGCGCCAACCGCCATTACCGCGTTTTGGATCAGCAGTTGGTTCTCAATTGTTTCAAACAGCTGGGCGACAGGTTTGGCCGTGGTGGTTGTTCTGTCTTTGTTGGCGGCGTTGGTTTTCCACCACCTCGAGGCAGGGAAGACGCGTGCCTTTAAGCAGCTCTGCTTGGTAGCTTTCGGCGTTTTGATCGGCGGGGCTGTCGTCGCAGTTCTTGTTTTGGGCGCTGGGACACGGGCAGAGGCTGCCATCGTCTTGTTTGTAGCTGGTGGTTTGGCGGCATTTGTGCGGATGTGTGCCAATGTGGTGGCGCACAGATCCGAGTTCTTTGGCGGCACCGGAAAGGCCGGTTTGGTTCTGGTTTTTTTGGCGGCGTGGTCTTGGGCGCATGCATTTGCGATGTACGCGCATCGTGGCGTTGCAGTGAACCGAGAAGCGGCTTGTATCATCGCACCGATAGGGACCGACTACACCAAGCTGCTAACGCGTCTGGCGGACATGCGTTTGCCGTTCGTCGTTAGCACTGCAAAAAGCAGGTCGCATACCTGGGCTTATCACGCCATTCTGGTTACAACGGATATCGTGCCGTTGCACTACATTTGGTCAAAGCTAAAGATGCGCTTTGAGCCGCTAGATTTGCAACGAAATCCGTATCTTCCAAAGGAATGCCCGTAGGCTGATCGCCTGACGGGCATCCTGAAATCGAATGTTTATTCGGCGTTAAAGACGTAGCCGTCGCCATCGCGTGCCACGCGGCCCATGCCGCCGTCAAGCAGGTGGAAACCGATGATCGGCACGTTGTCCGCCGCCAGCATATCCATCATCGCGACGCGTGTCTGAATGCCCTCCTCTGCGTTCTGGTCGCTGCCAGAGGGCAGGTCAGGGCGGGCAAAGGCGATGTGGTGGTTGCCGATGGCATCGCCGATGACAAAGGCATTGCCTGCCTCGCCATCAATCATGAACGACATATGGCCGGGTGTGTGCCCGTAGCTGGCCATGGCGGTCACGTTAGGCAGGATCTGATCCTGATCCTCGAACAACTGGACGACGTCAGCGATTTCATCCAAGCGACGTTTCGCGCCGACGGCAAACGGCACGCGGGCCTCGCCGATGGTGTTGATGGTTTCCGGATCGCTCCAGTAATCGAATTCCTTGCGGCCGATATGGAACGTGGCCTCGGAGAAGGCGATATCGCCGAAATCATCCAACAGGCCCCAGAGGTGGTCGGGGTGGGCATGTGTGAACACGATATCGGTGATGTCATCCGCGCTCAGGCCAACGGCATCCAGACTGTCGTGGATCTGGCCCGCGCTGGCCATGAACTCTAGACCGGAACCGGCATCGAACAGAACCGTGCGCTCGCCATCCTGATAAAGGGTCAGGTTGCAGGGTGGCGTGAAGGCTTCTGACGAAACGTTGTATTTGTCCAGAATCGGTTGGACCTGATCCATCGGCGTGTCGCCGATAATCATGTTGGCGGGAAGCGTAAGGGAGCCATCGCTGAGCGATGTCACAGTGCCGGTACCGGCGGCGGTTTCGGCAATGGCAAAACGCGGGGCAGCCGTCGCGGCCAGAAGCCCCGCGCTGGTTTTCAAAAGGCGGCGGCGTGTAATTGTCATGTGATCCTCCCAAATCGCATAAAATTCTTACATGCGAATATGATTGAGTATATTCGGGGGATCAAGGGTTTTTGCCGCCCTGCGGTGAACAGGGCGGCAATATGCTTAGGCGCGTTCCAGCGCGACGGCGATACCTTGGCCGACGCCGATACACATCGTGGCAAGGGCATAGCGACCGCCAGTGTTTTGCAACTCGAGCGCGGCGGTGCCGCTAATGCGTGCGCCGGACATGCCCAGCGGATGGCCAAGGGCAATCGCACCACCATTCGGGTTCACGCGTGCGTCGTCGTCGTCGACGCCCAGATCGCGCAGTGTCGCCAGACCTTGCGACGCGAAGGCTTCGTTCAGTTCGATCACGTCAAAGTCCTTGGACGTCAGGCCCAGACGCGCCATCAGTTTCTTGGACGCAGGGGCAGGACCAAAGCCCATGATGCGCGGCGCGACACCGGCTGTGGCACCACCCATCACGCGGGCGATGGGTGTCAGGCCGTGGGCCTTAACCGCTGCCTCGGACGCCACAATCAGCGCGGCTGCGCCATCGTTGACACCGGACGCGTTGCCCGCTGTGACCGAGCCACCTTCACGGAACGGCGCCGGCAGCTTGGCCAGCTTGTCCGCCGTCGTGCCCGGGCGGGGGTGTTCATCGGTGTCAAAGATGATCGGGTCGCCTTTGCGCTGCGGGATCGTCACAGGCGTGATTTCCTGCGCCAGACGACCGTTTTCGATCGCGGCACCTGCCTTGGCCTGCGAACGGGCCGCGAAAGCATCCTGATCTTCGCGCGAGATGTTGAAATCTTCGGCCACGTTTTCAGCGGTCTCAGGCATGCTGTCGACGCCATACTGGGCCTTCATCAGCTTGTTCACGAAACGCCAGCCGATGGTGGTGTCGAACACCTCGTTGGCGCGGCTGAAGGCGCTTGTCGCTTTGGGCATCACAAACGGTGCTCGTGTCATGCTTTCCACGCCGCCTGCGATCATCATCTCGGCCTCACCGGCTTTGATCGCGCGGGCGGCTGTGATCAGCGCGTCCATGCCAGAGCCGCAAAGGCGGTTCATTGTGGTGCCGGGTACAGTTTCAGGCAGACCCGCCAGCAAGGCAGACATGCGCGCCACGTTGCGGTTGTCTTCACCCGCTTGGTTGGCACAGCCATAGATCACCTCATCCACAGCGGACCAGTCGATGTCATGCTTGGCCATCAGCGCCTTGATCGGGATCGCACCCAGATCGTCTGCGCGAACGCTGGACAGTGTACCGCCAAAGCGGCCGATGGGCGTGCGGATGTAGTCGCAAATATATACGTCGGTCATGATTATCCCCCTTACATTTCTGGCACGATCAGATCGGCGACGGTGCCTTGCACCTTCAACTCGCCACCTGTCACGGCCTGCAATTCCTCTAGCGAAATCTGTGGCAGCTTTTCACGCAGAACGAAATGCCCGTCCTCGATATCGATCACAGCAAGGCTGGTGTAAACGCGGGTTACGCAGCCCACGCCAGTCAGAGGCATGGTGCATTCGGCCACCAGTTTCGGATCGCCTTTCTTGGTGACGTGATCGGTGACAACCGCCACACGCTTTGCACCATGAACAAGGTCCATCGCGCCGCCCACGGCGGGCACGCCTTTGCCGGTCGACCAGTTGGCCAGATCGCCGTTTTGCGCCACTTGGAATGCGCCAAGGATGGCAACGTCCAGATGGCCGCCACGGACCATAGCAAAGCTGTCGGCATGGTGGAAAAACGCGGCGCCGTCCTTCAGCGTGATCGCCTTTTTACCAGCGTTGATCAGGTCCCAGTCTTCTTCGCCCTCGGCAGGGGCGGCACCGAAGTTCAGAACGCCGTTTTCAGTGTGATAGATCGCTTCACGACCTTCGACCTGATACTGGGCCACCATTTTGGGAAAGCCGATGCCAAGGTTCACATAAGCGCCGTCTTCAATATCTTGCGCCGCGCGCCACGCGATTTGCGCGTTGCTCAGCTTGATCTCTGCGAAATCGGTCATGGGTATACGGCTCCTTCGCGGTTCAGCACTTCTTCCTGCTGCGGGTTGGCGATTTCGACGATGGAATTGACGAAGATGCCGGGGGTGATGACCTGTTCGGGGTCAATGCCACCAGCAGGCACAAGCTTGGTCACCTGCGCGATGGTATGGCGCGCGGCCATACACATCAGCGGGTTAAAGTTACGCGCCGCCAAACGGTAGGTCATGTTGCCCATCGGATCGCCCAATTCGCCCTTAACCAAGGCAAAGTCGGCTTTCAGCCAGCGTTCCTGCACATAGGAACGGCCGTCGAATTCGCCCACCGGTTTGCCCTTGGCCAAATCGGTGCCGTAGCTGGTCGGTGTGTAGAACGCGGGAATGCCAGCGCCGCCTGCACGGATGCGTTCGGCCAGCGTGCCTTGCGGAACAAGCTCAAGCTCGATCTTGCCGTCCAGATAGCGTTCGGTAAAAGCGCGCGGGTCTTTGCTTTTGGGGAAGGAACAGATCAGCTTGCTGACCATGTCTTCGCGGATCATCGCCGCAAGGCCCACGTCACCGTTGCCTGCGTTGTTGTTGATCACTGTCAGGTTCTTCGCGCCTTTATCGATCAACGCGTGAATAAGTTCGATCGGGCCACCAGACCCGCCAAACCCGCCGATCATCACAGTCGCCCCGTCAGGGATGCAGGCGACGGCCTCGGCGGCGGATGCACATGATTTGTCCATTGCCGGTTCTCCTTTTGCTTTGCGCAAGGTTTAGGGCAGGGCGGGTGCGCGGTTAAGGAAATCTGTGCGCATATTGAACTTTGTTCGAAATCTGATATCGCGTGTTCACATGGTGAACAGAACAGACTTTGTTGGCTCTTTGGCCAAGGGATTGCGGGTGATCGAGGCATTCAACGCTGATCATCCCCGTCTTTCCGTATCTGAGGCAGCGGCGCGCACAGGGTTGGACCGGTCCACATCGCGGCGGTGTTTGCTGACGCTGCATGAACTCGGCTATGCCGATTATGACGGGAAGCATTTCCAACTGACCGCGCGGGTGTTGCGGCTGGGCATGGGGGCACTGTCGGCGCTACCTTTGCCGCAGATCGTGCAGCCTTGGTTGGATCAGCTTTCCGAACAGGTTGCGCAATCGGTGTCTGTCGCTTTGCTGGACGAGATCGAGATCGTCTACATCGCACGGGCGGCCCAGAAACGGGTGATGTCCATCGGCCTGATGCCCGGATCGCGCCTTCCAGCCCATTGCACGTCTATGGGGCGGGTTTTGCTGGCTTCGCTGCCCGAGGATAAGGCGCGTGCCGTAATTGACCAATCCGACCTGTCGCCGCGTACCCCCAACAGCCTGACCGATCCGGACGAGATCATGGCGCGTCTGTCGCAGGTCAGGTCGCAGGGTTACGAGATTATCGATCAAGAGATCGAGATGGGTCTACGTTCTATCGCGGTTCCGGTGTTGAACGCCCATGGACGGACGGTGGCGGCGTTGAACCTTGGCGTGGCAGCTGTGCAGCTGGATGCGGGCGAATTGAAAGACCTGTACCTGTCCCAATTGCTGCGCGTACAGGCCGGTCTGCGCCGCGTGCTGGCCTAGGAAATTCACAAAGCTTGTCATCGATGGAAAAGGGCGAAAGGGTGGGGCAATAAACCCCATGACGGAGCCTGCTATGCCAGACAGCACATTTACCCATCAGGCCGAAGAAGACTTTAGAAACAATGACATACAGATTTGGCTGAACGGTCAGATCGTCCACAAGGATGATGCCAAGGTGTCGGTCTACGACTCGGGCTTTATGCTGGGCGACGGTGTGTGGGAAGGCATGCGGCTTTATAACGGGACATGGGCGTTTCTGGATGAACACATGGACCGCTTGTACGAGGCCGCAAAGGCCATTGATCTGGACATCGGGATGGACCGCGCGGCGCTGATCCAAGCGTTGAAGAATACGCAGGCGGCGAACGGGATGACCACCGATGCGCACGCACGGTTGATGGTGACGCGTGGTGTTAAAACCCGACCTTTCCAGCATCCGGCCCTGTCGCAACAGGGGCCGACGGTCACCATCATTATGGAGCATTCGCGCCCGTCTATCCCGCGTCCAATCCGGCTGGCGACGGTGCCGCATATCCGTGGTCTGCCCATGACGCAGGACCCCAAGCTGAACTCACACTCCAAGCTGAACTGCATCCTTGCCTGTATCGCCGCCGAAAAGGCCGGCGCGGATGAGGCGCTGATGCTGGACGTGCATGGCTTTGTGAACACGACCAACGCGTGCAACTTTTTCATCGTTCGGAAAGGCGAGGTTTGGACCTCGAACGGTGACTACTGCATGAACGGGATTACGCGTAAGAAGGTGATCCAGATATGCCGTGATCTGGGTATTCCTGTGTTCGAGAAAAACTATTCTCTTGTCGACACTTACGGCGCGGATGAGGCGTTTTTGACAGGC
Source organism: Thalassococcus sp. (assembly GCF_982780845.1). Taxonomy (NCBI): domain Bacteria; kingdom Pseudomonadati; phylum Pseudomonadota; class Alphaproteobacteria; order Rhodobacterales; family Roseobacteraceae; genus Thalassococcus; species Thalassococcus sp. Next base: position 225,322 of record NZ_CEYADA010000006.1, read on the forward strand.
TCGTTCGGGGCGCAGACGCCAGTCAGTGAAATCGACGGACGGTCCATCGGTGACGGTCAGTTGGGGCCTGTCACGGCGCGTATTCGAGAGGCCTATCAGAAACTGGTGGGGGCTGCATGATGGAGCCAAAACGCATTGCCATGTGGTCCGGTCCGCGCAACCTGTCCACCGCCATGATGTACGCCTTCGCCGCGCGGGGCGACTGTGCGGTTTGGGATGAGCCGTTCTATTCCGCCTATCTGTCGAAAACCGGATTGGACCATCCGATGCGGCAAGCGGTGATCGATGGCGGCGAGCCCGATCCGGCCAAAGTGGCGCAGGCCTGCCTTGGCCCGGCTCCGGACGGCCAGCCGGTTTTTTACCAGAAACACATGTGCCAACACATGATCGACGGCGTGCCGCGTGACTGGATGGGGCAGGTGACCAACGTGTTTCTGATCCGCCATCCCGCACGCGTTGTGGCCAGCTTCTCGGCCAAACACGAGGCCATCGGTCTTACGGACATCGGGTTTCAGCAGCAGGTCGAATTATTTGATCAGGTCGCGGAAATGACGGGCGATACGCCTTTGGTCATTGATTCAAACGACATCCGCGCCAACCCGTCGGTCATGATGGCGGCGCTGTGCGAAAAGCTCGGGCTGGATAAAGCTGACCAGATGCTGAACTGGCCAGAGGGGCCCAAGCCTTATGATGGGACATGGGCCAGCCATTGGTATGGGGCGGTCTGGAAGTCGACCGGATTTGCCGGTCAGGAAGGGCCGTTGCCCGAACTGCAGGGCGACTATGCGGCCATAGTCGAGGCCGCATTGCCATTTTACGAGCGTCTGAAACCCTTTGCGCTAAAGCCCGAATAGGGGGCTAAAACGCCCCTCAGGGTTTGCGACGGCGCGGGGGTTCATTGCCACCGCGCGGCGGGGCAGACTTGGTACCACGCGCCGGTGGTTTGCCCTTGGAAAACTTCGCGCCACCGGTTTTCGGCTTGTCAAATTTGCTGCCAGCGGAGGGTTTACCACCCGCGGCCGGTTTGCCGCGCGGTTTGCCCTTGCCGTCTTTCTTGAAAGACTTGCTCGGGTCCGAGGCGTTCTTTTTGAACTTCGGCTTGTCGTCGGTTTTCGGCTTATCCGCAGGCTTGGCCGGTTTCGCGTCGTAACGCTCTTTCGGTTTGTCACGCTTGGCCGGTTTCGGCGCATCGAAATTACGGTCGTCGCTCCGTGCTTCACGCGGGGCCGGAGCCCGCGCAGGCTTGTCCTCGGACTTGCGGGCAGGGCGGTCAAAGTCATCGCGGGCCTCACGTCGCGGGCCACGGTCCTTGAAGCCGCCATCACGTTTTTTGAACCCGCCTTCGCGCTTGTTAAAGCCGCCTTTTGAGCCGCCGCCACGCGGACCGCCGGGGCCTTTGCGCGGGCCTTGCGGCAGATCGGGCGCTTTATCCAGCGCGGTCATGCGGATGCCGTCCTCAAGCTCGGTTGCTTCGCCCATGTCGGACAAAAGCGCATTCGCGCTGGCTTCAGCCACCTCAAGGAAGGTTTCCTTGTCCTGAACACGGATCGCGCCAATGGCGGCTTTCTCAAGATTTGTTGCCCGCAGCAGCATCGGCAGCAGCCAACGGGGTTCGGCCCGGTCATTGCGGCCAACAGAAAGCGAGAACCAGCGGCTGGGACCGAATTCCTTGAAATCGCGCGGTGCTTTTTCTTCGATTGTCTGAAGCTCTTCCGGTGCACCGTGACGCGACTGGTACATATCGACCAGCATTGCGGCGACGGCCTCGGCACCGTGTTTGTCCAGCAGTTTCTGGGCGAACTCGGCGTTGGCCTCAGGCACACCCTTGGTCCAGTTCGGATCGTTCAGCAGACGCTCTTCGTCGTTCTTGATGATCTCGTCAGCGGACGGCGGGTTGCCCCATTCCGCTGTGATCTTTGCCCATTTCAGAAGGCGCTCGGCCTTTTTCACCACTTTCGGCGGGATGATCAGGGCGGAGATACCTTTGCGGCCCGCGCGACCGGTCCGGCCCGAGCGGTGCAGCAGGCTTTCGGTGTTGGTCGGCAGATCGGCATGGATGACAAGGTTCAGGTTCGGCAGGTCGATGCCACGTGCGGCGACATCGGTGGCCACACAAACCCGCGCACGACCGTCGCGCATCGCCTGAAGCGCGTGGGTGCGTTCGGATTGGCTAAGTTCGCCAGACAGCGACACAACCGACAGACCACGGTTCGACAGACGCGCTGTCAGGTGGTTCACCTGAGACCGTGTATTGGCAAAGACAATCGCGCTTTCGCCGTCGTGGAACCGCAGCAGGTTGAAGATCGCGTTGTCGCTGTCGGAATGACCGACGCGCAGCGCGGAATAGGTGATGTCTGAGTGCTGCTTGGATTTGCTCATCGTGTTGATGCGCTTTGCATCGCGCTGGTACGTTTCGGCCAGCTTGGCGATGACCGGCGATACCGTCGCCGAGAACAGCAGAGTGCGGCGCTCTTTGGGGGCGCTGTCCAGAATGAATTCCAGATCTTCGCGGAAGCCCAGATCAAGCATTTCGTCCGCTTCATCCAGAACCACAGCGCGGATGTCGGACAGGTCCAGCGCACCGCGACGGATGTGATCGCACAAACGGCCCGGTGTGCCCACAACGATATGTGCACCGCGTTCCAGCGACCGGCGTTCCTGACGGACGTCCATGCCACCTACACAGGATGTGACGACAGCGCCTGTGCGTTCATAAAGCCAGCGCAGTTCCTGCATGACCTGAAACGCCAGTTCCCGTGTCGGAGCCACGACCAGCGCCATCGGCGTACCCGCGCGTGGCATCCGGTCTTTGTCGCCCAATAGGGTGGGCGCGATGGCAATGCCGAAGCCCACGGTCTTACCCGAACCGGTTTGCGCCGAGACCAAGAGATCCTCGTTGATCAGCTCTTCTGCTGAAACAGCCTCTTGTACAGGCGTAAGGGTATCGAAGCCACGCGCTTCGAGCGCCTCAGAGAGGGATTTCAACATGTCAAACAAGCTCCGAAGGGTAGGGGCGTCAGGGCGACTCGGCGCAGCAACAGACGCAGCAGAAAGCGCGTCCATATATGGACCGGTCCCAAATGTATATGAAAAACTTTGGCGCAGGTGGCCAGTTCGCCTTAGCCTTTAAAGCATTTGGCGGCAGCTTTTCTGATGTGCTCAACCGTATAGGGTTTCCGGATCACAAGTGTCTGCGGGAACGCCTCGGTCATGGTGGCGTTGCCTTCATAGCCAGTGGCAAGGATGGTGGGGATGTTTCGCGCGGCGCATTTCTTGGCGACTTTCAGTGACAGTTCTGTTCCCAATTTCACGTCCAGCAAGGCGAATGTGATGTCACGATGTTCCAGAATTTGCAGCGCGTCATTGGTGCTGTTGGCGGTATGAACGGTTTTCGCGCCAAGTTCGGACAGCATATCGGACGCGTCCATCGCGATGATCATGTTGTCTTCAAGAACCAACACTTCGCCAGAAAGCGTGATGTCAGTCGGATCGATGTCGTCCTGCACGGCTGTTTCGGTGAAAGTCATGGCGTCGTACTCTTGAACATGTGGCGCTGGTAAAACGAAGTCAGCTTCAAAGCCGGTGACCTTATAACGGACATCTGCCTCGCCGCGAAGCTCAAATGGGATCGAGCGTTCAATGATCGTTGTGCCAAAGCCTTTGCGCTTGGGCGCACTGACGGGCGGGCCATCGCAGTCGCGCCACGCGATATGACATGATCCGTCAGGCGAACGGCTTATTTTCAGTTGCACCGATCCATCCGGGACACTGAGCGCGCCATATTTGGCAGAGTTTGTAACCAGCTCGTGCATAACAAGGGCCAGTGTTGTGAAAGCGGTCGGAGACAGCGCGACATCTTCGCCTTCAATCAGCAGGCGTTCGGATTTTTCCGATTGGAAGGCTTTCATTTCGGTCTGGATCAGCGATTTCAAAGGCGCCCAAGACCATTCTTTCTGCGTCAACTGGTCGTGGGCCCGCGCGAGTGCGTGAATGCGTTCGTCAAGAACGCGGCTGTACTCTTCGATTGAAATCTGTTTGCCCTGACCTTGGGAAATCAGCCCCTGAATCAGGGTCAGGATGTTCCGCACGCGGTGGTTCAGTTCGGCGATCAGCAGTTCTTGGGCTTGTTCGGCTTTCTTGCGATCAGCCTCTGCTTCGTCAGACAGCTTCAGCACGACCTCAATCAGTGTGACCCGAAGCGTTTCAGCAGCCCGCAGTTCGCTTTCACGCCACGATGCGCATTTTCCGTGAACGACTTCTTTCCAAGCAGCAAAGCTTTTGCGCGGGGTCAGGCGTGCACCATTCGGCCCCAGTTCAACGGGTTTTTCGGGGTTGCCCGCCCAGGTCACGGTCTGGGCAAGTTCGCGCCTGAACAACACCAGATAATCGCGGGGTTTCCGCGAAATCGGCAGGGCCAACAGGCCAACGGCGCGATCTTCGAAAGAATCCGCGGCTTCATAGCGTGATGCCAAGTTGTCCGTCGCGTAAACCTGCGATCCCCGAGTGGTGTTCAGGAACCGTGCAAGGCCCATGAACTCTTCTTCCGTCGGGGTCATGCCGCTCGCTTTGAACTTGCCGCCGGAATAGACAACGACTCCGTCAAACGGGATGACCGAGCGTATGTCGTCGGAAAAACTGTCGAAGATATCAAGAAGCGTCACGCCCCCCGAAATTTGCGACATAAGCTTGTCATGCAGAATTTGCGCTGTGTCCAAGTCATTGAACTCTTGCGCCATTTCGATCTGGGCCAGTTCGTAGTTGAACAGCTGTGCGAACAGCTCGATCGTGCTGCGGGTTTTGTAATCAAGGTTGCGCGGCATGTGGTGGTGACAGGCAAACAGCCCCCACAGTTTGTCGCGCCGCATGATCGACACAGACATGGACGCCTGAACACCCATATTCCGCAGATATTCGAGATGGATGGGAGACACAGCCCGTGTCACGCTAAGCGACAGGTCAAGCGGGTCGCCGGATGGTCCTGTCTCTGGCAGGATCGGATAGGTTTCCCCGTTCACATCGGAAATGATGCGAAGCAGGTTCTTCTTGTACAACTCGCGCGCCTGCTTGGGCACGTCACTGGCGGGATAGCGCAGGCCCAGATACGGCTCACCGCGTCCTTTCAGAACTTCTGCGATGACCGTTCCGGTCCCGTCCTCGTCAAAGCGGTAGACCATGACACGGTCCATACCAGTCAGCGCCTGAATGGCGCGTGCGGCTTCTTCTGATGCCATTTCTACGCTGTCATGGCGTTGCACGCGGCCGATCAGGGCCTGAACCAGACCGGTGTCATCCTGCTCAGCGCTGGAAAGCGTAGTTGTTTCAAATTCGAACACGAGGAACTGGTCCGAACGGTGCATCGAGACGTTGTAGTACCGACCATCTTCAAAGACGTCATAGCCGAACATTCTGGCGCAGCCGGTCTGGTAGGCCAAAGCCTGAATGCGCGTTCTCAGATCGTGGATCGAGCGCGGGCTGAAAAAATCGGTGAAGGGTTTGCCGATCATGCCTTCGGGGTTCAGGCCCAGCATCTCGGCGCAATTGGTGGAGGCGTGAACGACGATCCAATCCGATGACACGGCCAATAGGCAGCCGAAGGACTGTACGTGCCCCAGAATGTGGATCGGTTCGCGATCACAGTTGGACAGGTCGACATCACCCTGTTTGCCCTTAGAGTCGAGTTTAGGCATTGAAAACGGCTCCGTTCAGGGCTTCTTCAGCTAGGTTAAAGTACAGGTCAAAAATTGACGAGGCTCCATCTACGATTTTGTCCGCGACTTTGGTCTGGGCGGGCATCAATGACGCCTCTGCAAGGAATTGCTTCCAAACCTCGATATGGCGGGGGGCCCGCATATAGGCTTCTCCGAAACCCGTTTTTGAAACTGCGCCATCCAGCCAGCGCCGTTTCAATACTTCGGCGCCAAGACGCGATCCTGCCAGCACGTATTTCGCGGCCATTGGGTGGGTGTCTAGGGCAAGTGATTGATTGGTCGACAACGAAGCAATCTGATGCGCAGCCAGATCCGATTTCAGGCGCGCATGCAGGTCGGTGACCATCGTTGATGTGTCCGGACAAAGCTGGGTGCGTGACAACACGGATAATCCGGCTTCGTGCATCAAAAGAAACGCGGTCACACCCGATTTTTTACCAAGATCAAACTGGGAAACGCGGTCATCCAACCTCTGATGAGAGGCTGCCAAGTCCACAATCAGTCGTTGCCGCAAATGTGGCTCTGGCATCGGTTCAGTTTCCCCCGCTTCTCGCATTTCATCGGCTCCACCTAAAGGTGAATTTGTCGGTGAATTTTTTAGGCACGCGAGTGCTTTGAAATCCAGAATGATGCAGAGCAGGCGAAATCACAAGGATTTTGGTATATTTGCGATGTGATACGTTTCTGTTTCGGCTCACTAATCATGGCCGGGCTCTGACTGGCCGATTTTTTCGTCCGGTATCAGACAATTTTGCGGATAATTCGCAATACGCGCTAAAATTGAAATTTATCATCCGGAAATAGCGCAATGCGGAAGAGGCTTATTCTACAATACGTTGTTCCAGCGATTGCCCGGGTAGCAAATCAGCAGGTGGATAGAGCACCACCATATCGCCCTCAGACAGCCCCGACACAATCTCTGCCTCCTGACCGTTGTCATGCCCGATCTCGACCTTGCGCAGGTCTGTAACCCCGTTGCTGGCAAGGAAAACCGCCCAATCCGACCCCTCGCGGAACAATGCACTTGAGGGGACTTTCAGAACATCTTCGCCCGACCATGTGACGATCTGCGCCTCAACCGCGTAGCCGTGGCCAAGGCCTTGCCGTTCTTCCGGCGGGCTGGACAATTCGATCACAGCGGTCACGCGCTGCTCTTCGACACCAAGCGCCGATACCTTGGTTTCGCCATATGGTTCCACCCGCGTCACGATCCCTGACAAAACCCTTGCACCGCCCCAGTTCACGATGTTGACCGGCGCCCCGACACCTACGTTGATCGCGTCCACCGATATCAGTTCGACCACGACCTCAAGCCCTTCGCCGATATCGCCGACCACCATGATCGGTGAACCCACGGCTAGTGTGGTTTCGTCTTGGTGGATCACTTGCAAAACCACGCCGTCTGTCGGTGCGTGGATGATCCTGTCTTCACCTGATCCGTTTGTTTCCACGTCGTAAAAGTCGGGGTCGTCAAAGCCGATCAATTGGGCCCGTGCCGCGCGCAGTTGTGCCTCTTGCTGTTCGATCGCCGCTGTTGCTGTTGCAAGACGGGCCTGCGCCGCACGCGACAGACTTTCGGCCTGATCCAAGGCGGCGGGGCTGGCAAAACCACGATCAGCAAGGCTTTGCGTCCGATCAAGATCGGACAGGGCAAGGTCGGCTTCTGCGCGGGCGGCTTCAAGATTGGCACGCGCGACGTTCAAAGATGCCTCCGCGGCTTCGACGGCAGCTTCGGCTTGGCCCCGTGTCCGGATGTCCAACGCAGCAGGATTGACCGATCGCAGACGCGCAACGATGGTTTCGTCCTTTGTCACCGGATCACCGGGCGAGACCTGAACGCGCAACAGGCGGCCGTCAATCGGCATGGATATCACATAGGCGTCCCGAACGCGTGTCTTGCCCTGTTCGTTCACAGTCAGCCGCATATCACCACGCGTGACTTTGCCCAGATCGACCATCGTGGCACGCGGCCAAAAGGCAAAGGATAACCCTGCTAACAGCAAGAGTACGGCAAAGCCGATCAGCACAGAGCGGGACAGTTTCTTTTGGGCCATGGTTAATCCCTCGATTTCAGGACGGCGACAAGGTCCATCCGGTTCAGGTCACGCATAACAAGCAGGCCGGAAATGGCCGCCGCTGCAAGTATGAACGCCGCAGAAAACCCGTGGCTGAACGGGTCGTATGAGGCGGGTATTTGGTAGAGTTCTGATGAAAACCCGTTCGCGATCAAAAACGACAGCCCGTAGCCGGCCAGCGATCCGACGGGCAGGGCGATCAGGACGATGACGGCCAGTTCCCCCAGCAGTACAAACGTCGTTTCGCTTTTGGAAAATCCCATCACGCGCAGCGCCGCAAGGTCTCGGGCTCGTTCATTCTGGGCAATACGCGCCGCGTTATAGACGACGCCGAACGTGATGATAAACGCCACAGCGCCCATGATGTAGCGTGCAGATCCCGCGCCCTGATCCATCAACTTTTGCAACGAAGCGCGTGCATTTTCAGACACGCTTACGCCAGCTACGGCAGGCATATCCTTGAGTTTGCGATAGATTTCATCGGCTTTGGCATCGTCGACCCGCAAATGCGCACCTGTGATCCGCGCCGGTTCAGACATTGCTTTGTTCAGCGCGTCCAGTTGCATGTAGGCAGGTGCGCCGATCAGGCTGCTGGCGACCCGTGTGACAGGGATTTCCAGAACCGGCTGGCGTCCTTCGCGGACATCCACGCTCAGAATATCGCCAGGTGCGGCGCCCAGAATTTCGGCCAATGGCTTGCTCAGCACCAAGCCGCGCGCTGGAAGTTCAATCGGTGCCAGCGTGTCGTCAATGGCGCGGGTGATTTCGGGGTCTGCGACCATGCCGGAAATGCTGCCGCGGTGCAGTTCACGCCCCAGTTTTAGCGTCGCGGCCACATCACGTAACGGCTCGACTGCGATCACACCGGGGATCCGAGCAAGCTCATAGGCGGCCTTTTCGCCGAGTGGGCTGTGGAAGTAGACGGTGGCGTCTGACCGGTCGATGACGGTGAAACTAAGGTTCATCATACGGTCGAAGGCGCCGTAGATAGTGGTCATTCCGGATGCCAGCGCCATGCCCCCTGCGATGCCCGCAGATAGCGCCAAGGCCCGCCACGGGGACCGCGCAAGTCCCCGCATCACGATCCGTGTCGGTTGGTCGAATAAACGTGCGGCGCGGCCTTTGAATGTGACGGTTTTGGAATAATCCGCCGGTGCCGGTGGGAGCATTGCCTCGGACGGGGTGAGGGCGAAAATACGTTTCAAAACAAAGATGCTACCAGCCGATGCTGATACAATACTGGCGACCGCGCCTATGACAAACGAAGTAGGGTCCGGTCGGAAGACAAGAAAAGGAAAGTTATAAAAGGTGGTGTAGACTGGGATCATGGCCCGGCCTGACAGGATGCCAAGCAAACAGCCCAAGACGGCGCCAGCCAAGGCAATGATCAGCAGCAGTTTGGTGTAGTGAATGCCAACCTCGCGATTGGTGTATCCGAAGGCCTTCAGAAGCCCGATTTCTTCGCGTTCGGCCTGCACGATCCGGTTGACCACAATGTACAAAAGGAAGGCCGCCACCGCGAGGAATAGGGGCGGCACAGCCCGTGCCATGGTTGCCAGCCCATCGATCTCTTCGCTGACAAACCGATCTGACACCAGATCGCTGCGCCCGTATGCCCCCGTGCCGCCATAGGGCTTCAGGATTTGGTCGATTGCATCAATCACCGCTTCGGAAGATGCGCCGCGAGACAAGGAAAACAGCGCTTGATTAAAAGCACCTGACATGTCGTAGGCGCTGGCAAGGGCCGATCGCCGCATCCAGATCACGCCGTAGCGGGCAGGGTCTGGGACCATTTCGCCGGGGGCGGCGACGAACAGGAATTCGGGCGACTGTGCAAGCCCGACAATCCGGATGGAGCGGCGTGACCCGTTCATCGTCACGTCGATCCAGTCGCCGATGCCATAACCGTGTGCGCTTGCGAAGCCTGATAGCAGCAACGCTTCGTCACGGTGGTTTTCAGCCGGAAAGCGACCGGTGATCAAGTACACGGCGTTGTGGATTTGCTCGCCCGTGTCCGGCAGGCCCACCGCCCGCGACTGGATTGGGACCGGATCGCTTGGGATGTCGATCAAAGCGCGGCCGACCACACGGCCCGAGACACGATCGACGCCCGGTATTGTTGCCAATCGGCCAAGAACTGTCTGAGGGGCGCGAACCACTGGCGCGAACACCTCGGCAAGATCATTGCGTTCATAGTAGGTGCGCCGCGTTTCGCTGAGCGACGCCACAAGGCCCGACATCATCACCTGAAGCAAGACACCCGTCGCGATGACCAATGCAATGGCGATTGCCTGCCCTTTGATCCGCCACAGATCACGCAACATCTTCCGGTCAAGCGCGCTCACCAGTCGATCTCCGCTGGGGTTTGTCTGACGTCGTTGACCTGCACCTCGCCGATTTGCCCATCCACCAAGCGGATCACCCGATGCGCCATGCCCGCGATGTTCGCGGCATGGGTGACCATCAGAACGGTCGAACCCAGTTCGGCGTTGACGTGGTTCAACACCTCAAGCACCGACCGGCCTGTTGTGCTGTCCAATGCGCCTGTCGGTTCGTCGCAGAACAACACGTCGGGCTGTTTGGCAATGGCCCGCGCAATCGCTACGCGCTGCTGTTCACCGCCGGACAATTGCGACGGAAAGTGATCCAGCCGTTTTGTCAGCCCGACAAGATCCAGCGCCTTTTCCGGAGGCATGGGATTTTCGGCGATTTCGGTGACCAGTTCGACATTCTCAAGCGCGGTCAGGCTGGGCATCAAATTGTAGAACTGGAACACAAAACCAACGTGATCGCGTCGAAACTTGGTCAGTTGCCGATCCGACAAGGCGCCTAGTTCAATGTCGCGAAAATGGACTGTTCCGCTGGTCGGGCGATCAAGCCCGCCCAGAATGTTCAGAAGCGTTGATTTTCCGCTGCCCGACGCGCCCAGCATCACGACGATTTCGCCTTCCGGAATGCTAAGATCGATCCCGCGCAGCGCGTGTACCTTCGACCGACCTTCGCCATAGCTTTTGGTCAGCCCCCGCGTGACAAATCCCAGTCCTTCTTGATCAGCCACCGAACGCTCACCCGTTTGCCATCTGTCGTCGCCCTGAATGGGACGCATACCAAAGGTTACTGGTACAACATGCCACTGGCGAGGATGCTTATGCCTTGATGCAAGTCAAAGCGTCGAAGGCTGGCTCTTTGCGTTTTTGGTGGGATAATTCTTTAATCGCCGTATTAATTGGAACCAACCTGGACAAAGGTTGTTGGCCTCTGTGGTATAGCTCAAAAAAGTAAGGCGGATTAGCTTGACGCAAGACCCCATGAAAATTGCAATCGTCGGGTTCGGGCCAAGGGGTCTTGCCGCTTTGGAAAAGCTTTCTGTTCAGGTGGGGATGGGCGACTGTCCGGTAGACGTGGACATCTTCGATCCGCACGCGACGCCCTCTGCCGGGCCGAACTTTTCCCCGACCGAGCCTGATGTATGTTTGCTGAACTTGCCCATCCGTGATGTGAACCTTCCGCAATCGCCAAACAAAGGTGTTCCGCCATTCGGGCAGTGGGTGCAGAAGATCGAAGCGAACGAAGAGGTTTTCGTGCCCAGATCGGTGCTTGGCACCTACTTCACAGAGCGTTTTCAGGCTCTGATTGCCAATCTGCCTGATGATCTTAAGGTCACTCTCCGCCCGCTTCGGGTTGAACGCGCTGTAAGGCACGATGATCTTTGGCAATTGGCGGCTGAAGGCAGTTATTTCGGACCTTACGACCATGTTTTGCTGTCTCTGGGACAGCCCAAGACAGACTTGGATGATCAGGCGGATCGATGGCGTGAGCATGCAAATTCTCAGGGTCTGGACTTTACCGCCGCTTATCCGGGCAAATCCCTGATCCAGTCCGCGTCCGACTGGGCGGGCAGGTCGGTCGCGATCCGTGGTCTTGGGCTGTCGTCGTTGGATGTAATCCGCATGCTGACGCTTGGCCTTGGCGGGCAGTTTGTTGATGGTCGGTATGTTGCATCAGGACGCGAACCTTCAGTGATTGTGCCGTTTTCGTTGGATGGGCACGCACCTGCACCCAAGCCAGCCTCTCGAGACATCGACGCGCTTTTTGATCCGACCGAAGGTGAGACGAAATCGTTCGAGACGGCCTTGAGGGCAGTATTGTCCCGGCAGGGCGACGCAGGATTGACTGGGATTTTTGAAGTACTGAAGCCCGTCGTGTCGCGCATCCTGAGTGAAACAGGCGCTGCCGCAGATGAAACCGCAATCGATAGCTGGCTGACCATGGAATTACAGCAAGCGGGCCAACAGGAAACACGCGGCACTGTCGAGGCAATCGAAGGCAACTTGAAAGAGGCCGAGGTCGCTTGCCCCCCTTCTATTGGATTTACGCTAGGACAGGTTTGGCGCAAATGGCAGGCTAGCCTTCGTGCGATTTTCGATGGGCAAGAAACCAACGCAGATATCGCCAAGTCGCTCGTCGCATTCGATGAGGGGCTGAAGCGATACTCCTACGGCGCGCCGGTCGACAACCTGCGCCAGCTTCTTATCCTGATCGACGCCGGTTTGGTCACGCCTTTTGCGGCCGAGGACCCAAGTATTGAACTGTCTCACGATGGCTGGATGCTAGAGGCGGATCAGGGCGCGGTGACGGCTTCGGTCATGATTGACAGCGTCTTACCGCCGCCTGTGATCGACGAGGTTTCGGAACCGGTTATCCAAGGTTTGGTCGAGGATGGCACGCTCGTGCCAATCTATGACGGGGCAGGGGCGCACTGCATGCCGGACGGGGCCGCTATCAATCAAAACGGTCATCAGGTTGTGGGCCTGTCGATCGTAGGACGCCTGACAAACGGCAGTACAATCGCCGATGACTCGATCCACGACTGCTTTGGCGATGTGACCGAGAGATGGGCGCGAGGTGTCACATTGTCAGGCAAACAACACGCATCGAAATAGTCTCCAAAATATGCTGCGGCTATGGGTTGGCTGCAAAAGAAAACAGCCCGCAAAGCGGGCTGTTTCTAATGGTGTTTAAGGCTCCAGGAGCCTCGTGCGCTGACCCCTTAGGATCGTTTAGATCGACCCCGAAAGCGACGAAATCAGGAAGAAGATCGCAGCGGACAGGGCGGCGGCTGCGGGCACTGTGATGACCCAAGCCGCAACGATTGTCATGAAGTGAGACCGGCGCACGAGCTTTCTGCGGCGGCGTTCTTCGGGCGCGTAAACAGGACGCGATGGCATCGCAATACGGGCTTTCTTGATCCGACGCTCCGCATCCCATTCGCGGAAGAACCCGACGCCGAATACAGCACCCACAGCAATGTGGGTCGAGCTGACAGGCAGGCCGAGCCAACTTGCGATGATCACTGTGATGGCCGCAGACAGCGCCACGCAGTAGGCGCGCATCGGGTTGAGTTTCGTGATCTGGCTGCCAACCATCCGGATCAGTTTGGGCCCGAACAGGAACAAACCAAAAGAAATGCCGAAGGCGCCGATTACCATGACCCAGATCGGAATGCTGACGGCTTCGGTGAAGTTGCCGGACTGAGACGCCTGAACAATGGCCGCCAGCGGGCCGACAGCGTTCGCAACGTCGTTTGCGCCATGTGCAAAACTTAGAAGGGCGGCAGAAACCACCAGAGGAATGCCGAACAGAACCTTCAGAGATTTGTTGCGGTTTTCCAGACCCTGAGACTGTTTGCGAATGACCGGGATCATGATCGCCCAGATGCCTGCGCCAACGATCGCACCGATGATCAGTGCTGTCGGCAGGTCGATCTTGATGATCTTCTTAAGGCCTTTCAGCGCCAGATAGGTCGCAAAAGCACCCGCCATGATGCCGACAAGGATCGGAACCCACTTGCGTGCAGCGGCGATTTTGTCGTCCTGATAAATGATGCGGGATTTGATCAACGCCAGGAAAAGCGCGGCGATCACACCGCCCAGAACGGGGGAAATGACCCAGCTGGCGGCGATCGCGCTCATTGTTGGCCAGTTCACCGCGGCGAAACCGGCTGCGGCAATGCCTGCGCCCATAACGCCACCCACGACAGAGTGCGTCGTGGAAACTGGTGCGCCAACCCATGTAGCAAGGTTGACCCAAAGCGCGGCAGACAGAAGTGCGGCCAACATTGCCCAGATGAACACTTCGGCGGTGCCCATGCTGGTGGGTTCGATGATGCCTTTGGCGATGGTCGAAACCACGTCACCACCCGCTACAAGCGCGCCGGCGCTTTCGAAGATGGCCGCGATTGCGATGGCACCGCCCATGCTTAGTGCATTCGCGCCAACCGCCGGACCCATGTTGTTTGCAACATCGTTGGCACCGATGTTCAACGCCATGTAGGCGCCAAAACAGGCCGCGATAATGACTACAACCGAGTTGTTGGCATCACCAAAGAACAGCATGGCGGCAAGGCCGGCCAAGACGACGAAAATTAACGAAATGCCGGGGCCAACAAGAGGCCGTCCGACGTAGCTTGTCGCTGTTTCAAGTTTAGACAAGCGATCGAGATCGCGATCCAGTGTCTCTAGGTGGCGTGGATCGCCTTGTTGTTCAGCCATTGTGCATCCTCTTTGTCGCCCGAAGCTTCTACTTTGAGAGGGCTTCGACAATCAATGATAACTTATCCGTCTTTGGGCGCTAATGGGGCTAAGCCAGTGCATGTTGGTTTCACGCGCCATACAGGCTCTATCTTCGATTGTTCGCGAGGTTTTTCATGCGCGCTATGGGCGGCGTCTGATTGGCCTCGTTTTGAGGAGTGGTCTTATGATGCTTGCGCTCAGATGTTTTCGGGCGTGTAGATGTCAAAGCCCAAGTTTGCGATTTTGAGGCTGCTGTTGGGGTCTGACAGGACAGCGTCCGTCATGGCCGCGATTGTTGCCCGTGCGAATGTTTCCATCGGGTGCGAAATGACCATGCTTAGCGTTCCGTCGATCAGCGCCGAGCGTGTTTCGTCGATCAGTTCGTACCCGACGCTTACAAACCCTTTGGGAAGCTTTCGGGCCCGCAACGCGTTGATTGCACCGCGTATCCCGCCGCCGGAAACGAACAGGCCGCACAGGTCGGTGTGGTCTTGAAACATCTTCTCAACGATTTCCTCGGCCACAGCCGCCGTTTCATAGGTCGTTTGCGCTTCGAGCAGTGTGAATTCGCTGTTGTGTTCGCGGAAATACGACCGGAAGCCGCTTTCGTTGGATTCCTGATTTCGGTAGCGGTGATTGCCCACCAGAATGCCGATTTTCCCCGGCCCACGGCACATCTTGTCAAATGCCCACGCCGCAGTGCGTCCGACTTTGAAATGATCCAATCCGACATATCCCACGCTCGCGTTGGCAGTGAGCGATGCGATCAGCCCGAATACGGGCACGCCTGATTGATGCAGGGTGTCGATGGCATCTGACACAATAGGATGTTCTGCTGCGACCAAGCCGACAGCGTCGACATGGCGGCCCAGCTGAACCAGTTGGGTTGCGACATTGTCCGGTGAAAGGTCATCCATAAACTGGATTTTCAGTTCGACCCGACCACCTGCGAATTCACCGGCTGCTTTGCTGAGTGCCTTTGCAAGATCACGGTAGAAGGTGCGGTTCTTTTGCTGAAGCAACACCCCCAGTTTGAACACCTGTTCCTTGCGCCGCAACGAATCTTGGATCGAACCGACACCGTAGAAGCCGATTTTTTCTGCCGCTTTTAGAACCAATTCGCGGGTTTGCCGACGTACGAGATCGGGCGAGTTGATCACTCGGTTGACTGTGGTCACTGAAACACCGGCGGCTTGCGACAGGTCCTTGATAGTAGGGCGTTTTGCCGAAAATTCTTGTGTCATTTCGTGTCATTCCTGTCGATTTTTAGTGGATCAAAATGAACCAAAATGAGCCTATATGATCCATATTTCTTGATGGAAAGTGCGGCGTTCTGTCAAGATTTTCTGACTTCGCACCGGCCCGATTCACGCTTGGTGCGATTTTGGGGAGGATCGATTAGTGGACGACAGTCAGTACGGAACACGCGACAAACGCGGCAACTGGACGCCAAACGAAACGCTGCAAGTGGCGCCTTATTGGACGGGCCAGTGGGGTAAGATGGGCCAGTTTCTGGTGGGTCTTGTCTGGCCGTGGAACGCCTTTCACATGGCAACGGCATTTCTTTATTTGTGGTTCGTCATTCCGGACCGCGAGACTCTGTCGACGTTCTCTTGGGACTGGGCGCTTTGGTTGTTGTTCGTCAACATGGCCGGCATTTTCGTGCTCTATGGCGCGATCGAGTTCTTCTACTACGTCAAACGGATTCAGGGCGACCGCTGGCGGTACAATCACAAGTTTCCGGCAGATAACCCGTCGGACGTTTTCTGGTTCAAAAGCCAGAACCTGGACAACTTCCTGCGGTCTTTCCTGACGGGTATCCCGATCTGGACCGCTGTCGAAGTTTTCATGCTCTGGTGCTATGGCAACGGCTATCACGTCTTTGGCTGGGTCGATTGGCAGGACAACTGGCTGTGGCTTGTCGTGCTGATCTTCCTCGTGCCGGCGATCCATGAAGTGCACTTCTTCTGCATTCATTGGCTGATCCACACGCCGTTCCTGTATAAACACATCCATTCGGTGCACCACAATTCGATCAACCCGAGCCCGTGGTCGTCGCTGTCGATGCATCCGATCGAGCATGTTCTCTACTTTGGCGAAGTGCTGTGGCACCTCGTTCTGCCCTCAAACCCTGTCGCGTTCATGTTCAACATGCACGCCGTCGGATACGGGGCGCTGAACGGCCACATCGGTTTCGAAAAGCTCGAGGTCACGGAAGAGACCGCAATCGATAGCCACGCCTACGCCCATTACCTGCACCACAAGTACTTCGAGGTGAACTACGGCGCCGACGGGATCATCCCGCTCGATAAGTGGTTCGGCTATTGGCACGACGGATCGAAAGAGGCCGACGCGCGAATGAAAGAGCGCTTCCGTAAGAAAAAAGAGCGGTTGAATGCAAAGAAGGCGAGTCAAACGCCCGCGGAATAACGGACTTAACCAAATTCCAAGATGCTGTTCAAAGAACGGCAGCAATACTCAGGGAGGAGACCTGGAATGACTATGATGAAAACCCTAATGATCGCGACGACGACGGCGCTAATGGCGACGTCCGCAATGGCGGCAGATATCTTCGTGGTCGGTGGTAAACCGGACGATCCGTTCTGGTCGCGTGTCAAAATGGGCGCGTAAGATGCGGGTAAGGTTGCCGAAGCCCAAGGTGGCTCGGTTACATGGCTAGGTCCGCAGAACTACGACAACCTTGGTCCGGACGCGGCGGAACTGATCCGTCAGGCGATTGACCAGGGCGCAGACGCGATCGTTGGCCCGAACTGGGTCCCCGAGGCGATGGACTCGGCGTTTGAAGCTGTTGTTGCGGCTGGCATCCCGCTGGTCATCTACAACGCGGGTGGTATCGAAGCGGCTGATCGTCTGGGCGCTCTGAACTACGTCGGCGCGGTTGACTATAAGTCCGGCTATGCGGGTGGCGAGTATCTGGCGAAAGCGGGCCACAGTAACGGTGCATGCGTCAACACCTTGCCGGGTGCGGCCAACATCGAAGCGTTCTGCAGCGGCTTTAACGACAGTCTGGCCGAAAACGGCGGCACAGGTTCCGTACTTCAGCTTCCGGCGACAGCGTTCGGCGACTCGACTGCTGTGGCGCAGGCCGTGCGCGCGCACCTTCTGCAGAACCCCGACATCACTGCTATGTTCGCGATTGGCGATCAGGACTCGAACGCGACCATCAGCGGCATCCAGCAGGCTGGTAAAACAGGTTCTGTCCACGTTTGTGGCATGAACTTTAACGACTCGATCCTTGCCAACATCAAGGCCGGTACACAGGCCTGCGCGACCGACCAGCAGGGCTTCTTTGCGGTTTCCATCCTTAACAACCACGTCATGTACGGCACCACGATCCCGACACGTGAAATCCTCACAGGTCCGGGCGTGATCGATGCCAGCAACGTTGATCTGGTGATCGCAGGCGTCGAGGCGGGCGCCCGCTAATCGAGAAAGTCGTTCACGGCGGGTAGCCGTGAATTCGACTGAAACGTGAGACCGCCTGCACAGAACGGGCGGTCTCACCCCCATAGCTCCGACTTATGGTATAAAACCTCCGGGGCTCGTCGGGCCAAGGAAAGCAAATATGTCGTCTCACAACGGAAACGGCCCCAAAGGAATTTCTCTTGGGGCTCTCGCAAGACGTCCGGAAACCGGCTCTCTGATCGGATTCATCGTCGTCTACATTTTCTTCGCCGTGCTTGGCGGTCCGGTCTTTCTGGGCTTACCAGGCTGGTCGAGTTGGCTGAACATCGCAGCCGAAGTCGGCATCATCGCGCTGCCGGTTGGCCTGTTGATGATCGCGGGCGAGTTCGACATTTCCGTCGGTTCGATCGTGCCTGCCGCATCCATGATGATGGCGATGTTGGGGGGCATTATGATGCCCCTGCGATTGTCGCCATTCTGGCGGGCCTTGGCGTTGGATTGACGATTGGTCTGGTCAACGGGCTGTTGGTCACTCGGACGACCATTCCTTCGTTGATAGTCACCATTGGCGTGATGTTCGCGGTCATGGGCCTGACCCTTGGGTTTGCTGTTCTGATCAAAGGTTCGACATCCGTTTCCTATGTTCCTGATCCCCTGACGAAAAGCCTGATGGGCCAATTCGTGAAAGGATTCAGTGTTTCGATCTTCTGGTGGCTCGGGCTTGTTGCGGTGTTCTTTTATGCTCTGCACGTTTCCCCTTGGGGCAACTGGATTTTTGCCATCGGCGGCGACAAGGAAAGCGCGCGCAATGCAGGGATCCCGACGAGTCAGATGACGATTGCGCTTTTCATGGCGTCGGGCTTCTGCGCTGCTCTGGTGGGGGTTTTGCAGGTCATGACGTACCAGCAGGCTCAGGTCGCTGGCGGTCAGGCGTTTATCTTTAACTCGATCATGTGTGTGGTGATTGGCGGCGTCCTCCTGACAGGGGGCGCGGGATCAATCATCGGTATCCTCTTGGGCACCATGACATTTGCGGTCGTGAACCAAGGCATCTTCTTTGCCGGACTAGACCCGAACATCCAGTTCATCATCACAGGCGCGCTTCTTCTTGCTGCCGTCCTGTCCAACGACCGTTTCCGCGCAATGGCCACCAGCGCGGCGGCAAAGAAATAGGGGCGCAAACATGGAAAATTTCGCTGTGCTACTACGCCGCCCCGCTGCCGCATCCATCGTAAGTCTGATTGGTGTTCTGGTGTTCTACGTTTTTGCTGGTGTCGAGCTGGATAAGCTTTTCGGCGCTGCAAGCTGGGTGAACTACGCCGCGCGGATCGGCATTGTTGCCTTGCCCGTCGGCCCTTTGATGATCTCGGGCGAGATCGACATTTCTATCGGAGCCATGATCCCTGCGGGTGCGATGACGACCGCCATTATCTCAGGCCATTACGATCTTCCTATCGTCTTCGGCATTCTGGGGGCGCTGGCGATTGGCGTCTTGGTCGGATCGATCAACGGCATTCTGGCGGTGCGCACATCTGTGCCGCCTCTGATCATCACGCTGGCCACGCTTGTGGCGATGCAGGGCGTCGTGCTGGCGGGCTCGCGGCTTTTGACGGGCAGTGCGTCTGTGCCGCTGAACGCGCCGGACTGGGCCAAGACGATCTTTGGCAACCTGATGTTCGGTGGCAGCCATCAGGTGATCATTGTGTGGTGGGTGATCCTTGCTGTGATCTTCTGGTTCTTCATGCACCACACAAAATACGGCAACTGGATCTATGCCATCGGCGGCGACAAGGAGAGCGCGCGCAACGCCGGTATTCCGGTCAATGGCATGACGATCTTGCTGTACATCATGACGGCTACTGCCGCGTCATTTGTCGGGATGTGTCACTCGATCCTGTTCAACTCGGCCCAAGTGTCGGGGGGGGATGAACGACATCTTTAATATCATCGTAAGCGTTGTGGTGGGCGGTGTTTTGTTGACCGGTGGTTTCGGATCGGTGGCGGGCATTTTTGTTGGCGCACTGACATTTGCCATCGTGAACAAAGGCATCGACTTCACCGCCATCGACCGCAATTCGTCGAACCTGATTATCGGTATCATGCTTCTTCTGGCTGTTGGCATGAATGAAAAGTTCCGTAATCTCGCGACCAGTGCGTCGACGTCCAAGAAGAAGTGAGGTCTTAACGATGTCTGATAAAGCTCCTGTA